>JBFYPG010000095.1:0-35849 GCA_041303415.1 Bacteroidales bacterium
TGCCAACTGCCAACTAATATTTAGTGTCATAATAAGTTTAACTTGATACTAGATTATATTGGTATAAAAATCTGTTCCTGCCTTCAGAAGCAGATTGTTGATACTCTTTACTGCCTTTTCGGTAAAGTACCGTATTTCGGGATTGACAGCCTGCAGGTCAACTGAATTATCAGGTTCTTTGCCTCCGGAAACAGATAAGGCCTGGTGATTAAACCTGATAGAGGAAAGATCTTTCCATGCGGCCAGCGAATCCCTGAGAATATTATTGTCAATGCTTCCTCCCTTGTAAAGGTCAATTATCCTTTCAGCCGTTGATATTCCCTTTATCCGGTGCCTGAGCGCATAAAGCCTTATTATCCCGGTCAGAGGCATAAGCAGCCTTTTTATATCTGTTTTGCCGGATGATGAAAGCATGTGGGAAGGATTAAACTGTTTCCATGCATTTGTCATATGATGGAAATAAATATCACATGTAGTCACATCATTATTAATATAGTCTCTCAGCTCCTCAGGCAGACTGCTGTCGCCGGAACAGAATCTGAAGTCAAAGTATATACTTACCTCCAGAAGTTCATCCGGTCCCGGTCTTTTTATCCACTCGGTGAAATACTCTTTCCATACTGAAAGCGGCCGGCACCACCTTTGATTTCCTGCCATATTCCCTCCCCTGCACGTCTTGTAACCTATCTCAGAGAGGAGTTCATTGACCGTTTTCCCCAGGTTCAGAAAATATTCCCGGGCCAGTGCAGACTTATCCCCAGGAAGATCTTCAAATATTATTGCATTATCCTGATCGGTTGATAAAGTGGGTTCCCGTCTTCCCGCACTGCCTGTAAGAATAAATGCAAACCTGCAGGGAGGAATACCTGCAGATTCCAGGCAAAGTGTGAGGGATCTCTGATAAATCATATCATCTGCTTCCGAGAGATACAATGATACAGAACCGGGATCGGCTTTCCCCAGTATCATTGATACGGCCAGCTTGCGGCTCCTCAGGAATATGGATTTCAGAGCTGCGGAAGAACCTGCCTGATTTATTTCTTTTATTATCATCCCGGGTGCCGTAAAGAAGGCATCTGCAAGTTCCCTCTGAGTAATAATTCCGGCAGCACTGTTTTCACCTGATGCAACAAGCAGGCTTTTACATTTATTGATGTACAGCGATGAAAATGCTTCATAAATTTTTGCGTTTCCGCTTATAAAATCCGGCGGGGAGATCATCCATCTGAAAATTTCCGTTTCGGGTGAACCCTGCTCTGAAAGTTTTAACCCGAGGGTTGAGGAATCGATCGTTCCCATCGGTTCCCCCTGCTTATTGATTATAACTACAGTCTGTGTATCATTTTCTTTCATAACCGATACTACCCTTTTTGCCGGCGTATTTTCGCTGCATTTCACAACAGGCCTCATTATCAATGTTGCCGGAGCATCCATTACATATGAAGAGCTGAATCGGGTGAGGTCAGGTCCGGCCGGATCAAGCATCAGTGATGATGCCGACATCATTTCAATTGATCCTTCACACCAGGGTTCATTATTATCAGATTCCACAGCTGAGGCGTTTATGACAGCATGGAATTCGTCGCCACTTTTTCGTCGTATTAAAAACTCTTTATTGATTATATTTTCTTTTGCTGTGACAGCCATCCGGAAATATTTCAATTGCAGGGGATCTGCAAAGAAATCATCAGTTGAATATGAAAGAAGCTCATTTAAAGTACTGCATCCCAACAGTTTGACAGTTGGTTCAGTGGCATATATGAACCGGTTTTTCTTTGCAGTGGTAATCTTGAAAAATCCTGCAGAAATATTATCAAGAATTTCTTTTCCGGATTGAAAATGATGTACTGCCACGCCTGTCTTTACCGGCCTTAAAACTGCAAGGACAGCTTTCAATTCATTCAGCTGAATACGTGAAAAATCAGCATGTGATTTCAGCAGGTTCCCGTTTTTTGCTTTAAGATTTCCTTCAAGAAATCTTCTTGCAGTCAATTCATCATAAAGGGCGGGAGCAGAAAGAGGTTCTTCACCCCATTCCGTAATAAAAACGCCTGAAAGATGACGATCCCTTAATTCGGCTTCAGTATATCCCAGCCACGAAAGAAGGGTTTTATTTGCCTGCAAACCGTTCTCTGACCAGATCAGGACGCCTTCAGAAGCCGCTTCGGCCAGAGTCCTGTACAATTCTTTTGATTTATGCAGGTCTTCCTCGGCCTTTTTTCTCTTCTGCTCAATCCTGTGGGTCTGGCGGGAGATCACACTTAAGAGTAATACGATTAATAATCCTATGATCGCAGAAATAATAAAAGCCCTCAGTTCCAGCCTGCGGATTTCGGTGCGTACATCATCAATGTACATTCCTGTTCCTATTATCCATCCCCAGGGTTCAAACAGTTGTACATATGATAATTTAGGTACAATACGGGTTGAGTCATCATTCCACTGCCACATATATTCAACGTAACTCTCGCCTGAATCCAGGGACGCTTTTACAAAATCAACGAATATCGCCTTCCCCTTTGAGTCCCTGAAATCAGTAAGATCCTGCCCGTTAAGATCCTGCCGGTAAGGGTGTTTTATCATCCTGGGATGCAGGTCCGTGATCCAGAAGTAATCTTTCAGGTCTTTGCCGTAGCGAATGGTACTGATAGCATTCATTGCCTGGAACTTTGCCGTATCTGTCTCCAGTGATCCGGATGATTCCAGTGAATGATAGTAGTTAAGCAGACTGTAAGCCGAGGAGGTTATCTCACGGATGAGATTTCTCTTTCTGTCCATCATTACAGTTTCGAATCCCGGAAGCAGGTAAAGAAAGATCAGTCCTGCAAAAAGGCCAACAGCAAGAATGACAGGAAGGTCAACCTTCAGAACAAACAGACTTTTTTTCCAAAGATCTTTCATAAGAGATTTATTAATGCACCAGGGTGGTTATAATACTTAACTTCATATTGTCTGTGTCAATAATTGAAAATCCGGTTCTTCCCTTTTCTCCGGAAAGAGGAGGCAGAAGAATTACAACAGGTTCATTTCCAAGCTGGAAAATATTGTTGGGTAATGAATGAAATGCATGGATAAAAGGTATCTTGCTCTTATATGCAAATCCTGCAAGGAAGTTATGTGAATGCCCTATGAATGACACAGTAAGATTTTGTGATTTCATCAGGTCCCAGTGTTTTCCCATATATTGGTTCCTCTTTACATACTGAGTGGTGGACCCTGTAAGGTCAGGATAGATATAGTGGGAGAATAAAAATGAGGCATTAACCTCATCGGGGACCAGTAATTCAGGTATTTTCCTCAGATAATCCGATTCCTCAGCGTCAAGATCATTCACGGATTCATTTTCGTAGCACCAAACCCGGCCTGAAGCTGCCTCCTTTCTTTCAGATGTACTCATCGAAAACCAGTCGGCAGGATAACTGAATCCGTTCGTATAAACAGGAAGCCGCCCGGCTGCATGAAGATCGTGATTACCTGCCACAACCCACCGGCAATTTAACTTTACAAGCCTGACACATTCCCTGGCTGAACGTGATTCATGACCATAAAATCTCGTATCATATCCTGCGATGTCACCCAGGCAGGCCAGTTCGTCAACTTTATGAAGAACAGCCATCCTGAAAGCATTTATCAGTGCTGTTGTGTTTTCATGTATATCTGTCAGAATGCCTATTCTCATCCCTGTAAAACCTTATTGCACATTTTATACAATAAAATTACTGTTTTTTTTAATCCTTCCGGTATAACAAAAATTTGTTTAGCACCTAAACAATTTGTATTTTTGTTTAGCATCTAAACAAAATTACCATGAACAGCGAATTGCAATACCTGATCGATCAGTTCCTGAAAATCCTGCATCTGTACTCGGTTATATCGAGGCGGCCTGTTGACTACGGGACAGGCGACCTGTTATACTTCACTGAGATTCACACTATTACTACAATAGGCAAGAATAAGGAAATCAACCTGATCCGCCTGGCGGAGAAAATGGGAGTGACCAGGGGGGCTATCTCACAGACCATCAGAAAACTGGTAAGTAAGAACCTGGTGCTGAAAACAAATGCCAACAGGAAGGAATTCAACCTCAGGCTTTCGGATAAAGGCCAGGTCGCATACAACGGACAGATGTCGTTCCAGCGCGAAATATTCACCTTTGCCGAGACTCTCTATCAGAAGGGTTCGCCACAGAACAGGGAGCTCGTACTGGGCCTCTTCGAGGCTATCATCCATAACATGCAGGAAAGGGTAAGAGCCATGGAAGCCGTGAAAACATCAGAAAAATGAAAAGAAGGCTTATAATCCTTATTTTCCTGATGCCGGCATTGCTCAACGGCCAGCCTGTACTGGAGGATTACATCTCCTTTGGTCTTGAGAACAACCTTGCCCTGAAACAGAAACAATCGGATTATGAGAAGAGCATAGAAGCCCTCAGGGAGGCGAGGGGATTATTTTACCCGGGAATCAGTCTCAATGCACGATACACCGTTTCGGAGGGAGGGCGGGTTATCGATTTTCCGGTTGGAGATCTGCTCAACCCGGTTTATGCTACTCTTAATGCGCTTACCTCATCATCCCTGTTCCCGGTCATTGAAAACCAGAGTGTCAGTTTTTTGCGTCCCAACGAGCATGAGACCAAAATGAGGCTTGTCCAGCCAATCTTCAATACCGATATCTATTATAATTCAAAGATCAAAAAAGAGCTTACATATATCGGAGGGATGGATGTTGAGCAGTACCGCAGGGAGCTGACGGCTGAAATCAAAAAAGCATATTACAATGCTGCGATGACCGATGCACTTGTATCGATGCTTGCAGATACCCGCAGGCTTCTGGTCGAAAACATAAGGGTAAACCGGAAACTCCTGGACAACGATAAGGTTACTGCCGATTACATGTACCGTTCCGAAGCGGAGCTGAATAAATTTGACCAGGAGCTGCGGAATGCTGAAAAGAACAGGATACTGGCAAATGCCTGGTTTAACTTCCTGCTGAACAAGCCGCTGACTGACACCATCATTATTCAGCAGCCTGAAGCATTTCCTGCGCTGGTCAGCATGGAAGAAGACTACGCATCAGCCGCCATTGAGAACAGGGAAGAGATAAGAAAGCTTGAAAACTACGGTAAGATAACCGGTCTCCAGGTTAAAATGAACAGGTCGCGTAAGCTGCCCGACCTGTTTGCCGTTGCCGACTACGGATTCCAGGGTGAGGAATACGCATTCAATATGGAGCAGGATTATATGCAGGCTTCCGCTGTTCTTACGTGGAACCTCTTTGAGGGTTTCAGCAACAAGGCAAGGATAAGGCAGGCGGTGATACAGAATGAGATGGCCGGAAACGAGCTTGAAGAGGCAAAAAAACAGATCGAACTTCAGGTGATACAGGCAATTAACGAACTCTCTGCTGCCGACAAGGGAATTGCAGCAGCCGGGAGCCAGCTGAAAAATGCACGCGAGAGCTACAGGATAATTGAAAAGAAGTACGGTGAGGGCCAGTCGAGCCTTATTGAATATATTGACGCAAGGGCAACCATGACACAGGCTGAGGAAAACCTCATAATTTCAAAATTCCATTACCTGTCGGCATTTGCAGAATTTGAAAGAATAACCGGTATCAGGGAGACCGAATAATAGTTTTATGACATGAAGAGATCAGTTCTATATGTTTCATTTTTAATTCTGCTGCTAAGCGGATGCAGGAATGAACCAGCGCCAGCTCCGAAAGATGAGACCACAAGGGTCAGAGTAATAAGCATTGCCCCCGAAGATGTCAGTATTTCAGTTCATACCAGCGGGATACTCTCATCAGAAGAGGAGACAAAACTCTCTTTTAAAACAGGAGGTATTATTGCCGTTATAAAAGCAAAGGAGGGCGGGGAAGTAAAAAAGGGAGATCTCCTGGCATCGCTTGATCTCTCGGAGATAAAGGCCGGAGTTGAAATGGCAGGAAATGCCTGGGAGAAAGCGCTTCGCGACTGGATGAGGGCAAAAAACCTTTATACTGATACAGTTGCAACCCTCGAACAGTTCCAGAATGCGACTACAGCTCTCAACGTTGCAAAATCCAATCTTGAGATTGCAAAATTCAATCAGCTGCATTCAACGATCAAAGCCCCTTCCGACGGAACAATCCTTAAGCAGATGGTAAGGGAGAATGAGCTTGTGGGGCCCGGATACCCTGTTTTTCTTTTTGGCAGCAGGGGGAAATTCTGGAAAGTCAGATCCGGGCTCTCCGACAGGGATGTTGTAAGGATAAATCCCGGGGACTCGGCTTACGTGAGCTTTGATGCTCACCCGGGGATCAGGTTCCCTGCAATTGTCGACCAGGTGGGCGGGATATCAAATCCGATGACCGGAACCTTTGAAACTGAGCTTAACCTGGATGATATGGGCTACCGCCTGGCATCAGGATTTATAGCAGGAGTTGATATCTACCCGTCAGGAGAAAAACGATACATATTATTACCTGTCGGAGCCGTAATTGATGCTGACGGCCGGTCAGGATATGTTTTCTCGGTAAGCGACTCATCAACGACGGTCAGATACCCGGTTTCAATTGAAGCCATTAAAGGTTCCGAGGTTGCAGTAACGGGGATACCTGAAAATGTAAGGACAATAGTTACCGAAGGAGCTGCTTATCTTAAGGATGGGATGAAGGTGGAAATAGTTAAATAGTCATGCAAGTCATGCAAGTCGTGCAAGTCGTGCAGGTCGATAATCCTGAGACGGACTTGCACGACTGGCAAGACCTGCAGGACTTGCAAGACCAATAATATGAAAATATCTGAATTAGCGGTTAAAAATTACCAGTTCACTCTTGTTGTGTTTCTTCTGCTTATCACACTTGGGATTTATTCATATATTAAAATCCCTCAGGCCGCCGATCCCGAATTCCCGGTTACGATATTTCCGGTTATAGCGATCTATCCGGGGGCCACTCCGGCGGATATTGAGCAGCTTGTTGTCGATAGACTTGAAAAGAGCTTTAAGGAGCTGGAAGATATTGACAGGATTACAAGCGAGATTGAAGAGGGAGTTGCGATACTGGTCATTGAATTTTCTCCCCAATCCGATCCCGACATAAAATTTGATGATCTCCAGCGGCAGATCAATGCAGTAAGACCTTCATTGCCCGGGGATCTTTACAGTGTTGAAGCACTGAAAATACAGGCCGGGAATACGAATGTTATCCAGAGTGCAATTGTGTCGGAAACAGAAGAATATTATGAGCTTGGACGACTGGCTGAAGATCTCAGGGATGAAATCTCAGCCCTCCCGGGGATAAGAAAAGCCCAGGCTGTTGCATATCCCGATCAGGAACTGAGGGTGGAAATAAACCTGCCGAAAATGGCACAGCTGCATATAACCGCGAGCCAGGTGATCAGCGCCATACAGAGCGAAAATGCCAATATCCCCGGAGGATCCCTGGAGATCGGGCCCAGGAAATTCAATATCAAGGCAAGCGGAAGCTATGAAAGCATTGAAGAGGTTGAGAGAACAATTGTCGGGGCGGGTATGGGAAGGGTATTATACCTGAAGGATGTTGCAGATGTGAGCTGGCAGTATGAGGATCTGAGATATTTCGGAAGATACAATGGCAAAAGGGCTGCATTTGTGATCGCCTCCATGAAAGGAGGAGAGAACATTCACAGGGTTCGCAATTCAATATACGGGGTATTCGATTCTTTCGAGAAGAAACTACCGGCAGGGATCTCACTTGAAAGAGGATTTGACCAGTCGGCAAACGTGAAAGCAAAGCTCGGGAGGCTGCAGAAGGATTTCCTGTTTGCCATTCTGCTGGTTCTGATCACACTTCTGCCCCTGGGATTGAGAGCTTCGGGAATTGTAATGATTTCCATTCCGCTCTCAGTCCTTATTGGTCTTACCGGCCTCTATTTAACCGGATTCAGCATAAACCAGCTGAGCATTGTGGGCGCCGTGATAGCATTGGGACTGCTGGTTGATGATTCGATAGTTGTTGTGGAAAATATATCCCGGTGGACAAGGGGAGGAACAAAACCGGTGGAGGCTTCAATTCTGGCGACAAAACAGATTGGTCCGGCAGTCATCGGATGCACCGCGACTCTTATACTGGCATTTCTTCCGCTTATGTTTCTTCCCGGGAAGGCAGGCCAGTATATGCGTGTGCTCCCGACGACTGTAACCTTCATTGTTACCGGTTCTCTGTTCGTTGCCCTGACGATAATCCCTTTCATTACAAGCAAAGTCTTTAAGGGAGATGCTGACCCAAGGGGAAATATCGTTTTGAGGGGATTTCACAAGGCAATTGATTTCACATATGCAAAAGCATTGCACTGGTCCCTTGGGAATCCTGTTACCACAACACTTATTGCGGCGGCATTGTTTATCGGGTCTCTTTTCATTGTGGATATAATAGGATTCAGTCTTTTCCCGAAGGCGGGAGTGCCTCAGTTTTTCATAACAATTGAAACGCCCAGGGGAAGCAGTATCAATGAAACCGACAAGGCTGTCAGATTTGTGGAATCGGTGCTCAGCAGTAAGCCTGAAGTGATTTACTATATGTCGAATATCGGGAAGGGAAATCCCATGATCTATTATAATTCATTTCAGAAAAGTGAACAGTCTAACCTCGGAGAAGTATTTTGTGAAGTGAAACGTGAACTTATACCGGAAATCAGCAAATTTATCAATGATCTCCGTGATACCCTGAATACCTGGGTAAATGCCAGGATATACGTCGATGAGTTTGAGAATGGATCTCCCGTCGATGCTCCCGTTGCTGTAAGGATCGTAGGAGATAACCTGGATTCCCTTAAGCATTATTCAGCTGTTATTGAGGATATCTTCCGGGCAAATGAAGGGACAACATATATAAAAAACCCTCTCAGTCAGACTCTTACAGATATAAAGATCAATATTAATACAGAGAAGGCAGGCATTTTAGGAGTTCCTTCTTCAGAAATTGACAAAACCATAAGACTTTCTCTTGCCGGCATAGAGGCAGGCAAATACCGTGATCCGGAAGGAAAGGAATCTTCAATAAATGTGATAATGCCTTCAGCAGATGATAACTCTGTTCTTGTCCTGGATGATATATATGTTGCATCTCTCTCCGGGTGGCAAATCCCTCTTTCACAGCTTGCCGGTATCGGGTTCTCCAACTCGCCGACACTGATTCAGCACTATAATAATGAAAGGGCCATGACAGTTTCATCGTCAGTAAGGACAGGATACAATACTGACAGGGTGGCAAAGGAGGTAATATCCCGTGTCAGTGAGCTTAAGATTCCTGAAGGTTATAAAATAATTGAAGCCGGTGAAATTGAAAGCCGCAGGGAAAACTTTGAGGGCATAGGGACGGCAATTATCATAGCAATTTTCGGGATCTTTGCAGTGCTTATCCTCGAATTCAGGACGTTCAAAAGCACGCTGATCGTTCTTTCGGTAATTCCCCTGGGGATCATTGGAGGGCTTGTTATGCTCTGGATAACCGGTTACACTCTTTCCTTTGCTGCGGCAGTAGGTTTTGTCGCATTGATAGGCATTGAGATAAAAAACTCGATCCTGTTAGTTGATTTTACCAACCAGCTGAGAAAACAGGGCACTCCACTTGACGAAGCCATTGAGAAGGCAGGAGAGATCAGGTTTCTGCCTGTTCTGCTGACAACACTTACGGCAATCGGAGGGCTCCTGCCTATAGCGCTCAGCAGATCGGGACTCTACTCTCCCCTGGCCTGTGTGATAATCGGCGGGCTGATAACTTCAACTCTGCTTGCCAGGCTTGTTACCCCGGTGATGTACAAGATAATACCGCCCCGGTGTATTTCTTCACAATAAAGTTAACAGATTGAATGTTCTTAATAATGTTTGTTTTCTTTTCACCAACCCCCTTCCCATCCTTCCCCCAGGGGGGCAGGAGCTAAAACCTTTCCCCCTTGGGGGAAATTTGAAAGGGGGTTATATAGTTATAAGAACGGCATCACTTATTCTGAAGTAATACCCTGTATTGGATGAATTTGGGTTCATCAGGCCAGAAATGCTAATATTTTTTTCTTTCTGTACCGGAATTCGGTAATATTTTAGTAACTTGTAAGGACTTAAACCAGAGTTTAACCAAACTAAATCAATATGAGAATTCTTATCACTGGCTTGATTGCATTTGTAATCTGGTGTGTTTTTTCCGCCTGGATCTACAACGACCACATGCTGCCTGCGCTCAGGAAGCCGGCTCCGGTCGTCACAGTTCCTGACGCAGCCGCCAGAGAGGCTGATTCCCTGATGAAACTGAAGGCGATGATGCCGAAGGAGCTCACGATCTACTTTGAATTCAATGATGCAAAGTTCAAGGCAGATCCGCAATACGAAAACAGCATCGCTGAATTCAAGGCATGGCTGGATAAATATCCCGGTTCCAAATTATCAGTCGTTGGCCACACTGACCTCGTCGGCACACCTGAGTATAATGGTGAACTTGGACTGAAAAGAGCCCTGGTAGTCGGTAAATATATCGAGGGACTGGGCATCAGTTCCGACAGGATGATGATTGAAACAGCAGGAGAGACGAAGCCTGCAGCCGGATATATTACTGAAGAGCAAAGAGCAAAAAACAGAAGAACAGAATTAACTATTAAACTAAACTAATATGACACTATCATTTGTACCACTCGTATCTGTTGCCGGGGCAGTCATTACAATAATTGCCCTGCTCCTGGTTGCAGCAATCATAGGATATCTCACGGCATGGTTCTATGCCAAGTCAGTCTATACTCCGGTAATTAAGAAACTCGAGGAAGAAAAGGCCGATCTTCAGAAGCAGGTTGCGGATCTGAAAGAAAATGTAAGCAGACTTAACAGCAAGGTTGATGACCTTAACGGCAAGATCGTAAAGCTGGAGGAAGAAGCCGCAAAAAAAGAGAAGGAGATAAAAGACCTGAAAAGCAGAATAAAGGAATAAGAAAGACACATGAAAACTACAAGAAGGACTTTTATAAAGAGCAGCGCCCTGGCTTTTGTCGGTAGTGCCGTACTGCCTCAGCTGTTATCATCCTGCGGAAGCAAGAAAGGAATAGTTGGGATTCAGCTGTATTCAATCCGGGAAGAAATGACAGCAGATCCCCTTGGCTCACTGAAGCAGGTGGCTGCAATGGGATGGGAATATGTTGAACATGCCAATTACATCGAACGCAAATTCTACGGCTATACGCCACCTGAATTCAGGAAGATCATTGATGACCTTGGTCTTAAAATGATCAGCGGTCATACTGTAATGGGCAGGGAACACTGGGATGATACGAAAAAAGATTTCTCCGACAGCTGGAAATGGACAATCGAGGATGCCGCTGTGATGGGGCAGAAGTACGTTGTGAGCCCCTGGATGGACGAAAGCATGAGAACCACTTATGACGACTTTATGAGGTACATGGATGTCTTTAACAAGTGCGGAGAACTCTGTCAGAAAAGCGGCATGAAATTCGGGTATCATAACCACGACTTTGAATTCAGTCAGAAGCTCAATGATAAAAAGCTTTTTGATATTATGATGACCAGCATTGACCCGGATAAAGTTGTCATTCAGCTTGATACAGGTAATATGTACAGTGGTGGAGGCGTTGCCATTGATGTGGTGAACCAGTATCCGGGGAGATTTGAAAACCTGCATGTTAAGGATGTAATCAGAACCACAGGCGAAAACGAGGGTTATGAAAGCTGCGTCCTGGGTGAAGGCATCGTAAATATTAAGGAAGTCACAGACCTTGCCACTGAGATCGGAGGAACAGAAGTTTATATTGTTGAACAGGAATCCTACCAGGGCCGAACCCCGATGGAATGCATCAAGCTTGACCTGGAGGTAATGAAAAAGTGGGGCTACGCCTGATTCACTCCTCTATGGCAGAATGATAATCCTGTATTGACCTTACTTCATACCTGCCATTCTGCCTCTCCCTGATCCCTTTTGTTGCAGAAAGGGCAGCTGAAGTTGTTGTTATATAAGGAATGCCATATTTGATGGCATTCTTTCTTATATATGAATCATCATACTCGCTGAGGCGTCCGGCGGGAGTGTTGACGACAAGGTCGATCTCGCCGTTCTTTATGGCATCAACAATATTCGGTCTTCCTTCATGTACCTTGAGGATAAGCGTTGAAGGTATTCCATGTTGTTCAAGGAATTTAACTGTTCCTCCGGTCGCGAGGATATTGAATCCCATATCACGGAAGTTTTCTGCTGTTTCAACGATCCTGTTCTTGTCCCTGTCGGCAATTGTGATCAGTACGGTCCCTTTTACCGGCAGCGGTGACTGAGTAGCTTCCTGCGACTTAAAGAATGCCATACCGTATGTGTCGGCCATTCCGAGGACCTCCCCTGTGGAACGCATCTCAGGGCCGAGCAGCGGATCTATTGCAGGGAACATGTTAAACGGGAAAACAGCCTCCTTTACGCCAAAGTGCTTAATTGTCCTGTTCTTTAATCCAAACTCCGGAAGCTTCTGCCCGAGCATTATCTGGGTGGCAATGCGGGCCATAGAAACGTTGCACACTTTTGAAACCAGAGGAACAGTCCTTGAAGCCCGCGGGTTGGCTTCAAGAATGTACACAACATCCTCATAGATAGCATATTGTATATTCAGGAGGCCGACAACCTTTAGTTCAATTGCGAGCCTGCGGGTGTAATCATAGATAGTCTTTTTATGTTCTTTCGGGATTATCACAGGCGGTATCACGCATGCAGAATCTCCGGAATGGATCCCTGCATATTCAATATGCTGCATTACTGCAGGCACGAATGCATCATTGCCGTCAGATATCGCATCGGCTTCCGATTCAATTGCATCCTCAAGGAAATAATCAAGCAGCAGAGGTCTGCCGGGAGATACTCCGACTGCTTTGGTAACATACTCGGCGAGCATATCCTCATCGAGGATAATTTTCATAGCTCTTCCCCCGAGCACATAAGAAGGCCTGATCATCAGGGGATAACCGATCCTCGCGGCAATTGTCAGGGCTTCTTCAAGGTTGCTGGCCATCCCCGATTCAGGCTGTGGTATCCCGAGCTTTTTAACTACATGCCTGAAGCGGTCGCGGTCCTCGGCAAGGTCAATGGTATCAGGGGTTGTACCCAGAATTTTTACTCCGGCATCGGCAAGCTCTTTTGCGAGATTCAGCGGTGTCTGGCCGCCAAACTGAACGATAACTCCCTCAGGTTTTTCCTTGTCATATATACTCAGCACATCTTCAGCCGTGAGAGGCTCAAAATAAAGCTTATCTGATGTATCGTAGTCGGTGGAAACGGTTTCGGGGTTGCAGTTTACCATTATTGATTCAAATCCTGCATCACGGATGGCGAAAGCCGCGTGCACGCAGCAATAGTCAAACTCAATGCCCTGTCCGATCCTGTTCGGTCCGCCTCCAAGTACCATTATCTTTTTCCGGCTGCTCACACTTACCTTGTCAGGTGCATTGTATGTCGAGAAATAGTAGGCTGCATCTTTTACGCCGCTGACAGGCACCGGTTCCCATGCTTCCTTCATGCCAAGAGAGATCCTTCTTTCCCTTATCTCCTTTTCAGGGATGCCAAGCAGTTTTGACAGGTACCTGTCGGCAAATCCGTCTTTCTTTGCCCTGATAAGCAAATCATCCGGAAGCCTCTCCCCCTTATATTTAAGGATCTGTTCCTCCTCCTCAACCAGTTCCTTCATCTGCTGCAGGAAATACGGTTTGATATGGGTTTTCTTATAAAGATCCTCAATATCAGCTCTTTTCCGCAGCGCCTCGTATAATATGAACTGACGTTCACTGGAGGCATGCTTCAGCAGGTTCATCAGCTCGTCAAGCGGCTTTTTATTGAAATCCTTTGCAAATCCGAGTCCGTACCGGCCGATCTCCAGTGATCTGATTGCTTTCTGGAAAGCCTCCTTGTAATTTTTTCCTATGCTCATAACCTCACCCACTGCCTGCATCTGGGTGCCGAGCTTATCCTCCATCCCTTCAAATTTCTCAAAAGCCCAGCGGGCGAATTTCACGACGACATAATCGCCTGAGGGAGTATATTTGTCCAGGGTGCCTTCGCGCCAGTAGGGTATTTCATCCAGGGTAAGTCCCCCTGCAAGAAGCGATGAGACATACGCAATGGGGAATCCTGTTGCCTTTGATGCGAGAGCTGAGGACCGTGAGGTGCGGGGATTGATTTCAATTACCACGACTCTGCCTGTTTTCGGATCATGGGCAAACTGAACGTTTGTACCTCCTATTACTTCGATAGCCTCAACTATATCATAGGAATACTTCTGAAGACGTTTCTGAAGTTCCGGGGAGATGGTCAGCATCGGAGCCGTGCAGTAGGAATCGCCCGTGTGAACGCCCATGGCATCGACATTCTCAATGAAGCAGACAGTTATCATCTGGTTCTTTGCATCCCTTACAACTTCCAGTTCAAGTTCTTCCCATCCAAGGACAGACTCCTCAACGAGAACCTGATGAACTATACTGGCTGCCAGGCCCCTGCTGGCTATTGTACGCAATTCTTCGAGGTTATAGACAAGGCCTCCTCCGGTACCTCCCATGGTATAGGCCGGGCGGATCACAACAGGATATCCGAGCTCAGCAGCTGCCTTTTCGGCATCTTCAAGCGTATTGACCGCCTTACTTTTTGGCATGTCGATACCAAGTTTTGTCATGGTCTCCTTGAAGGCTGTCCTGTCTTCGCCCCGCTCTATGGCATCAATGTTTACACCGATGACTTTTACGTTGTATTTTTCAAGTATCCCTTTTTTCGCAAGCAGGGAGGAGAGGTTCAGTCCCGTCTGTCCGCCAAGATTCGGGAGGAGGGCATCGGGACGCTCCTTCTTAATTATTTCGGTAAGTGCATATTCATTTAGCGGCTCAATATAGGTCGCATCAGCCATCCCGGGGTCGGTCATGATGGTTGCCGGGTTTGAGTTGACGAGGACAATTTTATAACCGAGCGATCTTAAGGCTTTGCAGGCCTGCGTGCCTGAATAATCGAACTCACAGGCCTGTCCGATGATTATCGGTCCCGAGCCTATGATGAGCACTTTCTTTATATCTTCTCTGCGTGGCATAATGGTTCAGAATGTTGCTGACAATATAAAAAATCAAATCGGAAAGGGGTTATGCGGCAGAATGAAAACAATGAGAAAGATATGAACTGTATAGTGAAAAAATGAAGGGGAGAAGGGGAGATGGGGTGAGGGGGAGAAAAAATTGCTATTTTTGATACTCTTTACTAAATCTCATAATGAGGAAGTCTTTAGTCATAATAATTTTTATTTTATTCCCATCCATATTCTCTGCCGCCCAGACCTTCACCGACAGCAACCTTCCTATAGTTATAATCAACACTGATGGAAATGTTTCCATTCCTGATGATCCTCGCGTGAAGGCCAACATGAAGATAATTTTCCGGGGTCCGGGGCAGAGAAATTACATGACTGACCTGAACACACCAGGATATCTGAACTATAACGGGAAAATCGATATTGAGATAAGGGGATCGTCATCACAATATTCGCAGAAGAAACAGTATGGCTTTACGACACGCCAGGCCGACGGGGTAACGGTCAATAACGTAAGCCTTCTTGGAATGCCTGCAGAAAACGACTGGATACTCAACAGTATGATCTTTGACTCGGCCCTTGTGAGGGACTTCCTATGTTTCAACCTGTCAAGACGGATAGGGGAATACGCATCACGGACTGTTTATTGTGAGGTTGTTATAAATAATTCATACAGAGGGCTTTATCTGCTTGAAGAAAAGATCAAGCCTGATAATAACAGGGTTGACATCAAACGGATTTCATTCCTTGATAATTACCTGCCGGAGGTTTCCGGAGGTTATATCACCAAGGCTGACAAAACAACCGGAGGTGATCCGGTAGCGTGGAGCATGGCTGCCTGGAACGGAAGCTATGTTGCCTTTATTCATGAATTTCCCGATCCTGATGTGGTGACCGACCTCCAGACCGACTATCTGAAACGCTATTACGGACTTATGGCTAATGCCGCTTTTGAAAAGAATGCTTCAATAACCTCTGGCTATCCTTCATATATTGACATTCCTTCTTTCATCAATTACATGATCATCAGCGAGCTATCATCGAATGCAGATTCATACCAGTTCAGCACCTATTTTCACAAGGACCGGAATGGCAAACTTAGGGCGGGGCCTGTATGGGATTCGGACCTCACATTCGGGAATGATCTTTTCATATGGAACCTCAACAGAAGCTTTACTTACGTATGGCAATTCTCAAACGGCGATAATGAAGGCCCGAGATTCTGGAGAGACCTTTTCAATGAAACCACATACAAATGTTATCTCTCAAAAAGATGGAACGAGCTCACTCTGCCGGGACAGCCACTAAATGCAACCAGCATTAAAAATTTGATTGACTCAACTGTCACCCTGATCAGTGAAGCTGTTGTGAGGGAGAATACAAAATGGAAAAATGTGAAGGATCATCAGAAAAGGATAACGCAGATAAAAACCTGGCTCGACCAGCGAATCGAATGGATGACTGCCAGCCTGCCATCACCTGCAGGATGCACCGGGGTCAATGTTCCGCCGCTTGTGATAAGCAGGATAATGTATCATCCGGATACGACAGTAGCCTATCCTGACAATGATGAGCGTGAATTCATTGAGATCACCAATACGGGCTTCCAGGCTGTTGAGGTTACGGGAATATATTTCAGCAGTCCCGGGCTCACATACCAGTTTCCGGCAGGCTCTTCCATAAAGGCCGGCGAATCGGTTTACATCGCAGGCAATCATTCAGGTTTTTTCAGTACTTATAAAAGTCCTCCCTTTGACGAATATACCAGGAACCTGTCGAACAAAAGGGAAAAACTGGTACTGGCAGATGCATTCGGAAACGTAATAGACAGCGTAACATACCACGACTCAGCCCCCTGGCCAAATGCTGACGGCAACGGGTACCATCTTAAACTTGTTGATCCTCTGTCGGATAACAGTATTGCCCAAAACTGGACAGCGGCAAACGAGCTGCTTATCTCAGGTGAGGAAAACCTGTTAGAAGAAAACATCATGGTTTATCCCAATCCGGTAAAAGACTTTCTGGTCATATCTGCAGGGAATGAAATTATATCTGTGACGATTCATAATCTTGCAGGCAGGATAATCATTTCACATAACCAGGCAGAAACCCTGGAATACAATCTGGATATGAGGAACCTTGAACCCGGAGTCTATTTCATAAATGTAAAGGTCACATCAGGGACCTCTGTTTATAAGGTAATAAAAATCTAATTGCCAGCTGATTTCAGATACTCATCCAGGAATTTAAGTATCTGTTCCATGCTTGTTATTTCATTAGACTTTTTTCTGAATCCATGGCCTTCGTCAGGGAAGATAACATATTCAACAGGAACATTGTTCTTCTTAATGGCAGCCACTATCTCATCTGATTCTACCTGAAGGACCCTCACATCATTAGCCCCCTGAAGTACCAATACCGGATTCTTCACCCGGCTGGCATGAAAGAGAGGGGAAATCTGAAATAGCCTGGAGGAGTCTTCTGAGTAAGGATCACCGAGTTCTGCATACAGTGCCTTCCTGTTAGCTTCCCAGTCGGGAGGGATTGATTTTAAAGTTCTGATCCAGTTTGTAACACCGAAAAGATTTACCCCTGCTTTAAACTCGTCAGGTGTGAAGGTCATTGCAGCCATAGTCATATAACCGCCATAACTTCCTCCCATGATACCTATTCTGTCAGGATCAATATAATCCAGGGACTGTAACCATTTTTTACCCCAGATACAATCTTTCAGGTCCTTGTCTCCATGGTTCCTGTCATCCATTTTAAAGAATGTCTTTCCATATCCGCTGCTTCCCCTGTTGTTTACACCCAGGACAGCATAACCATGGTTTACCAGGCACTGTACTTCTGCATTAAAGCCCATCCTGGTCTGTCCGCCGGGACCTCCGTGAACATAAACCAGTGCGGGCACCCTGTTCTTCATTGATACATTCAGTGGTTTATAGAATATTGCAGGTATTACAATCTCATCGAATGATTTGTATCGTATCACTTCAGCCTGTACAAGATCCTCCGGGTTAATTTCGGGATTAAGAGTCTCAGTCATTTTTTTCAATTCCCCTGTTTCCATGTTGTAATAAAATGTATTGCCCGGAGCCTTGGAGGTACCAACCCGGAGGAGCATTTTATTTTCATTGTCGGATATGCTTACGCTTAAAATATCTCCGTCAGGGAATTGGGGGAGGCTGATGTCAGAGCCTGAAATATTGTCTTTTACTATCACTGTGTTCTTACCGTCTTCATTAATTGTGATAACCATGTAATTCTCATTTTCACTCAGATAACTTCCTGTGACATCCCAGTTTGTTTCATAAAGAGTTTCTCTGATTCCTGTTTTAATTTCATACTGTACCAGGTAGATAAACTCTTTCCCTGCATCTGTCATGTAATAAAAATAGTTCCCGTCATCACTGAAGTCGGAAGCCCTGTAATATCCCGGGCTTGCCGGATCGGATAATTCCAGTGTCTGGTTTTTTCCCCTGTTGAAAAGGTATAGAAGGTTTTCACTTGTTGTTATCGCTTCTTCCAGGGCATAATAATTTTCATCTGCTGACCAGGCTGTAATGTTTATTCCTTCATTGTTCTGATATATCATTTCAGGGGTCCATTCGCTGATTCGCGCTTTATACAGATCTAAATAGCTCGGGTCTCTTTTATTGGAAAGAAAATATAGCGATTTCTTATCCTTGCTCCATCCTGCAAAGCCGGCTTTTTCTTTTTCTCCGGGAGTAAGATCAACTGTCGTACCATCTTCATTCAGCAGAAACAGGTGGGAATTCTCGTTGCCCCCTTTGTCAGCGGAATAGAGCATCTGAGAAGTTCCGGGGACATAACCGGCAGCATAGAATGATTCAACAGTTGAATTTGTAACCTGCCGCTTTATCCCATCTGTAAGTGAGATCTCATAAAGGTTATAAATCCCTGATTCATTGCTGCTGATAAGGATTTTTGATTCGTCCTGAGAAAATGTACCGAGGGTAGTATTTATGTTTTTGTAAAACTGGTCTACAGTATATTGAGCTGTTTTATTCTTTGGAGAGCAGCTGCACAACAACAACAGGAGGATGTAAAAATAGAGATGTGTTTTCATAGGAGGGAACTTAAATTAGGTACCTTTATTCAAATTTACACCCAAATAAATTAGTTCACAATTTTCCGGATATAAATCTTACACTCTATAAATCCACCAATAATTGCTGCCGCTTTGCAAAATCAGCCGAATTGTATTAATTTGGTATTTAAAGGTTAGACTCTCTTATAGATTTTTGTATGAAGAAAGAATCTTTCAGGACGGGTTTGAGTCAGCGCATTCCTGCACTGGCATGGCTCCCCGAATATACGTTGAAGCTTTTTGGCGGTGACGCCGTCGCCGGGCTTACCCTTGCCGCCTATGCAATTCCGGTATCCCTGGCTTATGCGACACTGGCCGGACTGCCGCCGCAGTATGGAGTTTACGGATACCTGATAGGAGGGATCTTCTATGCCCTGATGGGAACCGGTAAACAGCTTGCGGTTGGCCCCACATCAGCCATATCAATGCTTATCGGAGTGACGCTTGCAACTCTTGCTGAGGGGGATGTGAACAGATGGATCGACCTGGCATCATTGTCGGCGCTTGTATTTGCGGTAATCAGCATCCTGGCATTCCTGCTGCACCTGAGCAGTATTATAAACTTCATCAGTGAGATAGTGCTGGTCGGCTTCAAGGCTGGAGCGGCAATTGCAATAGGCCTCACTCAGCTGCCCAAACTTTTTGGCGTTCCCGGAGGCGGTGAAACCTCGATTGACCGTTTTGTTTTCCTTTTAAAACAGATACCTGATACAAACCTGATTGTCCTGGTATTTGGCATAATTGCCATTGCCCTGATGATAACCGGACAAAAATTTCTTCCCGGGAAGCCCGTGGCAATCGTTGTTGTGATACTCTCCATACTGGCCATTTCATTTACGCCACTTGGGACAGCGGGATTCAAGACCGTGGGAGTAATTCCGAGCGGATTACCGCAATTCCGGATTCCTGATCTCAACATCAGCGACCTGGGCAATATTATTCCGCTTGCTTTCGCATGTTTCCTCCTGGCTTATATTGAAAGTGTCTCTGCCGCCAAAACTCTTGCCCAGAAGAACGGTTATGAAATAGATTCACGCCAGGAACTGCTTGCTCTCGGCATTACCAACCTGGCAACATCATTGGGCCAGGGATACCCTGTCAGCGGAGGTTTGTCACAATCGGCAGTGAACGAAAAAGCAGGAGCAAAAACACCCCTGTCCCTGGTGGTCGCATCGTTTACAATAGCGATCTCTCTTCTGTTCCTGACAGGATTGCTGAAAAACCTTCCCACGGTTATTCTTGCAGCTATTGTCCTGGTAGCCATAAAGGGGCTCTTTGATTTGAAAGAAATGAAGAGGATGTTCAGGGTGAACAAGTTTGATTTCATTATCATGCTGACGGCCCTGATAGCGGTCATCATATTCGGGATTCTTAAAGGGGTACTGATTGCGGCTATTTTTTCCCTGACCCTTATTATAAGGAATGTTTCGAGCCCTCATGTTGCATTTCTCGGGAGGATTCCCGGAACGAACAGGTATACCGATATGAAAAGGCATCCTGACAATGAACTGGTTCCCGGGGTGCTTCTGTTCAGGGTTGAATCACCACTGGTTTATTTCAACGTGGCAACTGTCTACCTCAGGGTGTGGACCAGGGTTAAGGAGATAGGATCTTCGCTGAGGGTAGTGATATTCGACCTGAGCACCTCAGCCACAATTGATTCCAGCGGTGCGCGGTTTATAAAACGACTTTATGAGAACCTCAGGGCAAGAGGAATTGAATTCAAGGTTGCCGAGGCTCACTCTGAAGTTCGTGACATTCTCAGGTTTGAAGATATTGAACATCTGCTCGGGCATGTGAGCAGGAGGGACACGCTTCATGAAGTGGTTGTCACGGCGATAGGTGAAAAGGAGCCTGACATAAAGAAAGCGCCCGTCAAGCCAAAGACGATCCTTCCGCCTGAAATCGTCGCCCAGATCGTTCTCGGGAACAACTACTTCACTCAGACACACCCGCACGAGTACTTTGATAGCTTCAGCATTGAACAGAAACCCTATATTACTCTTGTTACATGCTCTGATTCGAGAGTGCCACTGAATTCGCTTATGCCCGATACATCAAATAAGGTGTTCTCAATACAGAATATCGGGAACCAGATCCTTTCTACAGAAGGATCAGTCGATTATGGCATCTATCATCTTAAGACACCGATGCTCTTTTTCCTCGGGCATTCCGACTGCGGAGCCATCAAGGCCTACCTGAAGGGATTCGATGATGAAACATACAATATCAAGCATGAGCTCGATTTCCTTCGTCCTTCAATCAGGGAGCTTGAAACCACAAAAGATTTTGAGAAGCTTCACGCCCATATTATCGAAAAGAACCTCGATTACCAGGTAAATATCGCTTACAAGAAATATAAAGACCTTGTTCAGTCAGGGGCGCTCACCATCATGGCCGGATTCTATGACTTCAGGGGAGAGTTTGGCAAAGGTCATGGAGACATCGTGATCGTGAATGTCAACAAGCACAAGGATATTGAAGATATGCGCAGCCTGCCGCTGTTCGATATGCTGTCAAAAGCGCAGAAGGAACTGCACATAGGCAGATTACCCGGTTAAACTTTTTTCTGGGGGATAAACAAAGAGTTCCCGTTATTGAATCTTCTTTCGAGAATCAGATCCACAACCTGTACTGCTCCCATCATAGTTCCATAAAGGCCATGAGCGAATTTTGGCTGGTACAGTTTTTTTATAGGTGTTTTCATTGGGATCCGCTTCGGCCCGAACTGTGTAACAAGCGAAGCTATATCATAAATACTTCCTGTGGGTGATCCTGAATAACGTGCATAGGTAGCAGGGGTGGAAATATCCTTGACCACGATATGCTTCTTAAGATCAGGGATGAAATACTTTTCTGCAATGTCGATAAGGAAATCAGCCCATTTCTCCTTTTCGGCCCTGTATTTTTCATAATTGTTTTCACGGAGATCTTTCCATCCGTCAAGAGCCCAGGGTGTACTTCGTATTGTGATGGTATTCTTTGCTCCTGTTGTAAGGGAAGGGCAGATAACAGCCACATGGAAACAATCTTTTGTAAATCCATGATTGCCGCCAAGGAATGCATTGAACAGCTTTTCTGCAGTGCCCAGCCCTGTTGAAACAACATTGTACGGATAATCAAGATCGAGTTTTGTCATGTCGATATTGTCATCAAGTCCGAGTGCAACATTGACCGATGAGGGTGACATTATGGTGTTGTCAAGCTTCGTGACATACTCCGGGGGAAGATTCTCATCACCTACAAGCTGCCGCATTGCAAGCATGGGGTCGACAGTCGTGATGACTTTATCTGCCCTGATCACTGCTGATTCGCCATTTATCCTCACGCCAGATACCTCGCCCTCCCTGACCTCTATTTTTTCGACCTCTTTGCTGAACAGGATCTCACCTCCGAGGGACTGGAACTTTTCGGCCAGTTTTGCAGGATATTCGTCAAAGAACCCGATTGGACGGAAACATCTTGTCATTGATGAAAGCATGGCGCCTGTGGCCAGTATTGCAGAGGCCCTGTCGGAGGGTACTCCTGAAAATGATGTAAAAGTCTCCATCACTTCCCTCAGCCTGCCCCCGGTGATCCCAAATTTGTCAAGCAGCTGAGAGTATGTACGGTTCAGGTTTGCAATTACTTTTGGTGCCTTGAAGATGGTAGCCAGTGTGTCTTTCAACGTGGCATTGGCTTTCAGTTTTCTTACCTGTTTGAAAAGGTCGACCGAATAGTCCATCAGGGCCCTGATCTTATAAGCATCGGCAGGAAATGTTTCTGTCAGGTACCTGGTGAAGTTCTCTGCGCCTGCAGGGATCTTGTATTCATCCACGTGGTCGTCGTCGACAACCAGCCGCCTCATAAAATTCTTCTCATATCTTTTAAGCGGCAGATCGATCCCAAGGTAATCAAGGATATCAACAATATCTGGGAAGAGCTGGGTTGTTTCAAATACATACCCGCCCTTTTCGTATGCAGTGCTGTAACCCCCGGGATAGCTGTTCTTTTCAATGATGAGCGTCTTCATCCCTGATGTATTCTTCATCCACATCAGTCCCGATGCCAGACCGCTCAGTCCTGCACCGATAATAATAAGATCGTACCTGTCTCTGCCGGAATAATTAGACGACAATGTATCGCGTTTAAGCCTGGAAGTATTGTTCATGGTTTTCAGAATTGGTTTATATCAAAAATCACACCAGATTCTGGTATGTTGCTTATTTAGAAAGAAGCATCCTGATATCAGGGTTTCCCGCGTAGTCAAGTGCTGTTTTCGACTCATTATCCCTGAGGTCGGGATTTGCTCCTTTTTCAAGAAGCAGTTTCACGACTTCAGTGTGTCCGTTCACTGCAGCCGCCATCAGGTCAGTGAATTTTGCTGTCCTCTCCAGGTTGAATTTCGCACCTTTTTTGAGCATCACCTTTACAATGGCGATATGTCCGCTCCGTGAAGCACGTATAAAAGCGGTGGTCTTATTGTAATTTTCGTAGAGGCTGGCGTTTGCTTCCTTTCTCCTGTTGAGTTTTACGGCTTCCAGGGCTCCGTCCTGCGAGGAGGAGATGGTTGCAGTAACCTGTTCATTGTAAAGAGAATCGGGTCTCGTGGCATTGTTAAGCAGGGCTTTTAATGCCTCTGCAAGTTCTTCGCTGGCATTTATTATCAGGGCATTGGTGCCGTCCGATTCATGGAAATCAGGCTTTGCTCCGTTTTGAAGCAGCAACTCTACCACATCCGCATGTCCGTTCAGTGAAGCCAGGAAGAGGGCATTTGAACCATCGGTGCACTTAAGACTGATATCAGCCCCGTGGTCCAGCATCAGTTGCACATATCCGACGTGACCGTTAAGTGAGGCTGTCATCAGGGCAGTCAAACCGCCCTTGTCCTGGAGGTCGGGATCAGCACCTTTGTCAAGCAGCAATTTTGCGACATCAGTATATCCTGAGAGTGCAGCCTGGATCAACGCTGTTGTTTTGCTGTTCAGGTCGCGGGTATCTGTCAGCGCTCCTCTTTCAAGCATTATACTGACTATCTCCGTGTATCCGCTCTGGGCCGCCAGCATCAGGGGTGTGTATCCGTCATAAGACTGAAGGTTTAAATTAGCCCCGTTATCAAGAAGCATTTCCACAATTTTTGCATGTCCGTTCTGTGCTGCCATCATAAGGGCAGTCAATCCGTCAATTTCCTGCATGTCAACGATAAATCCTCTTTCAAGCAGAAGTTTTACAACCCTGGTATGGCCGTTATAGGAAGCATACATGGCAGCGGTTGCACCGTCAATTGACTGCATGTTGGGGTCTGCTCCTCTTCTCAGGAGCGCCCTGCATGCGGCAGGATAGCCTTTTGATGCCGAATGCATCAGCAGGGTCCTGTCAAAGGTGTCAGTGAAATTGACATCATCAACAAACCTCGCCAGATTTAGTGTACTGGTCCTGTCCCCTTGTCCCTGTGCATTAACTACAGCCGGATTTACCAGCAGTAATGAAGCAATTACGGTTATTTTGACTATTGGTTTCATGAATCCGTATTTATAAAACCTGTAATCGTAGTTTCTGATAAAGGTTTTGTTTATCAAACAACAATAAAGTTATAAAAATGTTGTGATATAAGAGATTACTGAATAATCATTTAACAGAATTATTTCTATAATTTTATTGCATAAATATCTAATTATGAAAAACCTGGTGATTGTTTTACTGGTTTTACCGTTTATGCTGTCATGGATAAGCTGTAACAGGGGTTCCGAAAAGATTGCCGGCATCAAAATTTATGGTTACGATAAGGATTTTAACCAGCTGACAGATATATGGAAAGAAATGGGTATCAATACTGCATTTGTAAGTAAAGAGCTTGCCGCCAATACTTTATTCAGGAAGTTGATGAAAGAAAACGATATTGGGGTTTATATCATCTTCCCGGTTTTCCATGATCCTGAACTACTGAAGAGGGACAGCACATTGTATGCGATCACCGATAAAGGAGAGGTTGCCAAAGACGACTGGGTGGAGTTTGTCTGTCCATCGCGTGAGGTCTATCGTTCAATGAAAGTCAGCGAAGCAGCTGATCTGGTCAGAGAACTGGAACCGGATGGACTGAGCATTGATTTCATACGTCAGTTTGTATTCTGGGAAATGATCTACCCTGACAGGAGCGCAGAGAGCATTAACGTAGCCTGTTTTTGCGATACCTGTACAGAAAATTTCTTTAGACTTAATAATATTGCACTGCCTGATACATGCACAACTGTTGTACAGCAAGCCTCGTACATTTTAAGTTATCACTCCGGAGCCTGGAACGATTACCGCAGTGACCTGATCGCCTCAATGGTGAAGGAGATCTCAGATAGAGTACATAATGTTAAACCAGATATAAAAATCAATGTTCATGCAGTGCCCTGGAGGGATGAAGATTTTGGAGGTGCGAATATAAGAGTGGCTGCACAGGACTTGAAGAAGATAGCCCCATATACAGATTATATATCACCCATGTGCTATTCGCAAATGGTCAGGCGTGATGCAGGATGGATTGAATCGGTGGTGGCAGAAATGGACAAAAAGGCTCCGGGGAAAATATTGCCCAGCATCCAGGTGTACCCATATTATGTTGATGATGTTTTTAATGCTGATGATTTCGAAGATTGTATTGATGCAGCCTTGAAAAAACCGTCACGGGGAGTGGTGTTTTTTTCATGGCCGTTGTTTGAGAAAGATACTCTGCGGGTGGAATCAGTAATAAATAAATGAGGAGAATCTGAAAACCAGGATCCTGAAACAGTTATGCGATAGCCAGGATTTTTTCTCCGTAAACAGGATGTCTTTCGGCCGCCATCATTACGATCCGTTTTACCATCTGGCTGTATGAACAGCTGGTCATTTCTGCCGCGAGGGCAAAGCTTGCATTGAAACTGATGTCGTTATTTGGATTGATATCCAGGAGGAAGAATTCATCATTGCGAAGGCGGAAATCGAGCCGGGCATAATCGAGGCATCCGAATCCTTCCCATACTTTAAGAGCTGTTTTTTCGAGTTTTCTGAGCAGTTTTGGCTGCAGGGGTGCCGGCACGAGCGTTTCTATTTTTTCATAATGATCCGAACCCGGGACAAACTTGGAATCATAGGTACAGAGTCTTTTCCTGGCTTCAGTGAAATTTGAAAAATTCATTTCAACAACAGGAAGTATTTCAGGCGGGTCATTGTTCCAGACAGGTACAAAAAATTCACGGCCATCGATAAAATCCTCTACCAGGGCCGGTTGATCTAATTCAGTATTCACCAGGATTATCTGGTCCCTGAGAGAAGATGTATCGTACACGACAGATTTTTCGGTGATGGTAAGGCTGCAATGTTCATGTGAAGGTTTTACAATAGCCGGAAAGATATTCCAGGTGAAAGCCTCTTCGGGATCGAGTATTGCACCCTGCGGGACCATGACACCTAGAGAGGCAAGTATTTCTTTCACCCTGAATTTGTCGTAGCTGAGTTCCAGTATTTCAGGAGTGTTGCCTGTATAGGTGAAGCCTAAATTTTCAATAGTCTGAACAACTCTTTTTTCGCTGTGCGGAATTCCGGGCAGGGTTTCGCACAGGTTAAAGACAATGGTATTGTCGGGATTGTATTTATCAAGTATTCTTTCGATGTGAGGGTTGTTAAGTTCTTCAAGATATGTTTCGATACCTTCATTTTTCAGGGATTCAAAGAGAACCCTGTTTGATTTCCGGGCGTCTCTGATTTCGTTTTTATCCCAGGCGGGATCGAGATTATATAGAACAACAACCTTCAATAAAAATCTATTTTTCACGAAGCTAGAATAAATGCATGAATTAAATTTCGAATAAAAAAAAAGTTGTAAACATTAGTATGACTGTTATTCACAATGCAGAAAATCAATAAAAAAATTTTGAGATTTCGATTGCGATTCAATGTATGCACAATCGACACATGAATTCACATGCACAGACTATTCATCATCAGAAAAAATGTCTCCCGGAATATTCAGCCTATCCGATTATCGGGGAATCTCTATAGTACCTGAGTAAAAGTATGAAATCGTTTTTTAAATGAAGTCGCACAAATTTTTTCATATCCTCGTTAACCAGTTCTCCCAATCCCTGTAACAGGGATCTGTTTTTCAGGGACTCCATCATGGCGATGCATTTTCCCAGGTATGCATGCAGGGTCAAATTCATTCTCTTTTCAATGATAGTGCTGTTAACAGATATATGCCTGTTCAATAAAAACCAGCAATCGAAAATATCACGGTTTGCAACTGTACTTCTGTCGAGGAGGGCGCATAACTTATGTGTCAGCATGTCCGGTCCGGTCATCACTTTCATGTTGATCCCAAGGAGATTTTTTAATTCATACCTGTCTTCGAACCTTCGTTTTGAGATTTCAACTTTCAGCTTGCGTTCACCGCTTCCGTAGTCAAGAACAAGCAGAGGCCCGAAGAATTTTTGAGCTTCATCATGTATGGTTCCGTATTTCAGAAGTATTGAACGAACTTTATTTAACACATCCTTTTCTTTTCCTTTGCTTAAAAGGTTGAAATCGAGATCGACCGAAAAACGCGGCAGGTCATAAAAAAACATCAGGGCACTGCCCCCTTTAAAGCCGAGCCAGTTTGCAAGTTCAATGTCAGTGTAAATATCTTTCAGGATCTGCACCAGAAAGATCTTGTGTTTATTGATTTCAATCATTTTTGAGTATTTTATTAACCCGTTGTGTCAGTGTTTTTGATTCATATACCGGGAGAAGATCCAATATCAAGTCTCCCTTCAGAGGATTAAGATTATCAAAATAATAATCCATATCCAGATAAAGCAAGTCGAGAAAGGCTCTTTCGGGGGAGGCTATGTTTATATGATCCGGTCGCCTTATTATACCTGATATATTCAGAAGCGTGCTTAATTTGATTTTTCGGTAAGAATAAGATTGGACTTCCACTTCAATGCTCCTGTTCAGATAGCTTACGGAGGTTATCCTGGAATCATACTGAAAGATTATTCCGGTTTTCTGCAGTACATATTCGAGTGAGATATAAGTAGGAGTGAAGATGCTACATGCAAGTTCTTCGCGGCTGTATCCGGGTTTTGTATAAATGCCTTTACGCGGGTTTCCAAGTTTTTCTGTCCGGACATAATAATTTAGTTTCTTATTAAGGGATTGAAAATCGGTTTCACCTGTGAGGATTGCAATATCCCTCAATCTGAAAACCGTTCTGTTCTCCCTGTAAATTGCCAGAACTATATCGCTGATATCAGAACGTGAACCATACATACCAATAATTCGTATTATCAGTTCACAAAGATACCAAATTTAATTTTAATATCAAAATTGTGGCAAAAAAACATGCCACCAAGGCACAAAGTCACCAAGAAACACCAAGTACTTGTTTTTATGTCGGAATCACCTGCTGACGACATTACCGATCATGCCCGGACTTCATTTTTTTATTATTTTAGCAGTACTTTATAAAAACCCACAAAATGATGAAAATAATTATCTCAGTTTTCGCACTTGTAATCATGGTACTTTCAGTTTCAGGTCAGCAGAAGATCTATGAACCTACATGGGAATCTCTTGACAACCACCAGATGCCAGAATGGTACGAC
The DNA here is from genome assembly GCA_041303415.1 of Bacteroidales bacterium. Lineage (GTDB taxonomy): Bacteria > Bacteroidota > Bacteroidia > Bacteroidales > VadinHA17 > LD21. Next base: position 28,763 of record JBFYPG010000095.1, read on the forward strand.
GATGCCAAAATAGGCCTGAGCATGCACTGGGGGGTATACTCGGTTCCGGCCTGGGCCCCCCGCGAGGAAGGCATTTCCTACGCCGAATGGTACGGCAGAAGAATGGTCGACAAATCTAATCCGACATACACTTATCATCTGGAAAACTATGGAGATGTTCCGTACGACAGTTTTATTGATATGTGGAAAGCTGAAAAATATGATCCTGAGCAGTGGGCAATATTTGCAAAATCCATGGGTGCGAAATATATGTTCATCACCTCCAAGCATCACGATGGCTTTTGCCTCTGGCCGACAAAATATACAGACCGGAATGCAATGGTTATGGGTCCGGGAAAAGATATTCTCGGCGAATATTTCAAAGCCGCAAGAAAACACGGACTAAAGGTCGGACTCTATTACTCGCTTTATGAATGGTTCAATCCGCTGTATACAGGCAAAGAGATACCTTATGCCGGACTGAAGCGTGTGAATAATTATGTTGACGATTTTATGATCCCCCAGATTAAAGAACTGATTGATCTGTATCATCCTGATTTTTTCTATTTCGATGGCGAATGGGATCATCCTGAAACTTTCTGGAAGATGAAAGAGGTGGTTGCTTATTTTTATAATGAGGCAGCAAAAAGCAATCAGGAGGTTTTTGTCAATGACAGATTTGGCAAGGATGAAAGGGGAAAGCACGGCGACCTGTACAATGTTGAATACCATTATGAGCAGGGCAGCGAGGGACTGCTAACACATAAATGGTCGTACTGGCAGGGGATCGCAAAAACTTTCGGCTTCAATAAAGATACTGATCCTGAAGACTGCCTCTCTCCCAAAGAATTCATTGACAAGGTGATAACAGGTGTGAGCCGTAACGGCAACTTCGATATCAACGTCGGACCCACACCGGAAGGTATTATCCCTGATTACGAGCAGTACCCGCTTCTTGAACTTGGAAAATGGCTCGGGGTTAACGGAGAGGCGATCTATGGAACGAGACCCTGGACAATCCAGAATGAGGGTGATGCATGGTTCACAAGGAAGGGGGATCATGTTTATGCGATCTTCCTTAAATGGCAGGGCGAAAAATTCATGCTTAAAGATCTCAAACCTGTCAGCGGCTCTGTAATTACAATGCTGGGTGTTCCGGGGAACCTTGAATGGACATGGGAGGAAGCCAGCGGTCTGACGATAATATATCCCCTCCATAAGGCAAGACCAACCTCCTGCGGTTATGCCTGGGCCTTAAGGATCAAAGTAAAATAATGTATTGCAAAATTTGGACGGCCTGACAGGCTTCTTGCCCTTACGTCGTAAAAAAAAACATGCTGCTCTTCAGCTTCGCTCAGAACGGCACGTTTTGTTGCTCCGTCAGCCCCGGATGCCGGGCCCCTTTTATGTTTATACAGAACAATATCTTGATCTTGTTATAAAAAATTAGATAGTTTTGCAGAACCTTCATTACAAAACGGTAAATCGCATAGAAATTCAGTGGGTTTGATTATGTCTCACCTTTCAGAATTAGTTGTAATCAGGGATATAAAATAATTATCTGATTTGAAGATATGAACCGGTTTTGTCTCATGGTTTCGCTGGTTGTAAGTTTGTTAATAACAAATCAACAGACTTCCGGTGCAGTGGCCAATACTGAATTTCCAAAGTTTATTATTAGCAGCGATACTCTTCCTGAAAACCAGCTTCTTTACAACGGGCGGGTGTGGCGCAATCTTTATACCGCAGTTGAGGAGGATCAATTTTTATTTTCACATGAGTTTCTTGTCGGATCAGTAACGATGAGAGGCAGAACATATCCGAATGTCCTGATAAAGTATGATATTTATAAAGATGAGATCCTTATTCCATTCAAGCCTGCCGGAATTCTCCAGCTGAATAAAGAAATGGTCGATAGCTTTTCTATTCTCTTTCATAACAGGGAATACAGATTTGTGAGAATCTCCGATAGCACTGATGCGGAAATGAATGGTTATTTCAATGAGGTTTATTGTGGAAAAACCAGGCTGATTGCAAGGTATGTAAAGAAGATTGAAAAACTCGCGGACGGAGGTAAGTATGATAAATTTTATCAGATAAACAAAATCTATATTGCAACAGACGAAAAGTTCCGGACAATAACAGGGAAAAAAGACCTTTTGAGGATTTTCAGTAACGAAAAAGAACCTGTCAGAGATTATATCAATAAGAACAACATTCTGATCAAAAGAGAAGATGCTGAAAGTTATGTTCCTGTTTTGAGGTTTATAGACTCTTTGCAAAAAGAGGGAATGTTTTAATGAGAATTAAACTCTTCATATTGATTATCATCCTGGCTTCCGGTCTTAAAATGAGCGCCCAGGATGCCAGGTGGTCCGCTGCAGATTACAAAGGATTTTCTTTCAGGGAGTTTGCTGCCTCAACCCAGTCACATTTAAAAATCAGGATTTTTTATCTGGATAAATGGGTGAATGATATTATGATCGGAGAGTATCCTGCAAATTATACGTTACCTCAGTTGCTCAGTGATCTTTTTAAAAACAGCGCCATTTATTTCTATATAGATAAGCACGGGAACGTAATCCTGACAAAAGATTTTGCATTAAGGCTCTCGGATAACACTTCTGCTTATGATACAGGTTTTATACCACCTTCCGATTATTCAATTCCGGAAGAAAAGCAGCAAAATGAGGGAAATAAATTTGTCGATATCGGGAACCCAGCAGAAAGAAACAAAGCAGGGAAAGCAACTATTTACGGATATATTACAGACAACGATACAAAAGAACCTGTTCCAGGAGTTACTGTCTTTAATCCCAGGCTTGCATCGGGAGCAATTTCGAATGAATTTGGATACTATTCCCTTACTATGCCCAGGGGAATTCATACACTTCAGTTTTCATTCATAGGGATGAAAGAGAAAACGATTAATGTTAACCTTTTTGGCAACGGTGAGCTTAACCTTGAAATGAAAAGCGTACTGATCCCTCTGAAAGAAACTATTGTATCAGCTCATAAAGGCATGATCCTTCAGCGATTTGAGGTTGGTGTCGAAAAGATAAATCTCACTTCATTCAGGCTCTCCCCTACATCGCTTGGGGAATCTGATATTGTAAAAAGCGTCCTGTTGATTCCCGGAGTAAAGTCTGTCGGTGAGGGTTCTGCAGGTTTTAATGTCAGGGGGGGATCAGCTGACCAGAACCTTATACTGCTTTATGGCACTCCTGTTTACAATGCATCGCACTTTTTCGGCTTTTTCTCAGCGGTAAATTCTGAAATAATTAAAGATGCAACGCTATACAAGGGAGGTATCCCGGCACGATTTGGCGGCAGGATCTCTTCAGTACTGGATATCGGAACCATTGATGGAAATCCCAAAGAATTCCACGGTACAGCCGGTATAAGTCCTGTAACCACACAGCTGAAGCTCGAGGGTCCTCTTGTGAAAGATACACTCAGCTATATTCTTACCGCAAGGACTACCTATTCCGACTGGATTTTTACCCTTTTAGAAGATCCGACACTCAGGGAAAGCAAGGCATCATTTTATGATCTTAACTTAAAGGTCACCTATGATATAAATAAAGCAAACAAGCTTGAATTTGCATCATATTACAGTCATGACATGTTCCGGTTTGGCTCCGATTCACTATACAGATACAACAACAATATCTTTTCATTGAAATGGCGGCATATCTTCAACAGCAGGTTTTTTTCATCCTACACCGTAAACAACAGCTTTTACCAATATGATGTTTCAAGCCATAAGCATAAGCCTGAGTCATTTATTCTTACCCACAGCATAAACAGTACAGATTTCAAGGTTGATTTTAACTGGTTCCCGGGAAGAAATGAAATCAATTTCGGATCAGATCTGAGAAGGTATAATGTTCTTCCCGGGAGCTACGTACCTGCAGGCGATTCATCGCTGGTAACCCCTGATTATATCGACAGGGAAAGGGCTTATGAGGGTTCCCTCTATTTTGAAGACAAATTTAAAGTAACAGACTATTTGTCAGTTAATGCCGGATTAAGATTATCATCATATTTTGCAGCCGGACCGGGAACAGTGTATATGTATCGTCCGGGATTTTCCAAAACCGGATCAACAATTACTGACACTTTAAATTTCGGAAAGGGTGAAGTATCCAAAATGTATGGCGGACCCGAAATGAGAATCTCACTTAATTTCAGGACATCGGGAACGAACTCCCTAAAGGTCAATTACAACAGGACAAGGCAATACCTGCATCTGCTGTCAAATACTACTTCTATTTCACCGACAGATACATGGAAACTATGTGACTACAATGTAAAACCCCAGACAGGAGATCAGATCAGTGCGGGTTTTTACCAGGTCTTTTCAAACAACAGCATAGAAGTATCAGCAGAAGTGTATTACAAGAAGATAAAGAACATGATTGATTTTAAAGGAGGGGCAAAACTACTTATGAATGATAATATTGAGCAAGATGTGGTTACTGTTAAGGGGAAAGCATATGGGCTGGAATTGTTGCTGAAAAAGACGCAGGGAAAGCTCCTTTTCTCTTTAGGCTACACCTATTCAAGAACCTTTATAAGGAACCTGAGCACACTTAAGGAAGAGGTGATAAATGATGGCCAGTGGTTCCCTTCAAATTTTGATAAACCAGGCGACCTCGTATTTACCCTGAATTACCTTTTCTCCCGCCGTTTCAGCTTTTCAACCAACTATACGTGGAGTACAGGGCGTCCCATCACCTATCCCGTTGCTACCTATAATATGTACGATGACCTTCTGATCCATTATTCTGACCGCAATAAATACAGAATTCCCGAATACTCACGCCTCGACCTGTCATTCAATATCGCCGGAAGCCTCAGATTAAATAAGATAGCAAATCCTAACTGGACTTTTTCGGTTTACAACCTGTTCGGGAGAAATAATGTCTATTCAGTTTACTTTAAAAGGGAAGGTGACGAAATCAGGGGATACCAGCTTTCAGTGTTTGCAAGCGCCATTCCTTCAGTGACTTTTAGTTTTGACTTTTAAAAATGCAAAGGATTATTAAAATATTGCTGGCTGCTTTTCTGACAGGATGTATCACACAGTTCATCCCGGAAACAGAAGAAGAAAGGGAACTGCTCGTTGTTGAGGGGCTGATAACTGATCAGCCCGGTATCAATACGGTTAAATTATCGAAATCGATGCCCTTCGGGAAAAAAAGTGAAGCAAAGCCAATCAGCGGGTGTATTGTTATTATAAGCGATAATGAAGGAAACCGGTACCGGCTTAATGAGAACAGACCCGGGAACTATATTACTGATCCAGCAACATTCAGGGGCCGGGCAGGGATAACCTACACTTTGCACATAAAGACCGGTGATGGCATTAATTCTTTTAATTATGAATCGTATCCTGTTGAAATGACACCTGTTCCTCCTATCGATAGCATTTACTATGAAAAACTTGTCATTAAGGAAGGTTATTTAAATTATGGAAGGATTGATGAATGTCAGATATATCTCGATACATATGATCCTCAAAATCTTTGCAGGTATTACCGTTGGGATTTTGACGAAACCTGGGTGCTCAGACTGCTTTGGCCTGTAGAAAAAATAAAATGCTGGGTATCGGATACTTCAAAAACAGTAATTATCAAGAGCACTGCAGCATTTGAAGAGGCAAGAATAATACGACAGCCGGTTACATATATCTCAAATATTTCCGACAGGCTGCTGAGAAAATACAGCATTTCCGTCAATCAATACTCAATAAGCGAGGATGAATACATTTACTGGGAAAAAGTAAAGAATATTACTAACAACACCGGCGGACTATATGACATTATTCCTGCATCAGTTCCAAGCAATATATTCTGTGTTGAGAATCAGAGCGAAAAGGTGCTTGGATACTTCAGTGTTTCAGCAAAAACCTCCAAAAGGACCTTTATAACAGATGATTTCAGAGGCATTATCGATCAGTATCCTGATTGTCCCACCGATACTGTATACGGGGATGTTGAAATATGGGGACTTGATGTAGGCGTATGGGTTCTATCCGATAATCCGCCAGGCTCCTGGGGCTTCGGAAGTCCAAGGGTCAGAATACTAACGGACAGAAGAGCTTGTGCCGATTGTACCACGAGGGGCACAACAATTAAACCATCCTACTGGGTCGGTGATTGAAAATGAAAGCAATGAGCAATACTCTTACAAGGAAATTAATCATACCGGTGGTTCTTATTATCCTCCGGATTCTGACAGTAAATGATTTGTATTGTCAGCCACGGGAGAATATGATTGATTTCCTGTCAGGAAAATTTAAGAATTATGTTGAAGCTGTACCATGGGAAGAGATATACCTGCACACCGACAGGGAGGAATATATTGCAGGCGAATACATCCGGACAAATATTTACCTGTTTGAAAGAGAGAGCTTAAAGCCATCAGTAAGAAGCAAAATAGCATATGTTGAAGTATTGAATTCCGAAAACAGGCCTGTTGTTCAGAAAAGATTTCTTTTAACCAATGGCTGCGGACCAGGGCAGCTGCAACTACCCGATACTTTAAGTACCGGTAATTATACTTTAAGAGCTTATACAAACTGGATGAAAAACTTCCTTCCATATAACTGTTTTGTTAAGGATATCAGGATATATAATGCCTTAAAAAGAAATAATTATTTGCAGACGGCCGGGGCCGGCATGTCAGAGTCAGAAGAGAATAAAATGCCTGACAAAACAGGTATCAGCATCGGACAAATATCAAGGCATCCTGAAAAAGGGGACCTGGAGATTGATATACATTCAGATGAAAACTATACTCTCCTTAACGGCAATCTGTTTTACCTGTTCATCCAGACTCACGGAAGAATTGACCAGGTTAGTTCAGAAAGGTTTACGGGTAATAAAGCAAGGATAATTGTCCCCGGTAATACCCTGGCTCCCGGAATCAACCAGATAACAGTTTTTAATTTAAAAGGTCAGCCGGTCTGTATAAAATATAACTATACTTCTTCCCCGGAACCCGGATCAGCGTCAGTGACAATATCTTCATCGGAAAGTTACGGGACCAGGGAAAAAATATTGCTGGACATCAGTATGGAAAAAGCAGTATCAGTAACCCA
>JBFYPG010000096.1:0-11122 GCA_041303415.1 Bacteroidales bacterium
CAGGTCCCGCAGGGATTTAACTACCAGGCCGTTGCCCGGGATGGAGTATCAGGTAACCCGATTACTGATCTGATAGATGTGAAGATCGCGATCCTGTCAGATGATGAGCCTGAAGAGGTAATATGGGAAGAACTGCATGAAGATGTTGATCCTGATGATCACGGGCTGTTCAGCATTGTTGTAGGACAGGGAACATATGAATCGGGGCCTGTAACAGATTTCAGTGAGATTGACTGGACAGTGACACCTTCATATATAAAAACACAGATATATTACGGCGGAGGATGGAAAAACATGGGGTCGACGCAGTTGTGGTCGGTACCATATGCCATGGTTGCCGACAGCCTTGGAGGTCCGCTGAAAAAGCTGGAGGTGGAGGGAGAGACAGATGATATGGAGGAAGCCTTGTTCGAAGTCAGGAACAAGGCCGGACACATAGTTTTTGCTGTTTATAATGAGGGAGTAAGGATCTACGTGAGTGACGGAGATGCTAAAGGACCGAAGGGAGGATTTGCTATTGGCGGCTTTGGACTGGTGAAGCAAAATGACCAGAATTATTTCTTTGTGAGCGGCGACAGCATCAGGGCGTATATTGACAGCACATCGATAAAAGGAGTTAAGGGAGGTTTTGCTATCGGAGGATTTAATTACACAAAGGGAGTCTCGCAGGAGTATATGAAAGTAACACGTGACAGCGCAAGGATATACATTAAAAACAAATCGGATAAAGGTCCAAAAGGAGGATTTGCAATTGGTGGCTTCGGCCAGACAAAGGGATTTAATAACTTTCTAAATGTTACACCGGATAGCACAAGGATTTTTACAAGTGACACTCTTACAGGATTTGGTGTTGGGAACATATCAACCGGGAAACCTGTCAATTTTATGAAACTGACGCCTTCTAATTATCTCATAGGGCATCTGGCGGGGAAGGCTCTGACAACAGGTATTTATAATGTTGTAATGGGCTATCATGCTGGAGAAAAATTGACAATTGGAGGAGGAAATGTACTTTTTGGTTATGAGGCAGGAAAGAACGTTGTAAGTGGTACATCAAATTTCTTTGCCGGACCTAGTGCCGGGTATAATGTTACTACTGCCAGAAGGTCTATTACTATTGGGGAAGGTTCTGGTTACTATTTTCAAGAAGGCGAACATAATATATATATAGGATATGCTGCAGGAATGGGCCTGGGTATTGGAGAAGGAGGTGGTTCTTACAATGTATATCTTGGGTCATCCGCAGGTTACAGGGTTTGTAATGGAGACGCCAATGTATTGCTGGGCGACAGATCTGCGGCTGAAATGATAAACGGAAGCAGGAATGTAATGATTGGTGCGTTGACTAACTATTTGTGGGATGGCGTTCGACGATCAGCTGATACCTGTTATGATAATATCTATATTGGATTTACAGCTGCAGCAAGTAATTATTATGGCAGACGAAATGTAATAATTGGATCAAAAGCTAATGGAGAGTTAACTCCTTCTGGATTTACCGGGTCCGGGAATGTTTTTATCGGAAATGAAACTGGATATTATGAAAAGGGATCTGATAAGCTTTATATAGATAATTCAAATACATCGACACCATTAATCTACGGAAATTTTATGGATGGTTCAGAAACTCTGATCTTCCATGGCAATGTTGGAATTGGAACTTCTCCAGGTATAAACAAGCTATCGATTTCTGGTCTTTCAGGTTCAGCAACCGGAAGCAACCTTATTATATCGGGTAATAATGTTTATTATTCTACGTCAAGAAGAGATGCAAAAGAGAATATAGTTCCGCTTAAAGATGATTTTAATAAAATCCTGAATACACAACCTGTTTCTTTTACAGATAAGCAGACAGGAAATCAAGGGATAGGGTATATAGCTGAGGATTTTGAAAAGGCCGGATTACATAATTTACTTATTTATGAAAATGGTGAGCTTGTCTCACTAAAATATGATCTGATAAGTGTTTACAATCTGGAAATAATTAAAGAACAGCAGTCTCAAATTGAATCCCAGGCTCAGAAAAACCAGCAGCTCAGGTCAGAACTTGAATCGCTGAAGGAGAGGATGGCGGCGCTGGAATCATTTCTGGGAAAGAATTAAAGGCACAACGGCGCAAAGGTACAACGGCACAAAGGCGCAACAGCTTGCCCCGAGCGTAGCCCCGGGGACACAGCGGCTTAACGGCGCAAAGGTGCAACGGCTCAACGGTTTTTAACTACTGGTACTTCAATTACCGTCGGCTTCCCGCCTTGGCAGGCGGGCAGGCAGCCGGCTGATAAAAGGTATCCTTAAAGCCCTATAATATTGTCTGCATTGTTGCCGGAGAGATAAACCCTGCACGACAATTCAAATCCGGGATATAGTCCGGTGAACTTTTTATATTTCGACAGCCTGAATTCTGATTTAGCATATTTCACTTCAAGAGCGTAACCCTTATGATTGTTTTCTGGAATGATAAAATCGATCTCATTCCCGTCGGCAGTGCGCCAATATTTTAACCGGTCTGCATCATATATCTGCCTGAGACGTATATAAACATAGTTTTCAACTAAAATACCCCTGTCAGTTCTTTGTGAAACCGGTGAAAACTGGCCGATTATAACATTCCTGAACCCGGTATCGTTAAAAAACACCTTTGGCATGCGTGTCAGTTCTTTCCGGATATTGGTATAAAATGGCCGCATGATTTCAATGTGAAAACACTTCCTGAGGATATAAATATAGTTCTCAACTGCAGTAACTGAAATCCCCAGGGTATTGGAGATTTCATTCATATTAAGCAGGGAACCGCACTGATGTGCCAGCAGTGTCATCAATACAAAGAATTTATCCTGGTTCAGAATTCCGGCTTCAAGTACATCTCTTTTCAGGTATGATGAAAACAACTCTTTCAGAATGATCTTTTTCTCCTCCGGATCATTTTCAACCACTACTGCCGGATAACCCCCATAGGTAAGATACTCGTCAAATAATGCCTGAATCAAAATTCTGTGTGATGATATATAATCACTCCTCTTCTTTATTTCCTGCCATTCTGCAATCAGGTCTTTATGCCCGCGGAAAATCAGGAATTCCTCAAAATCAAGCGGATAAAGGTTAAAAATCCTTTTCCGGCCTGCAAGCGAATCAGAAAACTTCCTGTCGATATAAAATGCGCTGCTACCCGTTACGATGACCTTAACCTGCTTCCTGTACTTATCATACATTATCTTCAGGAAATTGGACGGATCTTCAAGGTATTGAATCTCATCCAGGAGTAAAAAGATCCTTTTTTTACCTATAGTAATATATTTAAGTATGTTTTCAGGGTGCTCGTTAAGGGCATTCAGGACAGAAGGATCTTCGAGTGTTATCAGATAAACCTTCTCGTCCTTTTCTGTCAGAAAGTGACAGAGCTGATCCAGGAGAGTTGTTTTGCCGGTTTGCCTTGCGCCGGTTATGACTGTTATCTGCTCTTTGTTAAGTTGTTTCTTTATTTCTGAAAGAATTTTCCTTTCCTGCATATCGGTAATTTTAAAACCTGACTACCTGACAAATGTATTAATGTATTCTGATAAATGCAAATTATCCGATATTTATATTTTCTAATATATATTTTCTCTTGTAGTAATAAAACCACAGTCACACAGAGTCATCACGAGTTACACTGTTTTCTGAAACAGTGAAACTCTGTTCAACTCCGTGAAACTTCGTGGTTAAATACCCCTGATTATCTCTTTGGCGCCTCATAATCAGTTCTCAGCACCCTGAACTCGGTACGCCGGTTTATCTGGTGTGCTATCTCCTTCTGCTCCTCGCTGGCAAGTGTATTAATGTATTGTTCGGAAAGTGTGGTGCCGGTTCTAAGGAACGAAGCCTCTGAAACCACCGATGCATCAACTACTTTTGGACTCGATTCACCATAACCTTTTGCAGAGAGCCTTTCAGATTTAATACCTTTATCTATCAGGTACTGAACAACAGACTGAGCTCTTTTTTGTGAAAGGTCATAGTTGTATTCTTCGGTATCGCGCGAGTCGGTATGAGACATAAGCTCTATTGTCACATTCGGGTTGTCATTCAGCGTCTCGACCAGCTTATCAAGCGATACCATTGACTCGGGACGAAGGTCCCATTTCCCGAAGTCGTAGAAGATATTCGGAAGTTCAATTGGTTTGTCTATTGCTGTCAGAAGTATAGTAACCATGAATTCGCGGCTCTTCTCCTGCCCTTTTGTTGTTTCTCTCTCCTTCCCGTTCAGGTATCCCTGTTTTGATGCAAGGAAGATATAGTCGACATCCGGTTTAAGGCTGAACCTGAAATCACCGCCTGTTCCGGTCTGAGCCTGGAGGTTTGAGCCGTCGCTCGCAATGAGGGAGACAGTGGATCCAGTTATCGGTGAGCCGGTTTTTTCATCCTTGACAAGTCCGGTTATGCTGAATACAAGAGGCGGAAATATGAACTCATACAGCTCATCATTGCCTCTTCCCTTGCGTGTAGAGCTGAATATCCCTTTTTCGTTCTCGTTTTCAAATGTTATCCCGAAATCGTCAGCGGAGCTGTTTATTGGTGACTTCATGTTTGTCACGATCCACGAACCGTCGGACTGAGGAATAGCTTTAAAGATATCGAGTCCTCCCATACCGATAAGCCCGTCGGAAGAAAAATAGAGAGTTCCGTCATTCCTGACGAAAGGAAAAAGCTCATTTCCCCCTGTGTTGATGTCAGGTCCCGGGTTCTTTGGCTGCGACCAGCTGCTGCCTGCCGCGGAGCGTGTGGCCATCCATATATCCTTTCCTCCTGAGCCTCCTGCCATGTCGGAAACAAAATAGAGGGTCTGTCCGTCGGCTGTGAGAGCCGGATGTGCAGCTACAAGGGAATCGGGAAGTATTTCGATGTTTTTTGGTTCGCTCCAGCTGTCGCCCGACCGCTTTGATGTCATGATGATGCACCCTTTTTTCTCGCGCTTGCCTGCTTCGCACCTTGTAAAATACACCTCCTTGTAATCGCCTGTAAAGAATGGCGTTCCATCCTCAAACTCACTGTTTAAACCTGTGGCAGGTACCGGTGTGCTCCATTTTGATTTTTTATCAAGCCTGCTCTCAAAGATATCCGTGTAACCTTGTCCGGTTGCCCCGTGAGTCTTGTTTCCCTCGGCATCTTCGCGGGATGATGTGAAATAGAGAACTCCAAAATCATCGCGCCCGTAAGCAGGACTGAAGTCAGATTCCCTGGAATTGAGGTCCTTAAGATCGGTTACCCTGTATACTTCAGGATTCCGCAGCCACTCAAGGGCCAGTTCGCATGCCCTGATTTCCTGGTCGGCTTTTGCATCAGAGGGTGCTATCTGTTTGTACTTTTTGAATTCATCTATTGACTGCTGGTATTTTCCGTTCTTTTTCAGGGAGGATGCATACCAGAACTGGGCTTCAGGTTTGGTGGCCGATGATCTTACCGCCAGCTTATACCATGTTTCGGCATTTTTCGGATCATTTACAAGCCGGTAGCACTCGGCTATCATGAAAACTATCTCGGTGCGTTCGGCCTTATCTGATTTCTTAGTTTTTGAATAAGTATCCTTAAAGAGATCTATGGCATCATAGTATTCACCTGCCTGAAAGGATGCATAAGCCCTTTCAGCTTTCCTTTTCTGAGCAGGCAGCTCCGGCATCATAATGACTGACAATATTATAACAAGAAAAAGAAACCTCTTCATTCTACCCCTTTCTATCGGCCATAAAAATAGTCAAATAATTGAGAACGGTGTTTATTAGTAACGGCTGACAGCCGCAATTATTATAAAAAAAGCAGAGACGCTGCGAGACAACGCCTCTGCTGCAAAATCTAACTGGTAAAACCTATCTGGTAAAGAGTAATTCCCTGTATTTCGGAAGCGGCCAGATCTCATTATCAACAATGAGTTCAAGCTTGTCGATGTGATAACGGATCTCGTCAAGATAAGGCTTGATCTTCTTTTCGTAAGCCAGCGCTTTCTTATATGAATCCTCTATCACATTGGCTTTTTTACGTTCTTCGATCATATCGTTGGTCAGCTTCTTGATGCTGCTGATATGGTCGGATATTGATACGATCATTTCCTTCCGGGCGCTTGCAAGGCGTTCAAACTCAAGGTCGTTGAATACTTCCCTCAATCCCCTGACGTTCTCCAGAAGTATCGTCATGTACCTTATTGCAGTAGGTACAATATGGTTAATTGCCAGGTCGCCGAGCACTCTTGCTTCTATCTGCACCTTCTTGGTGAACTTCTCGTGTTCGACTTCCACCCGGCTCTCTATCTCCTTGTCTGAAAATACTCCTGATTTGACCAGCACCTCCCTGGAATTGGGAGTAAGGTAACACTTGATCGATTCCGGAACGCTCTGGATATTGCAAAGCTTCCTTCTTGCTGCCTCTTCATGCCATTCCTTGCTGTAATTATCTCCTTCAAAGAGAACATTTTCAGATTCGAGGATAGATTTCTTGAGCACCTGGAAGATGGCTTCATCCTTATTTCTTCCCTTTTTGATTACCTGGTCGACTTCAGCCTTGAATCTGACAAGCTGGTGCGCCACGGCTGCATTCAGGGCTATCATTGCTGCACCGCAGTTGGCTGATGAACCTACTGCCCTGAATTCGAACCTGTTACCTGTAAATGCAAACGGAGAAGTGCGGTTGCGGTCGGTATTGTCAAGAAATATTTCAGGTATCTTCCCTATTCCAAGCTTCAGCTCGGTTTTAAGGGCCGGTGTCATTTTCCTGTCGGTCACCTTACGGACAATGCTTCCCAGCATCTCCGTCAGATAGGTACCAAGGAACACGGAGATTATCGCAGGAGGAGCTTCATGTCCTCCCAGGCGGTATGAATTGGTCTCGCTCATTACCGAGGCCCTTATAAGCTCATTGCTGTCATGAACGGCTTTTATCACATTCACCAGGAAGGTCAGGAACTGGAGGTTGGTTTTCGGATTCCTTCCCGGGGAGAGCAGGTTGACGCCTGTGTTTGTGGCCATCGACCAGTTATTATGCTTTCCCGATCCGTTTATTCCGGCAAAGGGTTTTTCATGGAAGAGCACCCGGAATTTATGCCTGCGGGCAATCCTCTTCATGATATCCATAAGCAGCTGGTTATGATCGACTGCCAGGTTCACCTCCTCGTGTATGGGTGCGCATTCAAACTGGTTAGGGGCCACTTCGTTATGGCGGGTCTTTACGGGAATACCCAGCTTGTGTGCGGCGCATTCAAAGTCCTTTATGAACGACATCACTCTTTCAGGTATTGATCCGAAATAGTGGTCGGCAAGCTGCTGGTCCTTTGACGACTGGTGCCCCATCAGGGTCCTTTCGGCAAGCACGATATCGGGACGGGCATAATAGAGCGCTTCATCGATAAGGAAATATTCCTGCTCAATGCCGAGTGTTGCAAATACTTTGGTTACATCCTTATCGAAGTACTGGCAGACATCAACAGCGGCTTCGTCAAGTGCTGAAAGAGCCTTTAGAAGTGGTGCCTTGTAATCAAGGGCTTCGCCTGTATACGAAACAAATATTGTTGGTATACACAGGGTTGTGCCAACTATAAATACAGGTGAAGAGACATCCCAGGCTGTATAGCCCCTTGCTTCAAAGGTATTCCTTATGCCTCCGCTTGGAAAGCTTGAAGCGTCGGGTTCTGATTGCACCAGGACTGCTCCAGAGAAATTCTCGACCATATGTCCGTTATCCCCCATCTCGAGAAAACTGTCGTGTTTTTCAGCAGTTCCGTCGGTCAGCGGGTGGAACCAGTGCGTAAAATGGGTTGCACCTCTCTCAATTGCCCACGCTTTAAGACCGATCGCCACCTGGTCAGCTTCCTGCCTTGTAAGGGACTTGCCATCCTCAATAGCTCTCTTGACAATCCTGAACGCCTCCTTTGAGAGATAATGCTCCATTTTGTGAAGGTTGAAAACATCGGCTCCAAAATACCTGGAGACGACCGGTGACGGCGGCACATGATCAACGACCTCCCTGTTGAATACTTCCCTTAATGCACTAAATCTTAATTCTGCCATAATGAAAATTTTTGTCAAAAATATGGTTTTTTTCAATATATACACTATTTTTTTATGCTATTTTCCCATTTTTTATATATTTTTCTGTTATTGCCCCCCCTTTTTATTAGGTATTTTCAATTATTTTATATATCTTTAATGTTTATACCCCTCTTACAAAGAGACAGACCCCCTTCCCAACCTTCCCCCAAGAGGGAAGGAGTCGCCAAATTCTTTCCCCCTTGGGGAAATAAGAAAAGGGGGTCTGTATCATAGCCAGACATTATGTATACAAATCTTTAGCCTGTTTTTATTTGGATTTTTGTTATATTTGTCGCCTGATTTAAAAAAGCATAATTCTATTAATCATTAAAATACCTTTATTTAATGTCAGCAATTCAGTTTTTAAGGGAAAAAGCAGGCGTTCTGGTTGCCGGAATTATTGGTGTTTCTCTCTTTCTTTTTGTCGTAAGTGATTTCTTCGGAAACGGCAGGGGCCGGAGAAGGCAGGAAAGAAAATATTATGAGATCGGCCTGATAGCCGGTGAACAGATTACCTACCAGGAGTTCGAACAAAGAGTACAGAATCTTTTCGAGATATATAAGCTCTCCGGGGTCACAACAATAGATGAAGCAACTGCCGAATCGGTAAGGGAACAGATATGGGAGCAGATGGTAAGGGAAAGGATCCAGGACAATCAATACAGGGATCTCGGTATCGGGGTCAGTACTGAAGAAGTTGACGAACTTGTCCTCGGAAATGACCCTCATCCCATTGTTACGCAGCTTTTCACCGACCGCTCAACAGGCATATTTAACAAATCGTTCCTGGTGAACTTCCTTAAAAACCTTGAAACGGATGAGACGGCAAGGAGATACTGGCTCTTCTTTGAAGACGAAATAGTTACAGACAGGATGAGCACTAAATACAATAACCTTGTATCCAAAGGATTATATGTAACCTCAAAACAGGCTGAATTTGACAGCAAGGCAGCTGGTTCAACCGTTGATTTCAGCTTCATTCAGAAGAATTACTCGTCAGTGCCTGATTCTTCAGTTACGGTCACTGCTGCTGAGATCGAGTCATACTATGCTGAACACAAGGATGATTTTAAAAGCAATGCCCTCAGGGATATTGAGTACGTGACATTTGATGTGGTCCCGTCTGAAGACGATGTGAAGCAGACTGAAGACTGGATTAACAGGATAAGCGGTGAATTTGCAGAAGCTGATGATCCGGCACAGTTTGTAAACCTGAACGCCGATACACGCCACATGGGAGTATATATCTCTCTGAACAGTGTTCCCGAAAACCTCAGGGATTTTGTCAGGAAAGAGGACAAATCAGCCATATTTGGCCCTTACAGGGAAGAAGATAACTACAAGATAGTAAGGCTTATAGATATTGCGGAGAGGCCCGATTCAGTGCATGCCCGCCATATTCTTGTAACAGCCGGACAGACAAGGGGTATTCAGGATGCAAGAACTGCTGCCGACAGCATTCTCAGGCAGATCAGGACAGGGACGCCATTTGAGCTGCTGGCTATGACTGTTTCAGAAGACCAGGGTTCTGCCCAGCTTGGAGGTGATCTCGGATGGTTCCGGGAGGGCATGATGGTAACCCCGTTCAATGATGCATGCTTCACCGGTAAAAAAGGTGATATTGTTACTGCCGAGACAACATTTGGTGTGCACATAATTGAGATCCTTGACCAGTCGAAAAAATCCAGGAAATACAACATCGGGACTATTGACAGGAAGATCATTGCAAGTTCAACAACAAACCAGAGAATATACAGTCAGGCAAGCCAGTTTGCCGGAACCAGCAATACCTATGATAAATTCAACAGTGCCATCGCTGAACAGAACCTTAACAAGAGAGTGGCAAACAACGTAACTCCCCGCCAGAAGACCCTTCCGGGACTTGAAAACCCCAGAAGTCTTATAATATCCCTTTTCTCTGCTCAAAAAGGTGTAATAGTGCTGGATGCCAGCCAGCAGGCAGTTTTTGAGGTGGATGATAAATATGTGGTTGCATACTGCACGGCTGCCCGGGAAGAGGGTACTTCACCGCTTGCAGATGTTGAAAATGACATAAGGTTCATCCTGCTGAAAGACAAGAAAGCTGAAGTTATTTCTGAAGAATTCGGCAGGATTAACCAGGAAGGAAAGAGCCTTGAAGATATTGCTTACTCCATGGGGCTCAATGTGCAGGAGGCCACACAGGTAACGTTCAGGTCATATTCGTTACCCGGAGCAGGAAGCGAACCTGCCCTGATTGCAGCTGCTTCAGCCGCAAAACAGGGTGTGGTTACCGGTCCTGTAAGGGGAGAGAACGGTGTTTACATGCTTTTTGTGAACAGCCTTACAACAAAGGAAACGGGGGACCTCCAGCTTCTGCGGGAACAGCTTGAAGCCACATTCCAGATGAGAGGCAATTATGAAGCTTACGAAGCTCTCCGCAAGGGTGCCGAGATAGTGGACAAGAGGTATAAATTCTATTAATAGACAGTCTCATTTACATTCATAAAGAAGGCCTCCTCTGTTGATGCCTTTTTTAATTCAGGTTCACCACGCATTCTAACCATAATACGTTACTGTCATTGCGAGGAGCACTGTTTTTGCACGGCGACGTAGCATTCTCCCCGGTTTATTAGGGATATACAATAAGAAAGCCCCTCAGAAAGATCTGAGGGGCTTTTTATTAAAGTTAGGCGACTACCTACTCTCCCGCGATAGCAGTACCATCGGCGCTGACAGGTTTAACTTCTCTGTTCGGAATGGGAAGAGGTGGAGCCCTGCCGCTATAGTCACCTCAAGATCATTTTGGATTTCGGATTTGGGATTTCGGATTTTAAATCCGCAATCGGCAATCCGCATTCCGCAATCAATATTGTGACACACCGGAATTTAAGTTAATAAAACCTGACTCAGAAAGCTCACGGGTTATTAGTACTGCTCGGCTTTGACGTCACCGTCTTTACACCTGCAGCCTATCAACGTTGTAGTCTTCAACGACCCTTAAGGGAGATCTCATCTTGAGACGAGCTTCGTACTTAGATGCTTTCAGTGCTTATCTCTTCCAAACATAGCTACCCTGCGATGCAGCTGGC
>JBFYPG010000097.1:0-9333 GCA_041303415.1 Bacteroidales bacterium
CTGCCGATGGTAAAATCAATACATTCACGACTGTCAGTACCGGAAGGCCCCGTGATGTTACCTTAAGGCCTTTCTACACTTTCCACGACAGAAGATATTCCATTTACTGGGACCTTTTCACAGAGGAAGGATGGCAGAAGAGGCAGGAAGAGTACCTGGCCGGGCTTGCTGAGCAGAAAAGGATAATGGAGGCAACAATCGACTTTGTACAGCCCGGAGAGATGCAGCCCGAACGCAATCATAATTTTAAGGGAGAAAGGACAACACCATACCGGTTCAACGAAAGGCCCTGCAGGGAATCACGGGGAGGCTGGTTTTCGTTCGACCTGAAAACAGGAGGAGAAAAATCTATTGCGCTGGCTGTCGATTACTGGGGCGGATTCCCGGGCGCAAAAACATTCGACATACTGGTAAATGATAGAATAATTGCCACAGAAAATATTTCCAACAGGAAAGACGGGCAGTTTATCACTGTACAGTACGACATACCGGATGAGCTTCTTGCCGGAAGATCAAAAATCACCGTTACGTTTAAGTCTCAGCCCGGAAATACAGCAGGACCGGTGTTCGGGGTAAGGACAATTTTAAAATGAATACCGGAGAATGGAATCCCGGTGGTTAAAACCTTTTGCCACCAAGTCACAAAGGCACCAAGCTAAATCAAGTTCTTGTATTTAGGTCGAAATCGTATTGAAATTACCTTTCGGAGAGCACTCTGAAGAGAGGATCATTAATATAATAATTTGCTGTCCCCAGTTTCTTTTTTGTCAGGAGTTTGTCATCAGAAAGCCGGTTCAGATAATTTGCTGCAGTAATCCTTGAGACATTTAAGTCATGTTGAATGAACTCTATTTTTGTGTATGGATGTTTAAAAAGGTTATTGAGTAAATCCTGGCTGTAGAATTTATAATTGTCCCGTAATGTGCGTTTATAATTCATCATTAACTCACGGATACTGATGATCAGTTCAATAGTCTCCCTTGAAGTCTGATCCACTGCTTTAATCATAAAAAGAAGCCATTCCTCCCAGTTGTTCTTTGTTCTTACTTCCTGCAAAAGTCTGTAATAGTCAGTTTTATTTTTAATTATATAACTGCTTAAGTAAAGAATCGGCAGATCCTGAAGTTTCTCCTGTATCAGGTACAGGATATTAATAATCCTGCCGGTCCTGCCATTGCCATCATAAAAAGGATGAATGCTCTCAAACTGATAGTGAATAACTGCCATCTTCACAAGAGGATCAAAGTCATTTGATTCTTTGTCATTGATGAATTTCTCAAGATTAGACATCAGCTCTTTGATCTCTTCCGGATCCTGGGGCGGAGTGTAAATTATCGCTCCTGTCTTACTGTTTTTCAAAGCTGTTCCGGGCAGTTTGCGAAATCCGGCTTTATTACCTTCCAGGAGTTCCTGAATTTTTAATATAGTCCGGTTTGTCAATAATGAGGTTTCTGAAAGAAGGTCAAATCCTGTTTTTGTTGCAGTAATATAGTTCTGTACTTCTTTGGCATTAAGTGATTTGTACGAATCAAGGTTTAATTCTGATTTATAGAGATCATCATGAGTGGTTATTATATTTTCAATCGCAGAACTGTCTTTAGCTTCCTGAAGTCCCAGGGTATTTATCAGGATGCTTTGGTTTGGCATTGTTGAGGCAATGCCCTTTAATTCTGCCAGGGCAGCATGAGCGGAGGGAAGACTCTTTAGTACTCTCTTTGTTTCTATATCCCAATCCAGCGGAAGCGGAAGAAGCTTTTTACCTGATTTTGTCATATGTATACAAAAGTTGAATTATTATTCAAATCACCCTTCTTTTGTAAAGAAACCATGATTTTTTATACAAAGATACTGTTTATTTGTAAAGAAAATCAAATAATCTATACATATTAGTTCTGAAATGATAAGAATTATGGGATTTCTTATCGGGTGCATGGTGCTAAATATACCCGGTAAGCTGTCAAGGTGCAGGATTTTAATTTGAGCAGATGCGAAAGCCTGCCCTGAGCGGAGCGAGGTGCCCGGGTGCAAAAACATTCGAAATACTGGTCAATGATAAAATAATTGCCACAGAAAATATTTCGAACAAGAAGGACGGGCAGTTCATTACTGTTCAGTACGACATACCGGAAGAGCTTCTTAAAGGAAGATCAAAAATCACCGTTTCATTTAAGGCTCAGCCCCCAAATACTGCAGGTCCGGTGTTCGGGGTAAGGACAATTCTGAGATAAAAATTAAAACTGAATACTAAGAAGTTCTTCTCCAAAATTATGTATCGCTTCTTCAATTTTCTTTGATTGCTTATTACTTGGTTTCTTTATGCCATTTGCATATTGGCTTAAAAGACTTTGGTTCATACCGGTAAGTTTTGCAAGACCGGATTTGGTTAGTACTCCTGAAAACCATTCAAATAATGATTCGACATCAATTTTATAAACAAAATTATAATCATTTTGAAGTGCTTCAGGAATATCCAGACCTTCTTCTTTCATTCCGTCAAGATGAAATTCTACAGCTTCTTCGATTCTCTCCTTAACCTGATCTAGTGTTTCTCCTGTTGCAACACATCCATCTAAGTCGGGAATATAAGCTGAGTAATTGTCCTCTGACCTTTCCAGGATGACTATAATGTTTTTCATGACTCTGCGGGTTTTTAAGGTTTTGATAATTTTTTGTGATTGGTTTGCTGATTGTTTTGATAATTTTTTCAGGTATTGGTGTGTCTTAGAAATCTTGGATACATATATTGAAGCTTCAGATTTAATTATCACTCGCATTAAGACGAGCCGGACTATTTAAGCCCGGCTTGTCTTAAAATGCTGCCTAAAGTTCCTTTTCTAACATCATCGGATAGTTTACCTGATACGGTAACAATACCTTTTTTATTAGAATGTTTAAATTGTCGATGACTTCCCTTAAATCTTGAAAGCACCCATCCATCCTCCTTTAGGGTTTCGATCAAATCCGATACTTTCATAATATTCCGTATTAAAATTTTCAAAGAACGCATGATTTCAATTAAGAACCCAATTACAAAAGTAATGAAAATATTACTTTTTCCCTAATATTTCCTCAATTATTTTCAAAAAAGTAATAAATATATTACTGATTACTCTGGCGGCTAATTAAAGAGAGTATAGTAAAAATGACTCAAAATTTTAATATTCAGCCGATTGCAATCAAACCCTGACCGGTTTTAGTATTGGTGATAGTATTATAAAATGAATAATATTGCTGTTAATTTATTAACAATCACGATTTTGTCTATTTGTAAGCTCTTTTAAAAGCTTGGGGTGAGCATCAGCTTGTGCGGCTTTTAAATGTGCCTGCAAAATTTTTATTCGTTTTCTATAACTTTAATTTCCTCCTCAGTTAAACCATATAATTGATAAACAAGTCTATTGATGTTACCCTGAAGATATTCAATTTTTTCTTGAAGATGAGTCTGCCTCGTTGATAACTTTTGATCTTGAATTTCTTCATTTAATAATATTAGCTGTGTTGAAATCTTGACAATTTCATTATATAATTTGATTTCTTCTGGGTTATTAAAGTCAATTATTTTAAACGGCATTGCTTCAAGCTCATTTGTTCCAACATTATTATTTGTACTTGTCAATTTGAATCGCCATTGGAATAGTCTTGAATTAAGAATAGCAAGTAAGTATCTTAGATCATAGTTTGATTTTGGTTGGATTGAGATAGAATTTGTGGAATCTGCAAAATAGGCAGGAGGCTTGATAATTGTTGCTACTATCCTTAATTTCTCATCGACACCTGTAATTCTTTGAGTTGCAATTCTTTCGATTTTCGATAATTCTTTTTCGGAATTTTTCTCAAGAAAATTTATCTGATTAAACCATTCAATTTTCCCCTGGCTTAGTTTCTTATTAAATCTGAATTGTCCAATTTGGACCCCTTTTATTAGCTGGAGATTATTGTCTTTTTTTTCTTCAATAAAGGATTTGTAAATAGTCTGGTTTATTTCCCCTCGCCTTACAAGAATTTCATTGACTGACCCTAATCTACTTATTCCACTGGTGTTGTGAATTTTAACCAGTAAATTCCAGTTTATCTTATCAATTAATGGAATAGGCAGATTCTCAGGATCAATTGTTTCTAATTCTCTTAATTGAATTGTACAAGATTTATGTCTGTCAAAAAATGAATTCCCTGGATAAGTGCGAATTGTAATTCGAATATTGGATTTTGCCTTAGAATTTATTCTTTCTGCGAAAAATATCGTTGTTGATAGTTTAGCGTCCTCAAATACTCTTTTAGAGGGAATGTCTTTCTGGGGGAAGCAATCAAATTCAAGTCCTGTTGAATTGTATAATAAGAATTCTCTAGTGGATTTGCAACTCTTATCAGCTAGTAGGGAGGAGGGAACAATAAGGCCAAACCTTCCATATGCCTTAGTCAGTTGTACTGCTTTTACAATGAAGAACCTATATAAATTTAATTTACCTCCAAGGGCATCCTTAAGACTTTGATTAAGTTGAATATATTTTTGAAGTGCGATATGTGGAACTGCATCACCTAATCTGTCTTTTTCGAGAACATCATATGGAGGATTTCCGATTACACAATCAAATCCTCCCTGTTTATATACATCTTTAAAAGAGTTTTCCCAATCAAAGGGTTTAATATTTCTTTCTTCTCCAAAATCAAGGTCTCCTGAATAATAATCTCGTCCAATTAGGCTATTTCCGTCTTTTATATTTTCATCAAGAGTTGGTAGAACACGCTCATTAAACATTGATAATTGATGCGAGATAGATTGCAAAGTTTCACCTTCCATACATTTAAGTAACAAACTTAATTTTGTTACTTCCACCGCATTAGCATCCAAATCAACCCCAAAAATATTATTGAGAAGGATCCTTTTCTTTTCTGCAGTTGTCAGATGGCCGTCAGGCGTTAGAGGATTATCCTTTTTCCCTTTTGACGTTTTCCCGTTTTCGGAATAAAAGTCTTTATGCCAGTCGAGAAGATATTGGAAAGCACCAATCAAGAAACTACCGCTGCCGCAGGCAGGGTCAAGTATTTTGATTTTTGAAATCTCTTTAGGTGTTTTTCCCTCAATCAGTTTTCCAAGAGTGTTTTTAACTATGTAATCTACAATGTATTGTGGTGTGTAATAAACTCCTCCGGCTTTCCTGACCTCAGGCTTTTCCTCAATCTTTGCATGGTGAGCAGGAGTGATCCTGATCACTTTTCCGAGGAATTGTTCGTATGCACTTCCAAGTATCTCAACCGACAGGACCGAAAATTCATAAGGACACTCCGGGTAGTAAAGCTCATTTATGATCGTCCTGATGATCTTGTTTTCGATAACTACATTCCGGCTGATCAGGTCCTTCTTAAAATCAAACAGTCCGGAATTGTATTTTTCATCCGCTTTTTGGAACAGCTCAAAAAGGTTCTGGTAAAGGTTCCCGTGCCTGACAGCATGTTCTAAGGTCCCGTAAGGTTCAACACCCCGGTCCTCTGCAATTCTCAGAAAGATAATTCTGTCAATTGTCTGCTGTACAACAAAATTTATTTCATCTTCATCAAGCGTTCGATTATTCCAACTTAGGTTAACAGCAAGGTACGTTCTCCATCTGTCAAGGGACTCCAGGAAGTCTTTGTCAACTGTTGCCGTACCTCTCTTTTGTGTATCACTCCGGAGGAATTTGTCAAAGCTGCCTTTAGGAACCTGCTCTCTGCTGAAAGTGTCCCATAAAAAATCAAATTCCTTAATGTAATCCCGGAATGTCAGGAATTTTATCCTGGCGACTGCCGGTTTATCGTTTGGTTTTGGCTTTTTGGTGCAGTCGTAAACAGCAAATTCCTCAAAGTCGGTTACAATGCTGATTGGCAGTTTTGCGCTCCATCCGTATCTGCGAACCTGGTAGGCAGGATGGATATCTTCTTTTACTGAAACGCTCGGTTTCTTGGCTTCCACGAAAAACAGTCTCTTACCACCGTTCAGTCTGAATGAATAATCGGGAGCCCTGGATGCCCCGCTTACCTTTACTTTGTCTTCATGGATCACTTCCCTGTAAGCTTCTGCATAACCCTGCTCGTTATCGATGTCCCAACCGAGAGCCTTGAAGAAAGGATCGATAAAGTCACGGCGTGTACGCGTCTCGTTATAGTCGGAGTGTTTGTACGATTGATACTGTTCTTCGAACCGGATTACTAGGCTTTCAATTTTATCTTGTGCAGTTTGCTTATTTGTCATTTTTGCTGAGTTGACTAACAAAGTTAATAAAAATCGCGATGGCAACCGGCTCTTTTTCTTTTGCTTGCGGGGCGGACTGATTCACGGGCAACATGATACAACATCAGCAAATTCTCAGTATCTTTGAGGTTAAGCGATTACAATTATGAAAAATCCGTTACTGTTTTCAGCTCTTACACTGTCAGTATATCTTTTTACCGCATGCGATGAAGCAAAAATTCCGGTTGTTACCACTAATACCGTCACTGAAATATCACCGGTGACAGCATTCTCCGGAGGTGTGATCACCGACGACGGAGGCGGCAAAATCCTTGAAAAAGGAGTATGCTGGGATACAATCGGAAGACCCAAAATTGGTAGCAGCATGACAACAGACACAACTGAGTCTCTATCATTCACCAGCCAGATGACCGGCCTCTCTCCGAAAACAAAATACTATGTCAAAGCCTATGCAACGGGTATAGCAGGAACAGGATACGGGAACATGGAGACATTCACAACTACCGGAGAGCAGCCCTCCATTGCCCTGCCTGAGGCTGCTGATATCCTTACCAGTTCGGCTACGCTCACTGGAACAGTGAATCCCAATCTGCTTTCAACTTCAGTTTCATTCGAGTATGGCACCTCAACCGCCTACGGGAGCACAATCACCACATCACAAAGTCCCGTTTCAGGCGATTCAGACACAAGCATCTCTGCTGAGCTTACCGGATTAAACCCCGGAACTACCTATCATTTCAGGATTAAAGCTGAAAACTCCCTTGGAGCGATTTACAGCAGTGATGTGACCTTCACGACAATCGGACAGGTTCCTTCTGTTGAAAATGAGGATGTTACAAATTTAAAAATCAGCACGGTCACGCTTAACGGATATGTTAATCCCAACCATCTTTCCACAACGGTTTACTTTGAATGGGGAACATCAACTGCGTATGGAAGCAGTACGGTCGCAGCCCAGGGAACACTCACAGGCAGCAGTTCTGTGATTGTGAGTGCAGACATCTCAGGATTGACACCCGGAACAATTTATCATTACAGGATAAAGGCAACAAATGAGCTCGGAACAACTTATTCCGTTGACCAGACTTTCAAAACATATGTAGTGGCTGATGCGGACAACAATTATTACTATTCCGTTACGATCGGCACACAAACCTGGATGCAGGAGAACCTTAAAACTACTCACTTCCGGGATGGTTCTGTCATATCGCAGGTAACCGGCAATACAGACTGGAAAAATCTGACCACCTCAGGCTACTGCTGGTACAGTAACGAAGAAACAAGATACAAGGATCTGTACGGAGCCCTCTACAACTGGTTTGCAGTAAGTTCGGGCAAGCTGTGTCCTGCCGGGTGGCATGTTCCGACCAATAGTGAATGGATAACCCTTACCAATTACCTGGGCGGCGAAGTTGCCGCAGGCAGTAAGCTGAAAGAGTCCGGAAGCACGCACTGGGGAGACATCAACACGGGCACAAATGAAACAGGATTCACGGCATTGCCGGGTGGCAGCAGGGGCGATGACGGGGCATTCACTAACAGTGGAGTGTCAGGTCACTTCTGGAGTTCCTCTCCCGTGCTTCCCGCCACTTCATATTCAGCAGTTCTGTATAACAACTCCACCAGTCTCACGCGGGTCAGCAATCCGAATGTAAGCGGACTCTCAGTGCGATGTGTAAAGGATTAGGCTCCGAGCATATGCTCAAGAAAGATCTTTATTCCGATTGCTATAAGTATCAGCCCTCCGGCTATTTCAACCCTCTGGCCGAGTCTCTTTCCGGCTGATTTGCCGATCTTTATTGCTGTCATGGAAGCCAGGAAGGTGACTGCCCCTATAATTATCCCGGAGAGCCATATGCGAATGTCAAGAATCGCGAAGCTGATGCCTATGGCAAAGGCGTCTATGCTTGTTCCCACGGCAATTGTGATCAGTTCAAGCGGCTTTGTATAGTCCCTTGACTTTTCTTCCTCTTTCCTTCTGATCCCCTCAACCATCATCCTGATGCCGAGAAAAAGAAGCAGTGCAAGGGCGACCCAGTGATCCGCCGCCTTCATGAATCCGCTTACAAAAGCGCCCAGAAAGTATCCGGCAACAAGGAACCCAGCCTGGAAAACCGCCAGCACTATTGCAATACGTGCCGCCTGCACAAAAAGTATCCTGTTCTGCACTGCGCCGTATGAAAGGGATACGGCAAAAGTGTCAAAAGAGAGGCCAAGGGCAACAGCTATAATGGTCAGAAAATCCATGGATCATCTCAATTGACGGCAAATATAAATAATAAAAACCCTCTTACTGATTTAATGAAAATCTGCTTGATGCATATAATGATCATTTTTTATTATTTAAACCCCCATCCCAGCCTTCCCCTTTGGACTTAAGACCCCCATCCCGACCTTCGCTTATGGACTTAAGACCCCCATCCCAGCCTTCCCCCAAGGGGGAAGGAGTGTGTCAAGGCCTGTCCCGAGCGAAGCCTCGGGGGGAAACGGGAAAGGGGGTTGTGATGTCATATACCCCCTACCCGGCCTCCCCCCAGGGGGGGAGGAGCACATTTCGGATAAAAATGAAAATGAAAAAATTATAATTTGTTTAGCTGCTAAACAATAAATTCCATCAATCTCATTGAGGTTTCTTCAGCCTTTCCCCCAGGGGGGAAGGAGCGTGTCCCGGCCTCCCGCCTTGCGGGACGGGAAAGAGGGTTGTAATGTCAAATAACCCCCTACCCGGCCTCCCCCCAGGGGGGGAGGAGCACATTTCGGATAAAAATGAAAATGAATAAATTATAATTCGTTTAGCTGCTAAACAATAAATCCCATCAATCTCATTTGAGGTTTCTTCAGCCTTTCCCCCTTGGGGGAAACGGGAAAGGGGGTGGTGATGTCATATACCCCCTACCCGACCTCCCCCCAGGGGGGGAGGAGCACATCTCGGATAAAAATGAAAATAAATAAATTATAATTTGTTTAGCTGCTAAACAATAAATTCCTCCACTCTTATCTGAGGGTTCTTCAGCCTTTCCCCCTTGGGGGAAACGGGAAAGGGGGTGGTGATGTCATATACCCCCTACCCAGCCTCCCCCAAGGGGGGGAGGAGCACATCTCGGATA
>JBFYPG010000098.1:0-51257 GCA_041303415.1 Bacteroidales bacterium
TCCTTGCGACAGCAGGGAGGGGGATTAAGGGGGTGGGTACGTGTTCTCTAGTAATTATTCCAGACCCTTATAAAACGTCCGTCAAAACTGGTCTTGTAGTTTTTAAGAGGGTATTTTCCGGGACCCTCAACAGGCGTCCCGAAAGAGAAAAGTGAATATGAAGTGCTGCATTTCGGACACAGGGCTTGTGTGAAATCGATATTGACTTTCGTGCTGAGTTCATTCACCACATAGTCATGCGGACAGGTACGGTCGTAAGCCAGAAACTCATCTTCCATCGATCTGTATATAATGATACCATTATCGTTAAAACCGCCGGCATAGCGCCTGTCGAGGATGCGGGTATCGTTTTTGTCAACTGCCGCAGACCCGGTAATTGCCTGAAGATCAGGATAATCAAGGATGTCAATTGAGAAATCAACCAGCACATCGGGTATCACATCATTCTTGTTCCTTTCACATGATGCCAGCATGCAGGCAATTAGCGAGGTAATAAAAAAATATCTTATTTTTGATGCAGTACTCATTCCGTTAGAAACTGGTACAAAATTAGCATTACCACGGGATTAGTAACGAAACTGATAAACGATTATTATAATTAAAGCAGCAAGATGAACCGATTATCATCATTGAAATCCCTGTTATTTGCAATTATTTTTATTGTGACAGCAGGTATTTGTTATTCGACACCATCTGAAGGAAGATCCTCTATATCAAACGTGGTCCCGGAAGCCCTTCCTCAGCAAAAGAAGGCAAAGCTTAAGAGGCCTGTCAGTGCCGAAAAGGCCCAGAAAAAGGCCGAGGCCAAGGATAAGGCGAGAAGGAAAGATTCATCGAAGTATATTGAAGAAAACCGTAAAAGGTCAATTGAAATACAAACCCCTGAGGTTCAGGAACGTATGAAACAGAACGTTAAGGATGCAAATGCCCGGTACAAAGCCAAAAAGAAGACCAGCTCTTCAAGGACCAGGAAAGCAGGAAGAAAATACAGATAGTGTGTAAGCCACTTATTTTCAGTATTTTTTTGTTTTTATTTTAAAAATTTGTTATATTTGTAATTGAAGAGTTCCGGAAACCCCGGAATTCTTCTCTTTTTTAAATTGCTTTAGATAATCATGGCTGAGGTTTTATATATAACGGAGGAAGGTCTTCAGAAACTTAAGGATGAGCTTGATAAACTCAGAATTGATGAAAGGCCCAAAATTGCCAGGATGATTGCTGATGCCAGGGATAAAGGCGATCTCAATGAGAATGCCGAATACTCTGCAGCCAAGGAGGAGCAGGGTATGCTTGAGATGAAGATCGCCAAGCTTGAAGATCTCATTTCCAGGTCGCGCGTTCTGGATGAAACAAAAATCGATTCCAAAACAGTAAGGATCCTTAACAGGGTCAAGATCAGGAATAAACAAACCAACAAAGTCATGGAATACCAGCTTGTCCCCGAAAGCGAAGCAAATCTTAAGGATGGCAAACTGGCTGTCAGTTCACCCATAGCACAGGGACTTATTGGGAAGAAAGTGGGTGAAACAGTTGAAATAAAGGTCCCGTCAGGCACAATTCACCTTGAGATTGTAGCTATCTCAGTATAATACTCGATAATGGCAACAATATTTACAAGGATCATTAAGGGTGAAATACCATGTTATAAGATTGCTGAGGATGACAGGTATTTTGCATTCCTCGATATCAATCCCCTGAAGGCGGGACATACGCTTGTTGTTCCGAAGCAGGAAACTGACTATTTCTTTGACCTTGATGATAATCAGCTTGCAGGGCTTATTCTGTTTTCCAAAAAGGTGGCAATAGCCATCAGGTCGGCTGTCCCGTGCAACAGGATCGCTGTTGCAGTTGTCGGGCTTGAAGTGCCGCACGTGCACATTCACCTTATCCCGATGGATACCATGAATGATGTGAATTTCAAAAATCCGAAACTCAAATTCACCCCTGAAGAGTTCGCAGGGATCGCAGAAAAAATAAAGATTAAGTTTTTTGTTTAAGATTCTAATTACCCCCTACCCATCCTTCCCCCAAGGGGGCAGGGGTCAGCCATCATTTCCCCCCTGGGGGAAATAAGAAAGGGGGTTTTCGAATAGAAACAGTATTCCCTTTAGTCCTTTAATTTTAATTTTCATATCTCCATGTAATTTCATCTTTGATCTTGTTTTTGTATCTTTATACTTATAATTCAGCTCGCTGCATGAGTTATTTATATGACCTGTGGGATGATTTTATCAGCCTCCTCTTTCCAAGGCTTTGCTATGCCTGCGGCAACCACCTGACCAGGAATGAAAACCTTATCTGCACGGAATGCTACATCCTGATTCCCAGGACCGGCTACCACCTGCAGCCTGATAATCCCGTGGAGAAGCTTTTCTGGGGAAGATGCAGGATCGAGAAGGCAGCAGCTTTCTCATTCTATAACCGTGGCAGCCGGATACGCAACCTTATACACAACCTTAAATACAAAGGCATCAGGGATGTAGGATATGAGCTTGGCAGGATATATGGACAGTCGCTGATTGGCTCCGATTTTATCAGGGATATCGATCTCATTATTCCTGTACCTCTTCATCCTTTCAAAAAACGGGCAAGAGGCTTTAACCAGAGCGACCTGATCTGCAGGGGAATGTCAGAGGCCACGGGTATTCCGGTAGATACTGAATCACTTGCAAGGGTCACGGTGAGCGCCACACAGACAAAGAAATCAAGATACGACAGGTGGACCAATGTTGAAGGCATATTCAGCGTAACAGGTCCTGAGGCGCTAAGGGGCAGGCATGTCTTGCTTATCGATGACGTGATAACCACTGGCTCAACTATTGAATCATGCACCAATGAACTGCTTAAAACAGAAGGAGTGAAGGTGAGTGTTGCAGCACTTGCAGTTGCCCCGCTTTAGAATTGTTTTTACCTGACCCTGCCGGGATTCTTTTTGATGAAATCCTTCCATCCTGAAAATGGCTTTTCACCCTGCGTATTTCCCGACTGATAAAAATGACATAATGCCACGGCCAGGCCGTCAGTGGCATCAAGCTTCATTTTTGTATCTTTGAATTTAAGGATATGCATCAGCATTGAAGCCACCTGTTCCTTTGATGCGGCTCCCTGTCCGGTTATCGACATCTTAATCTTCCTGGGTGCATATTCATAAATTGGCAGGGAACGTGAGAGCGCAGCTGCTATCGCTGCCCCCTGGGCTCTCCCGAGCTTCAGCATCGACTGGACATTCTTTCCGTAAAAAGGAGCTTCAATTGCCAGCTCATCAGGATGGTATTCATCAATTATGCCCAGTGTCCTTTCAAATATGTGCTTAAGTTTGAGATAGTGATCGCCGTATTTTGATAATTCAATGGCCCCTATAGTAATGAGCTCAGGATTATTGCCTGTTGCTCTTATTACTCCATACCCGGTGATGTTCGTTCCGGGATCTATGCCCAGGATAATTCTCTCTGCAGGTTGGGTTTTCAAATGCCAGAATTTTTCTCCTTTTTATTTATCCAGAACAAAGGTATTATTTATCCACGAAGGTCTTTCGGAAAATTGAACAGAACGCCTGAAAACAGGTGAAGTTCCAAAAGCGTTTTTTGCAGAAAAAGCCCCGGTTTCAAGGTAGCGGATCGCTTCGCTGAGGCATTGTTCATTCTTGTCATTAAAATCACGAGTGATGTCATCGATAGCAATCTTGTTTGGAATAAAACCCTCAAAAAAATCACCCTGGTCAAGTGAATTGACGACCTTAAAAGTAATGGGCCAAAAGTAGTATTTTTTTGCGCATGGCCATCCATTCATTCCTACAGGTTTGCCATCTGTAGTATCTCCAATGCTTACAACACTAATGTGAGGATTGAGTGCATTCATTACGAGTTCACTTGCTGATGCCGTCATTCGGGTGGTGATAACCATTACTCTTGAAACTGATAACGGGTAAGAGGTTGTCAGGAATTTGTATGTTGAATTCTGTGACTGGCGCTTGTCATTATATTGCAATTTAGCAAAAGTAGTTCCTGCAAGTCCATTTCCGGCAATATAACTCGCAAGTTGTTGGGACACATTTAGAAATCCGCCTCCATTATATCTGAGATCAAGTATCAGATCTTTTGCTCCCACAGACTGAAAATAAGAAAATGCTGTAGCAAGTTCATTTACAGTTGGTTCCCAGAATGACTCCAGAACCAGATGTCCGGTCACGACTTTCTCATTATTTGCACCGGATTTCAGGTGCAGTGTATCGTATAAGATCACAGTATTGATCGTAAAACTAGCCTTGGCTGAACTTATTGTCACTTCAGAGCCATCAGGCTTCTGGAAAAGAAATGTATTTGTGACAGCAGTACTGCTTGCGCCAAACATGGTGTTATAAGCAGCTGCATCTTGTGAAAGCAGGACAGCAGCAACATCAAAATCATTGATCTTTTTCACGATCCAGCCTCGTCTTACTCCCTGGGCAAACAATGGTGCATTATTATATATCATTGCAATTCTTGCCCTATCGGATTCATCAAGCCCTATCCTTATTCCATGGCCGACAAATCCACCTGCCATAACAGCAGTGGACTTATCATAATCCTGCACACTGCTCCACCGGTCAAGTTCCTTGTAACGCAGTGCTTCAAGAAGCTGGTAAGGATCATCATAGTTCTCCTTTGTAATGGATGGCATCAGATTGTACCAGTAATACCAATCTCTCATTATATAATAAAGAGAATCCCTGGCCATCGAAGGAGTAACTTCAGTGCCGGCAGGTTCCGGATCATCTTTTTCGCATGATCCCAGAAGTGCAAGTATTATCAGAAGGAGAGGAAACAGCTTCTTCATTTTCCAGAATGCTTTAGCAGGTTCAAAGTTAATAATTTATCCCTTTGCCGGTTTATGGTTCTGGATCCAGATTCCTGCAATGATCAGCGCCAGGCCGGCGGGCGTAGTATAATAAACGGGTTCGTGCAGGATAAAGTGTACGAAGACCAGGGAAAGGAAAGGAGCGATATATACAAGTGTGCTTACCTTATCTGTTGAGGATGCCATCTTAAGCGCTTTCAGCCAGAAAAAGAATGTAAGCCCCATTTCAAAAACTCCGACATACACTGACGACAGAATAACTTTGACGCCGGCTTCAGCCGGGATCCAGTCGCCCGTTACTGTCATTACTATAACAAGATAAACCGATCCGAACAGGAAATTCAGGAAGAGCTTCACAGCCTCATCCCTCTTATCCCTGACATTAAGGATAAAATAGAAAGCCCAGAAAAATGAGCTCCCGGTTGCCAGCAATACTCCCTTAAGATCGGAGTGGGCATTATCAAACATTTTTCCCTGCGAAGAGATAATGTATACTCCGGCAAAGCATATAAACAATGCAATAAAGCTACGGCTTCTGATTTTTTGTCCCAGTATGGGAACTGACAGAAATACGAGTATAATCGGCCATATCATGTTAAGCGGCTGAGCCACCTGTGCCGGAAGCAGCTGGTATGCCCTGAGAAGTATAATATAGTACAGAAATGGATTTATCAGCCCGAGACCTGCTGAGTGAAGGATCTCTTTTAAAGAATTGCTCCATATCAGTGAGACTTTTCCCTGAAACAAGAGGATCATGAATAAAACTGCCACTGAGGTGAAAGATGCAATTGCCAGCATATGAAGAACGCTGAGCCCTCCCAGGCTGATCTTGAATGCAGTAGGAACCGTTGCCCAGAACAGGATTGCCAGCAGGGCGTAGATGTAGGATTTACGTGTACGCTCCAAAGAATCAGTTTATTATCTCGAATCCCGTGTAAGGCACAAGTACCTTCGGGATTTTAATTCCGGCCTCGCTCTGGTTGTTTTCGAGGATGGCGGCTACTATCCTTGGCAGGGCAAGGGCGCTGCCGTTCAGTGTATGAACAAGTTGTGTCTGTTTGTCGCCCTTACCCCTGAACCTGCATTTCAGCCTGTTAGCCTGGAAGGATTCGAAATTTGACACAGAGCTTACCTCCAGCCATCTTTTCTGGGCAGCCGACCACACCTCAAAATCATAAGTAAGTGCGGAAGTGAACGACATATCTCCGCCGCAGAGCTTCATTATGCGATATGGCAATTCCAGTTTGACCACCAGGCTCTCAACATGATCAACCATCTCTTCGAGCGACTTGTAAGAATGATCAGGGTGCGCTATCTGTACGATCTCAACCTTATCAAACTGGTGAAGCCTGTTGAGCCCCCTTACATGAGCGCCCCACGAGCCGGCTTCCCTCCTGAAACATGGCGTATAGGCTATATTTTTTATGGGTAGGTCATCAGCATTAAGAATCACATCCCTGTAGATGTTTGTCACGGGAACCTCAGCGGTAGGTATCAGATACAAATTATCGAGAGTCACATTGTACATCTGGCCCTCTTTATCGGGCAGCTGGCCCGTTCCGAAACCGGAATCCTCATTCACAACAATAGGAGGCATTACTTCATTATAGCCTGCTTTCGTCCCTTCGTCGAGGAAAAAGCTGATCAGTGATCTTTCAAGCCTTGCTCCCTTTCCCTTGTATACAGGAAATCCTGCACCTGTAAGCTTTATGCCGAGGTCAAAATCTATTATGTCGTATTTCTTTATCAGGTCCCAGTGGGGCAGGAAAGTATCGGGTACAGCAGTAGTTATGCCTCCCTCTTTGACCTTCAGATTGCTTTCCGTCCCGAAGCCCGGAAGAACTGATTCATGAGGCAGGTTTGGCAGCTTTACGATCTCATTTCTGAGGTCAGTATCAACAGGCCCCAGCTTTTCCGACATAAGCTTTATCTCCTCCTTGATGCTGTAGGTTTTTTCCCTGGCGGCTTCAGCTTCCTCTTTTCTGCCATTCTTTATCAATGATCCTATCTCTTTGGATATCCGGTTCATATCTGCCTGCAGCATGTCGGTTTTCGAAACAATTTCGCGGCGTGAAGAATCGAGCGATAATATTTTGTCGATTATCTGTTCTGCCTCGAAGTTCTTTATTTTAAGGCGGCTGACAATGAAATTTCTCTTTTCCCGGATAAGGTTAATTGTAAGCATTCTGGTTAATTTATTAATAAAAAAGCAGGCCGGAAGCCTGCAGTAAAAGTATTAAAAAACTCCCGAAAACTCTTTTTACTCAGTTAAAAGAATTTAGGGAGCCTGATAGCTTTGTATAAGTTTTTAATTACTTACCGGCTTAACCGATACGTATGTTTTGTTGTTTTTCTTTCTGCTGAATTCAACTTCGCCGTCAGTGAGGGCATACAGGGTATGGTCCCTGCCCAGGCCGACATTCAGTCCGGGGTTGTGTTTTGTACCCCTCTGGCGGACGATGATGTTTCCGGCTTTCACAACGTTACCGCCGAAAAGCTTCACACCCAGCCTCTTGCTCTGTGAGTCACGACCGTTGCGCGAACTGCCTGCTCCTTTCTTGTGTGCCATGGTCTATGATGTTTATCCGTTAATTACCTGATATTACGCTTTTCCCTTAGGGGACTTTTTTTCACCTGACTTTTTTGCTTCAGGTTTTTTTGCTGCGGGTTTCTTTTCTGCGGCACTCTCTTTTTTTGTTGCAGGTTTTTTAGCCTCTTTCTTCACAGGTGGTTTCTTTTCTTCAGCAGCTGGTTCGCCGGCTGCGGGAGCAGCTTCTTTCTTAACGGCATGTTTCTTCTGTGTTGTCTTGCCGTTGATGCTTATTATTTCAACCTGCGTGAAGTTCTGGCGATGTCCGTTTTTTATCCTGTATCCTTTTTTAATCTTTTTCTTGAATACAATGACCTTATCGCCTCTCACGTGGTCAACAATTTTTCCCTCAACAAAAGAATCCTTTACGAAAGGTTCTCCCACTGATATTTTGCCTTCTTCCTCAACCAGCAGCACCTGTTCGAATTTCATCTTTTTGCCTTCTTCCGCTTCCAGGCGGTGGACAAAGATTTTTTTGCCCTCTTCCACTTTAAACTGCTGACCTGCAATTTCTACTATTGCGTACATTTCCATTGTTTTTATTTACTCCGCACGGCGTACCCGCATAACTCCGGATATCTTGAAACGGCCTGAACGGATTGGTTCATTTTCGGACTGCAAAGATATACAATTTCGGTTATTTTCAAACCGGCAGGTATATTTTTACATCTGTTCAGGACATTATTTCCAGGAAAGAACCATTATTTATAGCCTGTAAAGGATGTTGATAAAAAGGTATTTTTTGACCATACGGATACTTCTATTATCTTTATATTTGCCGGGGAGATGGTTGATTCCCCTGTCTTTCCGGTGCATAACCAACTGATATGAAAAGGGTAAGGCTAAAGGTAATGGGCATTTCATACAGCCAGACACAGTCAGGAGCCTATGCTCTGCTTCTGATCGAGGAGAATGGCGAAAGACGCATCCCGATTATCATAGGAGGTTTTGAAGCACAGGCCATTGTGATAAAGCTTGAAAACCTTGAGCCTCCGCGTCCTCTTACCCACGACCTGATCAAAAAAATATGCGACCAGTTTGACATAACAATAATTGAGGTTGTGATCCATAAGCTTGAAGAGGGTGTTTTCTTCTCGAAGCTTACATGCAACAACGGAGAAAAAGAATGGGATATCGACAGCAGGACCTCTGATGCTGTCGCAATTGCATTGAGGGTTGGCTGCCCCATCTACATTCATGAGGATATCCTCGAGAAAGCCCAGCTTACAAACAGCCCATCAGACACGGAGCCTTCATCACCCGGCGGAAGCGAAACCATTGAAGAATCAAGCCCACGGTATGCAAGCAATTCTGACGAGGAGCTTTACAAGATGATCGATGAAGCTGTTAAAACGGAAGACTACGAGCGTGCTGCGGCAATAAGGGACGAGATTGAGAAGAGGAAAAGGAAAAAGCATTAAGGATGAAGCAGTATCTTGAGCTTCTCGATCATGTGCTTAATAACGGAACAGAAAAGCGCGACAGAACAGGTACCGGAACTATAAGCGTGTTCGGGTACCAGATGAGATTTAACCTTGAGGAAGGATTTCCCCTGCTTACCACAAAAAAGCTTCATCTCAAATCGATAATACATGAATTACTCTGGTTCATTGCCGGGGATACGAATATCAGGTATCTGAATGATAATGGAGTAAAGATCTGGGATGAATGGGCAGACAAGGAAGGTAACCTGGGTCCGGTATACGGCTCCCAGTGGAGATCGTGGCCGGCCTCAGGGAACAGGAAAATAGATCAGCTTTCGGATGTGATCAGCTCCATCAGGAACAACCCCGAATCGCGCCGGCACATCATAAGCGCATGGAATGTGGGTGAACTTGATAAGATGGCCCTTCCTCCCTGTCATGTACTGTTTCAGTTTTATGTAGCCGGAGGGAAGCTCTCATGCCAGCTATACCAGAGAAGCTGCGATATCTTTTTAGGCATCCCTTTCAATATAGCTTCCTATGCGCTGCTGACACTTATGACAGCACATGTGACCGGGCTGAAACCAGGCGATTTCGTCCATACACTCGGTGATGCCCATATATACCAGAACCACATTGAGCAGGTAAAGCTTCAGCTGACAAGGGAACCATATCCTCT
This sequence comes from Bacteroidales bacterium, assembly GCA_041303415.1. Lineage (GTDB taxonomy): Bacteria > Bacteroidota > Bacteroidia > Bacteroidales > VadinHA17 > LD21. The sequence goes on from JBFYPG010000098.1 coordinate 9,530, forward strand.
TCCTGTGATGATAATAAACCCTGATGTCAGTGACATTTTCAAATTCGGGTTTGAAGATTTCACATTGGTGAATTATATATCCCATCCTCATATAAAAGGCGAAATATCGGTCTGATATGATCTCAATAATAGTAGCAGTTTCGGAAGATCTCGGAATTGGCAGGAATAACGACCTGTTATGGCACATTCCTGAGGACCTTAAGCGGTTCAAGAATCTGACATACGGGAATACAGTGGTTATGGGCAGGAGGACATGGGAATCGCTGCCCAGGAAACCGCTGCCGGGACGAAAGAATATTGTTATAACCGATATACTGGATGAGCGTTTTGAAGGAGCGGAAATGGCATACTCTGTTGATGATGCGCTGGCAAAATGCGAAAAGGATAAAGAGATATTCATAATGGGAGGCGGGAGCGTATACAGGCAGTTCATGCCGCTGGCCGACAGGCTCTATATTACCCATGTACATAAAAAGGCTCCCGCCGATATCTACTTCCCGGAAATAGATCGCCGGACATGGAAAGTGGTTGAAAAAGAGGAATTTAAGTCCGGAGAGGTTCCGTATACATATGTGATTTACGGGAGAAAGAGATAAAAAACTTTGTCGCCTGTTAAACCTTTTGGCAGCTGCTGCAGTCTAACTGGTTGTTGATCGGAAACAATAACCAAATCATAGAACTATGAAAACAAGAATTTTTATTATGATCACTGCGCTCGCAATAATCTCATTTTCATCGTGTAAGAAAGATGCTGTCCTTGACCAGGCAAGCGTCGACCTGGCTGATGACGATGCAGTGAGCGAGGCAATTTTTGAGGATGTATTCAATACGGTCGATTATGCCGATATTATGCTGGATGGATATCAGAAAGGGGAATCATCCAAATCAGATGCTTTTGTCGTGCTGTCAGATTCATGTCCGGCAGTGACTATCACCCATCCTTCCGATGCTTTCTGGCCAAAAACCATTACTGTTGACTATGGCGCAGGATGCACCGGATTCTATGAAAATACCAGGGCAGGGAAGATAATCATTATTGTTTCAGGCCCGCGCCGAGAGACCGGTTCAACGCGGACCACGACTTTTGACAATTATTTAATTAACGGCATAAAGGTCGAAGGAACCCATGAGCTTGAAAACCTGGGATTCAACTCGAACCAGAACCTTCTTGTATCTGCAACACTCACAGGAGGGAAGATCACCCTGCCTGACGGGAAAACAATACAGCGCTCATTTGAGCATCAGAGGGAATGGATCGCCGGACTGCTTACACCAAACCCGTGGGATGATGAGTGTCTGATCACAGGGACGGCAACCGGAGTCAACATTAACGGCACAGCTTATACCCGGACAATTACAACAGCGCTGCACTGGGAACGTGTTTGCCGGTTCATGGTAAGCGGGGTAATTGATATTGCCATGGGTGATCTGGAGTCTTTCCAGCTGAATTTCGGCACAGGTGATTGTGATGCTGTCGCAACAGTTACAAGAGGCGGGGAGTCAAAGGAGATAACCCTCAGGTTCAGACACAGACTGATGTAATTTAGGATTTTGGATTGCGGATTTTGGATTGCGGATTAGTTTAGTCCGCAATCTTTTTTATGACGCTTTAAGAACTTTCATGTCGATCCTTTCAAGCTTTCTTGCTGCATAATCGACGGTTATAGTAAGCTCCTCTTTTCCCACAGATGGCATCTCATACATAGCATCGAGCATAATGGCTTCACATATTGACCTTAGTCCGCGCGCCCCCAGCTTGAACTCCACTGCCTTGTCGACAATGAAATCAAGCACTCCGTCGGCAAAGGTGAGTTCAATGTTATCCATTTTGAAGAGTTTGGTATATTGCTTTACAAGCGAATTTTTTGGCTCAGTGAGTATAGCTCTCAGGGCTTTCTTGTCGAGAGGATCCAGATGTGTTACTATCGGAAGCCTTCCGATTATTTCAGGTATCATACCATAGGCTCTCAGATCCTGCGGGGCAATATATTTCAGCAGATTATCCTTGTCAACTTTTTCCCTGACTTTTGAAGCACCATAGCCCACGATCTGGGTATTAAGCCTGCTGGCTATTTTCTTTTCAATACCCACGAAGGCACCTCCGCAGATGAAGAGGATATTCCTGGTATCAACCGGTATCATTTTTTGTTCAGGGTGCTTGCGTCCACCCTGCGGGGGCACATTTACGACTGATCCCTCAAGCAGTTTCAGCAATCCCTGCTGAACACCCTCGCCCGATACATCACGGGTGATGGACGGATTATCGCCTTCTTTTCTTGCGATCTTGTCGATCTCGTCGATGAAGACTATGCCTTTTTCAGCAGCCTTGACGTCATAATCGGCATTCTGGAGCAGGCGAGTGAGAAGGCTTTCGATATCTTCACCCACGTAACCTGCTTCGGTAAGAACAGTTGCATCAACAATGGTAAAAGGAACATGGAGCATTCTTGCTACTGTTTTAGCCAGCAGCGTCTTCCCGGTTCCTGTCTCCCCGACGAGGATTATGTTCGATTTTTCAATTTCAACGTCATCACCGTCAGGCTTCTGCATCAGCCGCTTGTAATGGTTATACACTGCAACGGAAATGACCTTTTTTGCCATTTCCTGGCCAATTACATACTGGTCGAGGAAGTTTTTAATCTCGGCAGGTTTCAGAAGATTTATGGAATCGAACCTCGGATTTTTCTTATTACCGAGTTCTTCGTTCATAATGCTGTAAGCCTGCTCAATGCAATGGTCGCAGATATGGCCTTCAAGCCCGGCTATGAGCATGTTAGCTTCTTTCTTTGTCCTGCCGCAGAATGAACACTTATCCATTTTTATTAACGTTCGTTTTTATGAAGGATCTCATCGATCATCCCGTAATCCTTTGCTTCCTGCGATGTCATCCAGTGATCCCTGTCGGAATCCTTTTCGACTTTTTCAACAGTATTGCCTGAATGGAGAGCAATGATCTCAAACAGCTCTTTTTTTAGTTTTATTATCTCGCGTGCCTGAATCTCAATATCGGAAGCCTGTCCCTCTACACCGCCCATGGGTTGATGTATCATTATCCTGGAATGCTTCAGGGCGGATCTTTTCCCTTTTGTACCTGCGGTTAAAAGTACGGCCCCCATTGAGGCAGCCATTCCGGTGCAGATTGTCGCGATATCTGCTGAAATGTACTGCATGGTGTCATAAATTCCGAGACCGGCATGCACAGATCCTCCGGGAGTATTGAAATAGATCTGGATATCCTTGCCGGGGTCAGAAGAATCCAGATAAAGAAGCTGAGCTTCGATTATGTTTGCCACATAATCGTCAATAGGCAGACCCAGGAAGATTATCCTGTCCATCATAAGACGAGAGAAAACGTCCATTGATGCCACGTTCAGCTGTCGTTCCTCTATGATGGTGGGAGATATGTAACTATTCAGTATGGAGGTATATCTGTGCATCGTCAGGCTGCTTAGGCCGAACCTGCTTCTTGCGTATTTTCCGAAATCATCGTTATTGCCCATGACTATATATTTTGAAATTTAACATCAAAGATACAAAAAATGAAATAATCACTGCAATGCATTGATTACTATTCAAAAAGCTTGTTGAATTCTTCTACTGTCACGCTCTTTTCCTCGATTTTCACAAGGTCTTTAAGAAGTACAATGGCTTTGTCCTCCAGGATCTTGTCTGCTATTCTTTTTGCGTCATCCTCCCTTTTAAGGGTCTCCTTTGCATAATTGGAGATCTGTTCGTCGGTGGCATAGAAGAGGCCGTATTGCTGGAACTGTAAACGGGTTATTTTCTCAGCCTCCTTCTGCATCTCCTCTTCAGTGATCTTCAGATCGTTGTCCTTTGCAACCTTGTTGCGAATAAGCTGCCATTTAAGGTCACTTCTGAAGCTGTCGAATTCCTTTTCGATCTCTTCGCTGGTTGTTTTGTCGTTTACTCTGAGGAGCCACCTTTTCAGAAAATCCTCGGGGAAATTCATGTCAGTCTTGTCAATTGCCAGCTTTTTAATATCATGCATCAGCTTATGATCACTTTCACGCCTCAGGCTGGCAGTTATTTCCTCCGTGATCTTATTCATGAATTCCTCTTCGGAGCTAACGGCTCCCTCGCCGTAAATCCTGTTAAACAGATCCTGGTTTATCTCGGCCGGATGGAACCGGGTTATCTCAGCAATGGTGAACCTGAAGTTGCCTTCAATATTGCCGGCCTCCTCCTTCTTCAATTTCAGAAGGCCTGCTATCTCGTTCTCATTTGGGAATGCCTTTTTGATATCGAAATCGATGAAATCATTCACAATTCTTCCGATGAAGGATTTCCTGATCTCTTCGTCCCTGATAATGTCAACTGCCAGCGTTGATTCCTCAACCGAAATGCTTTCAGCTCCGGGATTGCCTTCATTGTCAATTGCCGTGATCCGGCCTTTTAATATGTCTTTCTCCTCTGTTACCTCTTCTTTCCTGAATTCTCCGAAGCGGCGCGCATAATTTGATGCATAATCGTTTTTCATCTTTTCGTCGATGGCGATATTATATGCGCTCACCTTGTTTTTCGTGCTTATGCCAAGTTCCACCACAGGAGCAAGGCCAAGCTCGAATGAGAAGGAGAAATCGTCCTGAGTTTCAAAGTTAATGGTTTCATGCTCATCGGCTTTCGGAAGAGGATCGCCGAGGATATCAAGCTTCTCATCGGTGAGATATTTGCGGATGCTGTCCGATACGGCTTTGTTGATTTCATCAATTTTCACGGCGGTGCCGTACATTTTCCTTATCAGCCCTATTGGCACCATTCCGGGCCTGAATCCTTTAATGTTTGCCTTTCTGCGGTAATCTTTCAGCACTGTTTCCACTTTACCGGCATAGTCGGCTTTTGCGATCTTTACCTTAAGCACCGCATTCAGATCATCGATGTTTTCCCTTGTAATATCCATATTAATTAATGTTGTTTGTTGCTTATTAAAAAACCGCCCAAACGCACTGTTCAGGAGGTTTAGGGCGGTTTGCTGTTCTGGTGCGGATGAAGGGACTCGAACCCCCACGTCTGTTAAGACACAAGATCCTAAGTCTTGCTCGGCTACCAATTACGACACATCCGCCTGAAAATTCCCCGCAAAAGTATAGAAAATAACGATATAAACAAACCGGGATATTACCTGCGCAGCTCGAATTTGGTGCCCAGGTACACCTTTCTTACGTGCTCATTTTCGGCAAGTTCGGTAGAAGTTCCCGACATCAGGATCTTGCCTTCAAAGAGCAGGTATGCGCGGTCGGTAATAGAGAGGGTTTCATGAACATTATGGTCGGTGATGAGGATGCCGATGTTTTTATTCCTGAGGTGCGACACTATATTCTGGATATCCTCAACAGCTATCGGGTCGACGCCTGCAAAAGGCTCATCGAGCAGGATGAATTTGGGTTTCAGGGCCAGTGCCCTTGCGATCTCGGTTCTTCTTCTCTCTCCGCCTGAAAGCTGGATACCCTTGTTTTTTCTTATTCTCTGGAGGCCGAATTCACTCAGAAGCTCCTCCACTCTCTCCGCCTGTTCCTGTTTTGTGAAGCCCGACAATTCGAGAACTGCCCTGAGGTTATCTTCAACTGACAAGTTCCTGAATACCGAAGCTTCCTGCGCAAGATATCCGATGCCTTTCCTGGCGCGCTTGTAAACCGGCAGGGTTGTGATCTCCTCATTGTCAAGAAATATCTTACCCTCCCGGGGCCTGATTAGTCCTACGATCATATAAAAGGAAGTTGTCTTGCCTGCACCGTTCGGACCGAGAAGCCCTACAATCTCTCCCTGCTCAACTTCAATTGAAACATGATCAACCACAGTGCGGGTGCGGTATTTCTTAACCAGGTTGTCTGTATGCAGTTTCATGTCAGAAGCTATGAAGTGGCGGTCGATCTTTTATCTGAAACGTTGTTGTTCATGAATTCATTGTGCTCCCTTTCCCTTCTTTTCATAACCCCGGCAGAAACAAATATGCTTATCTCATAAAGGATTAGCAGAGGTATGCTGACCAGCATCTGTGAGAAGACGTCGGGAGGGGTAATGATAGCTGCAAGGATGAAGATTACAACAATAGAATGTTTTCTGTATTTTCTCATAAAATCAGGGGTGACAATACCGATCCTGGTGAGGAAATATGCTACTATTGGCAGCTCAAATACCAGCCCCGTGGCGAGACAGATGGAAGTCAGGGTCCCGATATATGACCTTACGTTGATCTGGTTGACCACATCTTCACTGATCTGGTATGTGGTAAGGAAATGTATTGAGAGCGGTGCAAGAATGAAATACCCGAAAAGGACACCTATGAAGAACAGCAACGATGATACCAGGACGGCTCCCCTGGCATGTTTTGCCTCATTTGAGTGAAGGGCAGGCTTCAGGAACCTCCAGAACTCATATATAATCACCGGGAAACCCAGTATCAGCCCCGTTACAAGTGCTACAACGATATGGGTGGTTATCTGCCCCGACATCTTGATGCTGATAAGGTTTACGGGCTCCTGGTTTATGCAAAGCTTGTCGCTGATGCTGCACAGAAGGCGGTTTGTAAAGAAATCCGGCTCCTTCGGTGCAAGGATTATCGAGTCAAAAATCAGGTTCTTGAAAACAAAGGCAATCACCATGAATACAACGATAGCTATTACCGACCTGATGATATGCCATCTCAGTTCTTCCAGATGTTCCAGGAACGACATCTCTCCTTCGCCTTTCGCCCCCTTTTTCCACTTAAGCGCCATCGGAACGTTATTTTTCCTTAAAATTTCAGCGTGTAAAGATGATAAATTCTATTGTTCAAAACAACACAGGGTGTGTTATATGTTGAATTTATAAAAAACAAATTTGTTAATAAACCAAAAAAAATAGTTTTTAATATGGAAATTTATTAATTTTAGATAAACTGCCATGAAAACCTGCCTTGTTAACTGAGCAGGTTTGCATTTCAGAACAAAACAGAATGGTGAATGATGCAACCATACACGATTATCTGAAGAAGTATTTTGGCTTCGATACCTTCAAGGGAACACAGGAGGAGATAATTAAAAATGTCCTGGCCGGGAGGGATACCTTTGTTCTGATGCCTACGGGAGGAGGCAAGTCGCTTTGCTATCAGCTGCCTGCAGTAATGGGTGAGGGGACGGCTGTTGTAATATCACCGCTCATCGCCCTCATGAAAAACCAGGTGGATGCAATGCGCAACTTCAGTACTACTGACGAGGTTGCACATTTCCTTAATTCGTCGCTCACAAAAACTGAAGTTGCAAGGGTCAAGAAGGACGTTCTCGATCACCAGACAAAGCTCCTGTATGTTGCCCCCGAATCACTTACTAAGGAAGAGAACATTGAGTTTCTCAGGAATATCAATGTTTCGTTCTACGCGGTGGACGAGGCTCACTGCATATCGGAATGGGGTCACGACTTCAGGCCTGAATACAGGCGGATCAGGCCGCTTATCGATACAATAGGCAGATCGCCCATTATTGCGCTTACGGCAACAGCCACCCCTAAGGTTCAGCACGATATACAGAAGAACCTGGGCATCCTGAAAGCAGATATCTTCAAATCATCGTTCAACAGGCCCAACCTTTACTATGAAGTAAAGTCAAAACAGGATGTAACAAAGGAGATAATCAAGTATATAAAGAATAACGCAGGGAAATCAGGTATAATTTACTGCCTCAGCCGAAAGAAAGTTGAGGAGATGGCCGAGGCGCTCAAGGTGAACGGCATCAAGGCGCTCCCGTATCATGCCGGAATGGATTCGGCCACCCGTACACTGAACCAGGATAAGTTCCTGATGGAGGAGGCCGATGTGATAGTGGCCACTATAGCTTTCGGCATGGGAATCGATAAGCCTGATGTGAGGTTCGTTATCCATTACGATATACCCAAGAGCCTTGAAGGCTATTACCAGGAGACAGGCAGGGCCGGCCGCGACGGGGGAGAAGGCAACTGCATTGCCTACTACAGCTATAACGATATACTGAAACTCGAAAAATTCATGCAGGGGAAACCCATCGCAGAACAGGAGATAGGTAAGCAGCTGCTTCTCGAAACAGTGTCATACGCCGAGTCATCAGTGTGCCGCAGAAAGCTTCTTCTTCACTACTTCGGCGAGGAATATGCAAGGGAGAATTGCGAAGCCTGCGATAACTGCCTGCACCCGAAAGCCCAGTTCGAAGGAAGCGAATCGGTAGTCAACGTCCTGGAAACAATCCTTGCTGTAAAAGAAAAATTCAAGGCCGACCATATAGCCAATATTCTCTCGGGCAAAATGACATCAGCCATCAAGTCATACAAGCACCATAAGCTTGAATTCTTCGGAGCAGGAGAGGAGAAGGACGAGAAGTTTTGGAATATGGTCATCAGGCAGGCGCTGATCGCAAAATTCCTGACCAAGGACATTGAAAACTATGGTCTGCTTAAGGTTACCGAAGCCGGGATGGAGTTTCTCAGAAAACCCGCCTCATTCATGCTTGCCGAAGATCATGATTATGCCGACACATCAGATGAGGAAAATGCTTTCGGTGCAAAGACCGCCGCTGTAGATGAGGAGCTTTTCAGCATCCTGAAGGACCTTCGCAAGAAGATCTCAAAGCAGAAAGATGTACCTCCGTTTGTGATCTTCCAGGATCCGTCGCTTGAGGATATGGCTATCCAGTACCCGGTAACCATCGATGAGCTTCAGAACATATCAGGGGTCGGGGCAGGCAAAGCCCAGCGCTACGGCGCCGAGTTTGTCGACATAATAAAGAAATATGTCGAAGAGAAGGAAATCATAAGGCCGCTGGATATGGTTGTGAAATCCGTTGTCAACAAATCAGGCATAAAGGTCTATATAATCCAGAGCATTGATATGAAACGGCCTCTTGAAGATATAGCTGAGGCCAGGGGTCTTGAGATGAATGAGCTGCTTTCGGAGATCGAAGCAATAGTGAACTCAGGTACACGCCTTAACCTCGATTACTATATCGACGGCGTTATCGATGAGGAACGGCAGCACGACATATATTCTTATTTCAGGGAGGAAGCCGAATCAGATTCCCTTGAAGAGGCGGTGAAGGAACTTGGAAATGATTTTGAGGAAGAGGAGATACGGCTGGTGAGGATCAAGTTCCTGTCGGAGATGGGCAACTAACGGTGCAACGGCTCAATGGCTCAACGGCTTGCCCCGAGCGAAGCCTCGGGGGTTAAACTGGTGATTGTGAGTAGTCTGATTTTGTGAAGAGCCAGAATAGCACTACTGCAAGAACATAAAACGGATAGATAAGCTGTCCGGGGATAAAGAACCAGAGAAGGTTCTTTTTCTTGTTGAATACAGCCCTGTTATGCAATAAAAAAAGATCAGGAATAGATTTAATAACAAAAGAAGCAAGCCAGATCAGCAGAAAAACAGGATTGAATATACCTGCGACAAGCAACGACAGCTGGGTTAATATTGTAACAAATGTTACAATTGAAAGAAGCCTTGTATAACTGTCGTCGTAAGCACCCGCCTTTGATATCCATCTTGCCCTCTGTTTAAGGAATGCCGGGAGCGTTGGTTCCGTTCCGGTTGTAACAACAGCTTCACCGGACTCCATCCAGGAAATTTTACCCCTTCTTTGTTTCACGGCATGAAGCAGGAAAACATCGTCACCTGAAACCAGTTCAGGATACAGGTGGTCAGCGTGGGTGAAATATGCATTTCGCACAAAAGAGAGGTTAGCTCCGTTGCACATCACCGGATTTCCTTCAGATACTGTTCCTGCTGTAACGCCCTGCAGACTTAGAAACTCAAGTTCCTGGAATCTCTGAAAGAATCCTTTTGCTCCCTGCAGAACGACTGGTCCTGTAATTATATGAGTCTGCTGTTCAGAGTAAAATGCTGCAATTGTCTTCAGCCATTCACGACCCATCCTGCAATCGGCATCGGTAGTAACCACAAGCTCACCCCGGCATGCCTCAACCCCTGCTTTGATTGAACTCTTTTTACCTGAACCGGGGTTTTTTAATACTATATAGTTTTTGATTCCGGTAAAAACTGACGCAATAATATATGTTGAATCAGAAGAACCATCATCGATAATTACGACCTCATATTGATCCCGGTCGTAATCCATATCAGCCAGACAGGAAAGCAGGAGAGGAAGATCCTTTTCTTCATTCCTGCAGGCAACTACCACTGAAACAGATATTTCCGCAGATGGGGCGGATTTGAAGGGTTTAATTTTTTTTAGTGAGAAAGATATTCCGGTTATGATATATATATAAGGTATGATCAATATCAGCGCCAGCCATTCCATCTCTTATTTCCTCATCCATTCGTAGAATGCGTAATGTTCCGAGCTCATGCCGAGGGCTTCATAGGTCTTCCGTGCGCGGATGTTCTTCGTTTCTACATAGGGCCGCAGGCCCCCTGCATCCTCTGCTTCGGCAAGGGATTTAATATGATTGTACATTTTCCGGAAGATGCCGCGGCGGCGGTATTCAGGAAGAACATAAACCGACTGGAACCACCACACGCTGCAGTTGCGCCAGTCGCTCCATTCGAAAGTTATAAGAAGTGATGCGACAACTTTTCCATCATCGTCGGCAACATAGTATTGTCCGCGTGATTGGTTGGCAAAAACAGCGTTTACCCCTCTTGTAACAGTATTCTTGTTGAGTTCAAGCTCCTCTGTTTCCCGGGCCATCTTCATCTGGAAATCAATTATTACATCTGCATCAGTCTTTTCTGCTTTTCGGATAGTAATCATATGTTCTATATTAAAATATAAATCACACGTTTTTTCTCCCCATCTCCCCTTCACCCATTCCCGCCCTCATGCCCTCACGCCCTCACTTCCTTCAACCCACTTCAACTCACTTATACTCGTCCCAGCTCTTTATTGCCAGCTGATCCTCGCCAAGCCTGCAGAAAGCAAGAATGAATGCACTTGCAAGCCTGGAATTGGTTATCAGGGGCACGTTGAAATCAACCGCACTCCTGCGGATTGAGTAGTCGTTGTTGAGTTCAGTGTCGGAGAGGTCCTTGGGGATGTTTATTACAAGGTCCACTTCCCGTGAACGTATGAGCTCGATGGTATTTGGTGATTTGTTCTCGTCGGGCCAGTATGCAACCTCTGCCTCAACACCTGCATTCTGAAGGAACTGCTGCGTGCCGCGTGTTGCATATAGTTTATGTCCCCTGTCTCTGAGCGCTTTTGCACTGTTTAGGAGCTCTACTTTTGATCGTGCCGGACCGGTTGACAGCAGGATGCTCTTCTTTGGCACACGGTACCCTACGGAGAACATAGCCTTAAGGATGGCTTCATAAAAACCTTCGCCGATGCAGCCCACCTCTCCTGTCGAGGACATATCGACACCAAGAACAGGATCGGCTTTTGCAAGCCTTGAGAAGCTGAACTGCGGGGCCTTGACACCAACATAATCGAGCTCAAACACCGACTTGTGGGGTTTCTCGGCAGGAACACCAAGCATCACTTTTGTGGCAAGCTCGATCAGGTTCGATTTAAGCACCTTCGAGACAAAAGGCATGCTGCGGCTTGCCCTCAGGTTGCATTCGATCACCTTGATATCATTATCCCTTGCCAGATACTGGATATTGAAGGGGCCTGTTATATTGAGCTCTTTGGTTATCTGCCGGGATATGCGTTTTATCCTTCTGACTGTTTCGAAATATATTTTCTGCGGAGGGAATACAATCGTTGCATCGCCTGAGTGGACTCCGGCAAACTCCACGTGCTCGCTTATTGCATAAGCAAGTATCTCTCCTTCCCTGGCCACGGCATCGATCTCTATTTCCTTGGCGTTTTCAATGAACTCAGATACAACAACCGGGTATTGTTTTGAAACCTGGGCGGCAAGCTCGAGGAAGTGCGTAAGCTCATTCCTGTTCGAAACCACGTTCATCGCGGCACCCGAGAGCACGTATGAAGGACGTATAAGAACAGGGAAACCTATCCGGTCGACAAATTCAAAGATATCTTCAATGGAGGAGAGCTCCTTCCATCTTGGCTGGTCCACTGACAGGTTATCAAGCATTGCAGAGAATTTATGCCTGTTCTCAGCCCTGTCAATGGAAAGGGGAGAGGTGCCAAGAACAGGAACATTTTCCCTGAACAATCTCATGGCCAGGTTGTTGGGAATCTGCCCGCCTACAGATACGATCACTCCACCCGGTTTTTCAAGGTCAATTATGTCAAGCACCCGTTCGAAGGTGAGCTCATCAAAATAGAGCCTGTCGCAGATATCATAATCAGTGCTGACGGTTTCGGGGTTGTAGTTGATCATTATCGACCTGAATCCTTCCTTCCTAATTGTCTCGATTGCATTTACCGAGCACCAGTCGAACTCAACACTTGAACCTATCCTGTAAGCACCTGAGCCAAGCACGATAATTGATTTCTTGTCATTTTCATATTTAATGTCGTGCTCACCGGCGCTGTAGGTTAGGTAAAGATAATTTGTAACAGCCGGGTATTCCGCAGCCAGGGTATCTATCTGCTTTACAAACGGGATGATCCCAAGCATTTTCCTGTGGTTTCTTACCTTAAGGAGATCCTCGTTGATATCGGCAGGGCCTGATCTCAGAACGTGCCTTGCTATCTGGAAATCGCTGAAGCCGTTTATCTTGGAGTGAGCAAGCAGGTCTGCAGGTAATGTATCCAGCGATTTGTATCTGCACAGCTCATCCTTTATCCTGATTATGTTTCGCAGCTTGAACAGGAACCATTTATCGATCCTGGTAAGGTCATGTATCTTTTCAATAGGCATGCCTTTATCAAGCGCTTCAGCAATTACAAAGATCCTCATATCGGTGGGTTCGGCAAGCTCTTTTTCGAGTTCGCCGAACTCAAGTTCGCGGTTGCCTGTGAAACCATGCATTCCCTGGCCTATCATCCTGAGCCCTTTCTGGATAGCCTCCTCGAAATTCCTTCCTATCGACATTACCTCGCCCACACTCTTCATGCTGCTGCCGATGGCGTGCGATACTCCCTGGAACTTGTTGAGATCCCAGCGGGGAATCTTGCAAACAATATAATCGAGCGCCGGCTCAAAGCAGGCTGTTGTTGTTTTTGTCACTGAGTTCCTGAGTTCATGAAGGCCGTAACCTAAGCCGAGCTTGGCGGCCACGAATGCAAGCGGGTACCCGGTAGCCTTCGATGCCAGGGCACTTGATCGCGACAGTCTTGCATTTACCTCTATCACACGGTACTCTTCGGAATTGGGCGATAATGCATACTGAACGTTGCATTCACCTATAATTCCGATATGCCTGATGATCTTTATGGAGAGTTCCCTAAGCTTATGGTATTCGTTGTTAGTGAGTGTCTGCGAAGGAGCGACCACTATGCTTTCACCCGTATGAATGCCAAGGGGATCGAAATTCTCCATGTTGCACACCGTGATGCAATTGTCGTATTTGTCACGAACCACCTCATATTCAACCTCTTTCCATCCCTTCAGCGACTCTTCAACAAGTATCTGTCCGGTATAGGAAAATGCCCTGGTTGCAAGTACCTTAAGCTCATCCGTGTTCGATGCAAATCCGCTTCCCTGTCCTCCAAGGGTATATGCAGCCCTGATGATAACCGGGAAGCCCAGCGATTCTGCTGCCCTGAGAGCTTCATCGACTTCCTGTACCGCAATACTCCTGGGTGTTTTGACATCAATCTGGGCGAGCTTGCCGACAAAGAGTTCGCGGTCTTCGGTATCTATAATTGCGGTTACAGGAGTTCCGAGCACCCTGACTTTGTACTTTTCAAAGACGCCTGCCCTGAATAATTCAGTGCCACAATTGAGTGCCGTCTGCCCTCCGAAGGAGAGAAGTATACTGTCGGGCCTCTCCTTTTTTATTATCTTTTCAACAAATACCGGGGTAACAGGGAGGAAATAGATCTTGTCAGCCAGCCCTTCCGAGGTCTGAACCGTTGCTATATTCGGATTTATCAATACGGTTTTTATTCCTTCTTCCCTGAGGGCTTTCAGGGCCTGCGATCCCGAGTAGTCAAATTCACCGGCCTCGCCTATCTTGAGGGCTCCCGACCCCAGTACCACAACTTTTTTCAGCTTGTCTGCCATCTGCAGGATTTGAGGTCAAAAATAGCACAATTTTTTAATCGGATTTTTGAATTAATAAAAAATGAATATATTTGCAAATTAAATGAATAAATATGCAAAAAGCAAAAAGGCTCCCGGTTATTCAAAAAATTATCTCAGAGGAGAACATCTCCTCTCATGAGCTTTTGCTCAGGAGGCTTAAGTCGAAGGGAATTGTCTGCACGCAGGCAACTTTATCACGCGACCTGAGGCAGATCGGAGCAGGAAGGGTGCCTGACGGAAAGGGAGGCTACAAATATGCACTTCCCGAAAGTATCAGTGTGCAGCCGGGGACAAACAGGCTCCAGGTGCTTCCTGTAATCACAGATATTGTTGATGCAAAGGATCTTCTGGTCATTAAGACACTTCCCGGAAATGCTAATAATACGGCCATTTATCTTGACAATGCATCGAGATATGAAATAGCAGGTACGATCGCCGGCGACGATACTATCCTGATCATACCGAGGGACGGTATTTCAATCCACCAGGTTCACACCTGCCTTGAGATGATCCTGCCGGGGTTGCATGAACAGCTGAAGAAAAGGTGAATAAAAAACCCCCTTTTATTTTTCCCCCCAAGGGGGGAAAGTAAGAAGCACCTTCCCCCTTGAGGGAAGGCCGGGATGGGGGTAATTAAATAACAAAAAACAAATATTAATTAATCAATAATAAATTTAAGATGAAAGAAAAAGTGGTGCTGGCGTACAGCGGGGGACTTGACACTTCGGTCATATTGAAATGGCTGATAGAAAAGAATTATGATGTTATTGCATTCGTAGCAGATGTCGGACAGAAGGAGAATTTCGAAGAGTGTAAAAAGAAAGCGATGGCCCTTGGAGCCTCAAAGGTAATAATTTCCGACCTGAAGAGGGAATTCGTTGAAAGCTACGTTCTTAAGGCTATAATGGCCAATGCGATATATGAAGACAGGTATCTGCTTGGAACAGCTCTGGCAAGGCCGCTGATAGCAAAGAAACAGATTGAGGTTGCAAAGCAGGAGGGTGCCCTTGCTGTTGCACACGGAGCCACAGGCAAGGGAAACGACCAGGTGAGATTTGAACTTTGCTATTATGCACTGATGCCGGGGGTAAAGGTGATCTCTCCATGGAAGGACAGGGAATTCCTGTCGCAGTTCAAGGGCAGGACAGATCTCCTGAAATATGCTGCCGAAAAACAGATACCCGTTAAAGCCAGCATTGACAAACCCTACAGTGAAGATGATAACCTGATGCATATAAGTCACGAAGCCGGAGTCCTGGAAGATCCCATGTACTCGCTGCAAAGGGGGATGCTTGAAAAAATGGTGATGCCTCAGGATGCCCCGGATTTGGAGACCCGGATCGTAATTCATTTCAAGGACGGGAAACCAATAAAGCTTATTAACAAGGATGATGGCACTTTAAAGTCGGACCCGTATGAATTATATGTCTATCTGAACGAGCTGGCCGGGAAAAACGGGATCGGATTGCTCGATATGGTTGAAAACAGGTTCGTCGGGATCAAGTCAAGAGGCGTCTACGAGACACCTGCCGCAACGGTCCTGCACATTGCACACAAGGACATTGAAGGAATAGCGATGGATAGAGAGGTGATGAGGCTGGTCAATATGCTCACCCCAAAATTCGCCGAGATCATTTACAACGGATTCTGGTTCAGCCCTGAAATGGATTTCCTCATGGCTGCAATTGAAAAGAGCCAGGAGCTGATCGACGGAAGCGTTCACATGTGCCTATACAAAGGGAATGTGATAATTGAAGGACGCGAATCACCCTCTTCGCTGTACAATAAGAAGCTCTCAAGCATGGATATCGAAGGCGGATTTGACCAGACTGACAGCAAGGGATTTATTAAAATAAATGCCATAAGGCTGATGGCTCACCGGGCAATAGTTGAGGAGAGTCAGAAAAGCTGAATCTGTTTGCTGGTTGCTTGTTGCTGGTAAACTCAACCAGTAACCAGCAACCAGTAACCAGCAACATTTGAATAGAATTACATACTTCAATTAAAGGAATATGAAACTCTGGGAAAAAGGAATCAATCCCGAACCTGCGATAATTGAGTTCACATCGGGAAGGGACAGGAAGACCGACCTGCATCTCACAAAATGGGATATTATCGGGTCAATGGCTCATGTCATCATGCTGAATGATGTGGGGCTGATCGAAAATGAAGAAAGGAATGAAATGTTGAATGCCCTTCATTCACTTTTTGTATGGGATGAAAAGGGCAGCCTGATAATTGAGGATGACATGGAGGACATACATTCCCAGATTGAAAAGGAGATGGCCTCCATCCTTGGAACCACCGGGAAGAAAATCCATACCGGGAGGTCGAGAAATGACCAGGTGCTGGTTGACATCCGGCTCTACACCAGGGAGGAGATCGACAAGCTTGCTCACCTGGTGGCAAAACTGTTCGCTAGGCTTCAGGATCTGAGTGAACAGTACAGGGAGGTTCTTCTTCCCGGGTATACTCATATGCAGCCTGCGATGCTCTCTTCATTCGGCCTTTGGTTCGGAGCATATGCCGAGTCGCTTGCCGATGATATTCTTATTCTCGGGGAAGCGCGTGCCCTGAATAATAAGAACCCGCTAGGTACGGCAGCCGGCTTTGGTACAACCCTTCCCCTGAACAGAAAACTCACATCGGAGCTTCTTGAGTTTGACGACCTTCTTTACAACTCGGCTTATGCCAGCCTGAGCAGGGGAAAGGTTGAACTGGCGGTCTCATCAGCGCTGGCCTCGCTTGCCCAGACTCTTTCGAGATTCTCGATGGATATATGCCTTTACATGAGCGCTGAATTCCGGTTCATCGATTTCCCTGATGAGTACGTCACAGGATCGAGCATAATGCCCCAGAAAAGAAATCCCGACGTGTTTGAACTGATCAGGGGACGGTCGAATATAATTCAGACACTGCCGGGACAGATCTCCATGCTGACGTCAAACCTGCCGTCAGGCTATAACCGTGATCTGCAGCTTCTTAAACAACTTATTTTCGATGCTTTCGCCGATATTCAGGAGTCCGTTGAGATAATGCTGCTGATGCTGAGAAATATCAGGATCAGAAAAAACATTACCGACAATCCGCTGTACAATTCCATTTTCAGCACCGAGGAAGTCAACAGGCTGGTCAAGCAGGGGATCCCTTTCCGGGATGCATACAAAGCTGTCTCGGAGATGGTAAGGAACTCCTCGTTCTCCAAGACATCAGTTTCCGATTATGTTCACGAAGGCAGTATTGGGAACCTTTGCAATTCTGAAATTGCGAAGCTCTTCAGCAGCAGGATGGAATGCTTTAAGAACAAGTCAGCCCAGGAGATGGCAGAAAAGCTGATGGGGTATGTGAGATGACCCCCCACCCCCCCTGAAGGGGGGCAATAAACCCATTTACTTTCTTAATTATTATCGGGTTTTAACCCCCCTTCAGGGGGGCTTGGGGGGTTATTGCTTCAGCGTGACCGGGGGTATTTTCTTATATTCTCAATAAACTCATCAAACAGGTAATCGGTATCTGTTGGCCCGCCTGAGGCTTCAGGATGAAACTGGGTTGAGAAAAACGGTTTAGTTTTATGTTTCATCCCTTCATTGGTCTGGTCATTTATGTTAATAAACAGAGGATCCCATTCGCCGCCAAGGGTCTTGTTGTCAACCGCAAACCCGTGGTTCTGCGATGTTATGTAGGCTTTGTTTGTACCAACCTTGAGAACCGGCTGGTTATGGCTTCTGTGTCCGTACTTCAGCTTGTATGTGTCGGCACCCGATGCAAGAGCCATTAGCTGGTTGCCCAGGCATATGCCGAATACAGGTATCTCTTCCTCAAAAGAGTTCCGGATATTCGCTATTGTCACTGAGCACATCTTGGGATCACCCGGCCCGTTTGACAGGAAAAGGCCGTTATACTCCTCCCCGTGATAGTCGTAATCCCACGGAACCCTGATAATGGTAGTATCACGCTTCAGCAGGTTCCTTATTATATTGTATTTCACACCGCAGTCCACAAGCACGATCCTGTATTTTCCCGTGCCGTATACTTTCTTTTCTCTTGTGCTCACCTCTGCAACCAGGTTAACCTTGTTCGGATCGTAAAATGCTATTTCGGTGCCTTCCGGTTCAATCCTGCCGAGCATGGCACCTTTTTCACGTATCCTTTTGGTCAGTGCCCTTGTATCGATCCCGTAAATGCCCGGGATATCGTTTCTTGCCAGCCATTCATCAAGGCTTTCTGAGGCGTTCCAGTGACTGTATTCAAATGAATAATCAGATACTATTAGTCCTGAAATATGGATTGAAGAGGATTCATAGAACTGGAACAGATCATTTTCTTCACTTTTCACCGGTGCCCCGTAATTACCAACCAGGGGGTATGTCAGGCACAGTATCTGGCCACGGTATGACGGATCAGTGAGGCTTTCCGGATATCCTGTCATTGCTGTGTTGAACACAACCTCGCCTGCAGCCGCGACAGGGGCTCCGAACGATCTTCCCTGGTATACGGTACCATCTTCAAGAATCAGTTTAACTTTAACTCTCTCTTTCACTTTTTCAAAACAGTTTATCTCATACGGGCAACGGCGTTCTCAATTTGCTCCATTGCCTTAATTACGGTTTTGCGGGTTGTTGCAATGTTCATTCTCATATACCCTTCCCCCCCAGGTCCGAAAGAGGAACCTTCATTCATTCCGATGCCTGTGTTTTTTACAAAAAAATCCTGGAGTTCTTTCCCTGTAATGTTGAATCTGCGGCAGTCAAGCCATATCATGTATGTCGCCTCCGGCGCAACCGGTAATATTTCCGGGATGAGTTCCCTGCAATATTTCATAACCAGTTCAACATTCCCGTCAACATAGTCCATGAGCGCGTCAACCCATTTATGCCCTTCGTAATATGCTGCTGCTGAGGCAATTGCCCCGAAGATATTCCCGTTTCCTATATGCAGGTCTTCGACCCTCTTGTTAAAATACCTTCGCAGAACAGGATTAGAAATTATAACAGATGCGGTTGAAAGCCCTGCCAGGTTGAATGTCTTGCTCGGAGCAATGCATGTGACTGTTATTTCCGAGATCTTGTCTGAGATCCTTGCTACGGGGGTATGGCTGAACCCGGGAAGTATCAGATCGCAATGGATTTCATCGGACAGTATGATAATCTCATTTTCAAGACAAATTTCAGTCAGCCGGGCAAGTTCTTCTTCAGACCATGCTCTTCCGACAGGGTTATGGGGATTCGAAACAATTATCATCTTTGTCTCCCTGTCGATCAGCGAAACGAGGGAATCAAAATCCATTTCCCATCTTCCATTCATTTCAGACAGCTGGTTATGCACAAGGGTGCGGCCGTGACTTTCCACAGCTGAGAAGAAAGGGAAGTAGACCGGAGGCTGAACAATGATTTTATCTCCAGGCCTTGTAAAAGCCAGGGTGCACAGGTTAAGGGCCGGTACAATTCCCGGGCAAAAACATATCCATTCCTTTTCTATTTTCCAGTTGTGCCTTGATTTCAGCCAGCTGACTATTGAGTCATGATAACCCGTTGGCCGGAAAGAATACCCAAATATCTCATGCCTGAGGCGGTTGTGAAGCTTCTCGACGATGAAATCAGGAGTCCTGAAATCCATGTCTGCCACCCACATGGGGATAACATCCTCCCTGCCGAAAATATCCCCCCTGAGGTCATACTTTATGCAATCAGTACCCTCTCTTCTGATCTCCTCATCAAAGTTCCAATGCATACGGAGTTGTGTAAATTCAGAGGGTCAAAGATAACAAAATTAGTTTGGAGTGCCTAGAGTGCCTAAAGTACTTAGAGTTGTAGGTATAATAACTTTAAGTACTCCAAACTTTAAGTACTCCAGACTTTAGATCACTCCAAACTTATTTTGTCGCATTTTCATCATTTCGACCTTATTTTCAATATTTTTATTACTTTTATGGCAGTTTAAAATAGTTTCATTAATTAAAAGATTATATATGAAAAGGATTGTTGCTCTTTTTTTACTTCCGGTGGTTTTTGCAGGACTTGCATGCATTAGTTCATGCAAGAACAGAGGTACTGGTAATAAGGACCAGAAAAAGGTAGAACTCGATCAGTACCAGTCGCTTGAGCAGGAGATGGAATCAAATGTTGATTCGCTGCCCACCTCGGCCGAAGTGATCAAAATGCTTACAGATCTTGAAGTGGGGTACATCTTCGGAATCTCAAATCCTGTTGAAAACACAAAGAAGTATTTTACCAGCGACGCCAAGGCAATCAACATGGGGGTATACGGAGCTGACCTCAGCTATGCTACTTTATATAATATACAGCAGTCGGTCCTCGA
Source organism: Bacteroidales bacterium (assembly GCA_041303415.1). Lineage (GTDB taxonomy): Bacteria > Bacteroidota > Bacteroidia > Bacteroidales > VadinHA17 > LD21. The sequence continues at coordinate 29,930 of JBFYPG010000098.1, forward strand.
TTATCTCTCAGCTATAAGGTCCATGTCAGCCGAGCTTAACATGTCACAGATATATGATGAAACACTCTATGACAGGATCAAGCAGAATTTTGACTACAAGGACAAGCTTGTTGAGGTCCTGTCGGAAGCATTTGATGCAACCTATAATTACCTGAGCGAAAATGAGCAGCAACCCCTCGCACTCCTGGTTGTTGGAGGAGCATGGGTGGAAGGTATGTATATCACAACGCACGTTTCAGGGGCAGCCTACAATGTTGCAGGGATCGCAGAAAACCTTCTTGAGCAGAAAAAGTCCTTTGAGCTTTACCTCGAAATTACCAAACCTTATATAAACGATCCGCTTATTGCGGGTTTTGTGAATAAGCTCGATCCTATCAAGCAGGTTTATGCAGGTCTGGGAACCAGCCTCACAGAAAAAAATATCATTGATATAACCAGGGCTATTGAAGAGATACGAAGCAAGCTGATATAATTATATGTTTATTATATGACCGCAAAGCAACTGTCTTTGCGGTCTTTTTTTTCGTTGATATCTTATGAGGGAATCTGTATTATTGGCTTTGATACATATTTTTGCGATTGTATCGACAGTTAATCCTGCCGGCATCACCTCTCGTGGCAAAAAGATCCTCCGCAGCTATCTCAGGCGATACCTCAACAGGGAACTTGAGGAAGAATATTATGCACTTTTCGAGAACAACCTGGAGTTTTATTCCAATGAGCTGAAAAGCGTTGATAAGGCTGAGCTGGCTGATGAGGATTCCCTGATATCATTTCAGATAACAAACATCTGCCGCCAGATAAAAAAAGGCCTCTTCCTTGAGGAGAGGATGATAGTATTTCTTCAGTTGATTGAGTTTGCATTTGAGGATGGCATGCTGACCGATCAGGAACAGACAATAATTGAAATTGTTGCCAGAACATTCAACATATCCAAGAAAGAATTTAACAATGCATCAGCTTTTATGATTGGGAGGACCTTCGATGAAATTTCCCCTGAGTGTGTCCTTATAATTGAGAGCGATAATCCTGAGCATTCCGGTGAAAAGCTGTATAAAAACTATTTTAAGTGGCGGCATATCAGGGTAAAGGGTTTCAGGGGCTTCATGGTCATTCTGCATATCGAAAGTACCGGCACCCTTTTGCTCACATATGACGGTCCGATGGCTCTTTATTTCAAGGGAAGGGACATTATTGCCTGCAGGCCTTACCTTCTTGAAAGGGGAGTAAACATCAAAGGGCAGGGCATTGACCCAATTTATTATTCAAAGATCTACAAGAAGTTCGTCTCCAGGAAATTCCTGGAAAAGGTCATATTTGAAGGCCATAATATTGAGTTCATGTTCAAAAACTCCGATAATGGGGTCATGAAAATGAACTTCAGGGTTGAATCAGGAAACCTTATTGGTATTATGGGGGGAAGCGGAGTCGGCAAAACAACCATGCTGAACCTTCTTCACGGAAAGATAAAACCCTCAGCCGGCAACCTGTATATCAACGGGTACGACATATATGGCGAGGCAGGTGAGATAAAGGGACTTATAGGATTTGTCCCGCAGGATGACATGCTCATTGAGGAACTCACGGTATGGCAGAACCTGTATTTCAACGCCCGCCTCTGTTTTGGCAACTATACCGAGGAGCAGCTTAATAACACAGTGGAAAAAGTACTGACCGATCTTGATCTCTATGATATTAAAGATCTTCAGGTAGGGGATGTAATGAACAAAAAAGTAAGCGGCGGCCAGAGAAAAAGGCTTAACATAGGGCTGGAACTGATGCGCGAACCGGTCGTGCTGTTCATTGACGAACCGACCTCCGGATTATCATCATTCGACTCAGAAAAGGTGATGAACCTTATCAAGCATCAGGCTCTCAGCGGCAAGCTTGTCTTTACCATCATTCATCAGCCTTCGTCTGACATCCTCAAAATGTTTGACAGGCTCTGGATACTCGATAAGGGCGGCTATATGATTTATGACGGAGATCCGGTTGAAGCCCTGGTTTATTTCAAGACTGAAACGTCACAGGCCAATGCTGCAGAAAGCGAATGCCCTTCCTGTGGTAATATCAAAACTGACAATATCCTTGACATTATTGAAGTAAAGGTCATTGATAATGCTGGATACTCCGGAAAGGAGAGGCAGGTGAGTCCGGAAGAATGGTACGGGAAATACAGGAAAAAGATGATGCCTGTTATAGAGGGGCCCCCGGAAAAAATGCCCGTTACACCTGGTAGCTTCAGGGTGCCTTCCAAATCAGTACAGATTAAAACTTTCATAAGAAGAAATATCACCCGCAAGCTTGCAGATACTCAGTATATGACTATCAACCTGCTCGAAGCACCTCTTCTGGCACTGATACTGGCGTACATATCAAAGTATAGCGAGAATGGAGTATACCTCTTCTCCACAAACAAAAACTACCCTGTCTTCCTGTTCATGTCAATTATCGTTGCGCTTTTTCTCGGTCTAACCATAAGCGCTGAAGAGATTTTCAGGGACAGAAAGATAAACGAAAGGGAGAAGTTCCTCAATCTAAGCAGGTTAAGCTACCTCTTTTCGAAGATCAACTTTCTGTTTGCCCTCTCCGCAATTCAGACGCTCTCGTTCCTGATAGTCGCGAATATAATTCTTGACGTAAGGGGAATGCTGTTCCAGCAATGGCTTGTTTTGTTTTCAACCGCCTGTTTCGGAAATATTGTCGGGTTGAATATTTCTGCCGGCATGAGGTCGGCAGTAAGTATCTATATCCTTATTCCCCTGATCCTCGTTCCGCAGCTGCTGCTTGGCGGAGCTATGATCAAGTTCGACGACCTTCATAAATCACTTACCCGGAAAGTTTATGTACCGGTGATAGGAGATATAATGACAACGCGCTGGGCATACGAAGCCATAAGCGTCGAACAGTTCAAAAGCAACAGGTTTCAGAAGCCTTTCTTTAAGTACGACATGGAAATAAGCCAGAACGACTGGTATGCTTCCTTCCTCATTCCCACTCTGAAGGTAAAAATCAATGAATGCATAATGGCAGGCAAAAATCCCGATTATAAGGAACACGTCGAAAATAATTTCAAAAAGATCAATTATCATGTCAACGAACTCGCCGATGCTGCGGGAGTAAAGCCGGGCGGCTGGTTCAGCAGCCTGGACTATTCAAAATTCAATGAAATTATCGGCGATGACGCAAAACTATACCTCGATAGCCTGAAAGTGGCCTTAAGGTTGAAGAACAAAGATATCTCGGTCAGGCGCGATTCACTCTATACTCTTAAAACTGAAGAGATGGGCTACGAGAATTTTGTCAGGACACGGGAGATGGACTACAATGAAAGCCTTGCTGACATTATGCTGAACAGGCTTACCATGAGCAAGATTTACGAAACTGAAAAACGGCTTATCCAGAAAGCCGATCCTGTTTATATGAAGCCCGGTTCAAGATACGGACGCGCCCATTTCTTTGCACCTTACAAGATGATCGGCGGCCTGAAGATCGGAACACTGGTCTTCAATGTCATCGTTATCTGGTTCATGACATTTCTGCTGTTCGTGTCACTGTACTACAATCTGCTCAAGCGGTTTATCCTGTTCCTTGAAAAACAGAGGCTTCCTTTCTGGAGAAAATTCGGAAGGGAACTCCTTCAGATCTGAATCATGGTAAAGCCAAAGAAGAACCTCGGACAGCATTTCCTTAAAGACAGGGATACCGCTGCAAGGATTGCCGCCAGTCTGACAGGTCAGGGTTATGACTCCGTCCTTGAGATCGGCCCGGGAACCGGTATCCTTACCGGATATCTGCTGGAGAGGGGATTCCCCGATTTCAGGGTGATTGAAATTGACAATGAGTCGGTTCATTACCTTAAGAGGGATTTTCCCGGGCTCAGGGAGATAATAAGGGGTGATTTTCTGGTGATGGATATTGATGATTACTTCCCCGGGAAGCTGGCTGTTATCGGCAACTTCCCGTACAACATCTCATCCCAGATACTGTTCAGGACGCTTAACCACAAAGATAAAATCATCGAGGTTTGCGGGATGTTTCAGAAGGAGGTCGCTGAAAGGATCTGCTCCCGGCCTGGCTCCAAAGCCTACGGAATTCTGAGCGTTCTTATCCAGGCCTTCTACACAACGGAATACCTTTTTACAGTGCCTCCCCATGTTTTTTCTCCGCCGCCTAAAGTTCAGTCAGGTGTGATAAGACTGAGAAGAAACCAGGTCATGGAGCTGAAGTGTGATGAAGCTCTGTTTCTGAAGGTCGTTAAAGCGAGCTTCAACCAGAGAAGAAAGACACTCAGAAACTCAATCAAGGCTGCTTTCAGACTGAAGAAAGAAGATTACGATGATTTCGGGCTCAGACCGGAACAGTTATCCGTAGATCAGTTCGTTCATCTGACGAACTGGATAAGCAGGAACATGATATCATCCGAATGAATATCCGATAGCATCGACCGGATTCATTCTTGCGGCAGAATAAGCCGGCGCATAACCTGCCACAACACCTATTACTCCTGAAATTACAACTGCAAGGATTGTATTTGCCAGGGTAAGGTGCATGTTAAGTTCCCAGAGGTAATTTATGCCGAGAGTTGCAATAAAGATCAGGAATACTCCCAGCAGTCCGCCTACTAAGGAGAGCAGCACCGATTCGGTAAGGAACTGCTGAAGAATGAAAAAGCGCTTGGCTCCCAATGCTTTCTGGATCCCGATGATATTTGTCCTTTCCCTCACCGATACAAACATAATGTTCGCAATTCCGAAGCCTCCGACGAGTATTGAAAATCCTCCTATTATCCAGCCTCCGATGTTTATTCCTTTAAATACAGCATCGAATCCCTGGCTGATCATACTGGCCTTATTGACAGCGAAATTGGATTCTTCTCCCGGATGAAGCCTTCTGGCAGCTCTCAGTACCATTGTAACTTCTTCCCTCAGTTCATCAACGTTCACTCCCTCTTTGCCCCGAACCATGATGTCGGAGGCAATGAAAGGATTCCGCAAATTGATGAACCCCCTTGCAAAATTAAGAGGGACAAGTGCCATCTCATCCATGCCGCTGTCGCCTATGCCGCCCTTGCCTTCCTTCCTGAATACGCCTATGACGTTTGTCTTCAGCCCGGCAACTATTATCTGTTTCCCCACAGGATTGGTACCTTCAAAAAGCTTATTTGCCAGCTCGTATCCTATTATCACAACGTTCCTTCCGGAAGCCGATTCCTCAGGAGTGAAATACCTTCCTTCCTGGAGCTCAAATGACCTGAGCAGATCAAATTCGTGCGTCGCTCCCCAGATATAAATGTTATCGGCCTGCGATTTCCTGTACCGAATGACCTCTGGTTCCAGTGCAACAAAGCATGCCGCTTCGGCCCTCGTAGCTTTCTTTACGATCGCTTCATAATCGGAAACTGAAACTGCAGGCCACCTGACCATTTTCCAGTATTCAAGGCTCGGATCGAATGACCACGGGTACTTCTCAACATACACCAGATTGTCGCCGAGAGTTGCTATGGAATCCCGGATCGCCTTCTCCATCCAGTCAAGAACCGTGAACACCGAGATGATGGAGAATATTCCGATGGTGATCCCGAAAAGAGACAGGAATGTTCTTAACTTGTTAACAGCAAATGAATTAACTGCAAAAAGAAAACCTTCCTTTAAAAGCCTTAAGAACACTTTTCCCGGTTTTTAAAAATTAAAGAAGTTCAAAGATAAGAAAAAAGTGTTGTCCGTGATCCAATATGCTTAATACGGAATTACGGATAATCATAATCTTAATTTATTGATGGTAATAAAAAAATATCTATTTTTAATCGCCCTTAGGATAAAGGTCTGATCGTCATAATTATCAGAAAATGAGTGATAAAAAAATCAACAGCGCGCTTGTTTCCGTTTTTTATAAAGATGGACTGAACGAGATCGTAAAAACTCTTAACAGCCTTAATATTAAAATCTGTTCCACCGGCGGCACTTACGGTTTTATCAGGGACCTTGGCATTCCGGCGGAAAAAGTTGAGGACATCACGACATATCCCTCCATCCTCGGCGGAAGGGTCAAGACCCTGCATCCGTCAATTTTCGGAGGCATTCTTGCCAGAAGGGGGAATAAGGAAGACGATGAGCAGGTAAGGCAATACAGAATCCCGGTAATAGACCTTGTAATAGTGGATCTGTATCCGTTTGAAGAGACGCTGAAGAACACGGCTGACCAAGAAGAAATTATTGAAAAGATCGATATCGGAGGTATATCCCTCATCAGGGCAGCAGCAAAAAATTTCAATGATGTGCTTGTGATTTCAGGAAGGGAGCAGTATCCTGCACTCCTTAAACTGCTTCAGGATAAGAAAGGAGTCACTTCTTTTCACGACAGGAAACTCTACGCTGCCGAAGCCTTTAAAACTTCATCAAACTACGACACCGCCATCTTCAAATACTTTAACAGAGAGGCTCAGCTTCCCGTATTCAGGGAGAGCATCAATGTTTCATATCCTCTCAGGTATGGAGAAAACCCGCACCAGAAAGGCATTTTCTTCGGCGACCCTGACCAGATCTTTGAAAAGCTTCATGGCAAGGAGATCTCCTACAACAATCTCCTGGATATTGAATCTGCTCTTCTTCTTATTGATGAATTCAGTGATACTTCAGTTGTCATTATCAAGCATAATAACGCATGCGGGGCAGCATCAAGGAACAATCTGAAGGATGCCTGGAGCGATGCCCTTGCATGTGATCCCGTTTCAGCTTTTGGCGGTGTGATAGCACTGAACAGGGCAGTTGACGAAGCAACAGCCGCCGAAATGGACAAGATATTTTTTGAAATAGTAATTGCCCCTCAGTATTCCGGCAAAGCTCTTGAAATCCTTCAGCAGAAGAAGAACAGGATAATCCTGAGGCTCAGGGATCATAATAAGAGCCCCTATATCTTCAGGTCGCTCCTTAACGGGGTATTGTGGCAGGAGAGGGACAACAGCACACAGAGCGCCGGGGACATGAAACCAGTCACGCCAAGGATACCGGAACCATCAGAGTTTGTTGACCTCGTTTTTGCAAACAAGCTGGTAAAGAATAGCAAATCCAATACCATTGTCCTGGCGAAAAACAATCAGCTTTGTGCAAGTGGTGTGGGACAGACATCGAGGGTGGATGCCCTGAAGCAGGCTATTGAAAAGGCAAAGAACTTCGGATTTGATCTTGACGGAGCGGTTATGGCTTCCGATGCCTTCTTCCCTTTTCCTGATTGCGTGGAGATTGCCCATAAGGCAGGGATAACAGCTGTTGTTCAGCCGGGAGGGTCGGTTCGTGACAAGGACTCGGTTGACTATTGCTCAGCCAACGGAATGGCAATGGTATTTACAGGAATCAGACATTTTAAACACTAAATAATTATATGGGACTTTTTTCATTTTTGACACAGGAGATTGCTATTGATCTCGGGACGGCGAACACTATCATTATTCACAATGATAAAATTGTAGTTGATGAACCCTCGATAGTGGCTATTGACAAGAATTCGGGGAAGCTGATAGCAATAGGAGAGGCGGCCAGGCAGATGCACGGTAAGACGCATGAGAACATTAAGGTAATAAGGCCGATGAAGGACGGTGTGATAGCCGACTTCAATGCTGCGGAGCTTATGATAAGAGGCATGATAAAGATGATCAACAAGGGCCCCAGGCTCTTTTCCCCTTCCCTGAAAATGGTTGTCTGCATACCGTCGGGGAGCACCGAGGTTGAGATACGTGCGGTTCGCGACTCTTCCGAACACGCCGGAGGCAGGGATGTCTACATGATATATGAGCCGATGGCTGCTGCAATAGGGATAGGTCTTGACGTTGAGGCACCGGAAGGATTCATGGTGATCGATATCGGAGGAGGGACAACAGAAATAGCAGTGATAGCTCTCGGAGGGATAGTATGCAATAAATCGATCAGGATAGCCGGCGACGGATTTACAACTGACATCCAGGCTTATATGAGGCATCAGCATAACATCAAAATAGGTGAAAAAACGGCTGAGGATATCAAAATAGGCGTTGGAGCCGCCCTTCCTGATATTGATAACCCGCCGCCGGATTATATCGTCAGGGGACCGAACATAATGACAGCCCTGCCAATAGAAATTCCGATCTCGTACCAGGAGATCGCCTATTGCCTTGACAAATCACTTTCAAAGGTGGAGGCAGCGCTGCTCAACGTGCTGGAGCAGACGCCGCCGGAACTCTATGCAGATGTTGTGAACAAGGGTATCTATATGGTCGGAGGCGGAGCACTGCTGAGAGGTCTCGATAAGAGATTCTCCGATAAGATAAACATCAAATTCAATGTGGTTGAGGATCCTCTTCATGCGGTTGCACGCGGCACCGGGGTTGCACTTAAGAATGTAGATAAATTTCCGTTCCTTATGAGATAATCTTCCGGGATGAATGAGAAACCTGCTGAATTTTCTTGCGAAGTATAACAACCTGATCATCTTTCTTATACTTGAAGGGATAGCATTTTATTTGCTCGGCACAGGGAACAGTTATCACAATTCAAGCATGGTGAAGGGAGTCCGGGGAATCACCAGGGGACTTGAACAGAGGATTGACAATACCAGGTCGTATTTCAGGCTGCGCGAGATAAACCAGGAGCTTGCTTCAGAGAATGTCCGGCTGAAAAATACTATAGAGCAGCTGACCCCGAAACAGGGACTGCTTTTTTTTTCAGTCTCAGATTCGGATCGCCATCAGCAGTACCGGTATACTACGGCAAGGGTCATTGACAACTCCGTAAACAGGCAGAAAAACTTCTTCACGATAAATAAAGGAATAAACCAGGGAGTGTCGGTCGATATGGCAGTCATTTCCGACGATGGAGTGGCTGGAGTCATTGTAGGATGCTCGGAAAACTATTCAGTTGCAATGTCTCTTCTTAACCTCGATTTCAGGTTAAGTTCACGAATCCGGTCAAATGGTTTTTTCGGCTCATTGAGCTGGGATGGCCGCGACAATTCAAAAGCCGTTCTCAGCGAGATCCCCCAGCATGTGCCTGTGAGCATTGGTGATACAATCGAGACAACCGGATTTTCGGCGCTCTTCCCTGAAGGCATCATTGTCGGAACTGTCAGCAGCGTTGAAAAGCCCGGAGGCGATTTCTATATGATAGAAGTAGCCCTGAAAACAGATTTCAGAAAGCTTCATTATGTGAATATGATAGGAAACCTTATGAAAACAGAACAAACAGAGCTGGAAAATTCAATTCAATGATCAATTCAGTATTAAGATACAGCCTCATTTTTGTCCTGCTGATCCTGCTGCAGGTTCTGCTATTCAATAATATTGAATTCAGCGGGTTTGTCAACCCGTATGTATATATAATGTTCATCCTTCTTCTTCCGTTTGAAATTCCTTCATGGCTCCTTCTTATCATCTCCTTCTTTACCGGGCTGATAATTGACTTCTTCTGCGGCTCCCCGGGAATGCATGCATCAGCGACCCTCCTCGCAGGATTTGTCCGTCCCCACGTTTTAAGGGTGATATCACCCAGAGATGGATATGAGCCAGGTTCAGATCCCTCTATGTTCATTTACGGTTTTACCTGGTTCCTGCTCTACACAGTAATTATAGTGCTCATACATCACCTGGCACTTTTCTACCTTGAAGTGTTCCGGTTTACTGATTTTTTCAGGACACTGCTGAGAGTCATTCTCAGTTCGCTTTTCTCAATCAGCTTTATTCTTCTTCTTGAGTATGCAAGAAGAGGCAAATAAATGACCGGATTATGAAAGACGCATTTGGCAGCAGGAAATACATCATAATAGGTCTGATAATAGCCGCATCGCTGTTTCTTATCGTTAAACTGTTTGTAATACAGGTAGTTGAGGACACTTACAGGTTGTCGGCCGACAATAATGTTCTCAGATATGTTACCCAGTATCCTGCGAGGGGATTGATCTTTGACAGGAACGGAAAGCCGGTTGTTACCAACCAGGCTGCATATGACCTGATGGTTGTTCCGGCCCAGACCGGAAAAATGGATACAGCGCTTTTCTGCAGTGAGCTTGGAATAACGAAAGATCTGTTCAGGGAAAGGCTCAGGGCGGCAGTAAGCTATTCGCGCAGGGCACCATCGGTGTTCCTGAAGCAGATATCTGCCGAAACCTATGCAAAATTCCAGGAAAAGATGTTCATGTATCCCGGCTTCTATGTTCAGCCCCGAACCCTGAGGAAATATTCACGGCCTGTGGCAGCCCACCTGCTTGGTTATGTAAGCGAGGTTGATGAAGCCCTGATAAAGCAGGATCCCTATTACAGGCCCGGTGATTATATAGGCAAACTGGGCATTGAGGAAGCTTATGAAAAAGAGCTCAGGGGAACGCGCGGCGTCAAAATATTCATGGTGGATGTATACAGCCGCATAAAAGGCTCTTATGCTGAAGGTGCGATGGATACCCTTGCTGTCCAGGGCAGCGACGTTACTTCAACTATCGATATCGACCTTCAGGAGTACGGGGAGAAACTGATGCAGCATAAGACCGGAAGCATTGTAGCAATTGATCCACAGACAGGTGAAATATTGAGCCTGGTATCTTCGCCCAATTATGATCCCGGACTGCTGGTGGGACGGATACGGTCGAAGAATTTTTCAAGACTGCAGGCCGACACTCTGCTCCCTCTCTTTAACCGTGCATTCATGGCATCATATCCCCCGGGTTCAACTTTCAAACCGCTGAACGGACTGATAGCATTGCAGGAAAAGGTTATTGTTCCGGGCACCAAATTCGGTTGCGACAACGGGTATCTTTTTGTCACCTGCCATTCTCACTCTTCTCCGCTCGACCTTGAAGGGGCAATAATGAATTCATGCAATTCATATTTCTGCCAGACCTACAGGAGGATACTGGAGAATCCGGCGTACCTGTCGGTGGCAGAAGCATTTGAGAAATGGAAAAACTATGTGAATGAGTTCGGATTCGGCAGGAAGCTGGGAAGTGAATTTGTGAATGAGCTTCCCGGGCTGGTTCCATCTTCCTCATATTTTGACAGGTATTATGGCAAGGGATCATGGAAGGCATTGACTGTGATCTCAATGGCCATCGGGCAGGGAGAGATTGGAACAACACCTCTTCAGATGGCAAATATGACTGCCGCGATAGCCAACAGGGGGTATTTCTATACTCCTCATATTGTTAAATCCGTTGGAGGAAGGGGGGAGATCGACACCTCATACACATTAAGGCATGACATCAGCATTGATTCAGTGAATTTCGAAGAGGTTATCCTTGGCATGGAGGCTGCTGTTAACGGAGGAGCAGGTGCGACCGCAAGAATTGCAGCACTGCCCGATATTGTTGTCTGCGGTAAAACCGGTACAGCTGAGAATCCGCACGGCGCCGATCACTCTGTTTTCATTGCCTTTGCCCCGAAGGATAATCCTCAAATAGCAATTGCCGTTTATGTCGAGAATTCAGGATTCGGTGCGACATATGCAGCGCCGGTAGCCAGCCTGATGATTGAGAAGTACCTGAAAGGAATTATATCTGAAAGAAGCAAATGGCAGGAACGAAGAATACTCGAACTGGACCTTATAAATAACCCGCCGCCGGATGAAAAGGACGATTAATATATGGCAGGGCATCGACAAGGTAACACTCCTTCTGTTTCTCATTCTGGTTACAATGGGGTGGTTCAATATTTATGCTGCTGTTTACAACGAGGAGTATACGCGGATAATTGACTTATCGCAAAGGTACGGGAAGCAATTCATCTGGATCATGGCAACTCTTGTTCTTGCCGTATTCATCCTCATTGTTGATGCAAGATTCTATTTCTTCTTTTCATGGTTCATCTACGGCGGTATTATGCTTTTGCTCCTTCTGGTACTCGTCTTCGGTAAAGAGATAAACGGAGCCAGGTCATGGTTCGAGTTCGGGCAGATCAGCTTTCAGCCTTCAGAGTTTGCCAAATTCGGTACCGCTCTGGTGCTGGCCGACTTTCTGAGTAAGCGCAGGCAGGATCTTACAAGGTTCAGGGTAATACTTCCGGCTATTGCAATTATAATCTTTCCCGCATTACTGGTTGCAATGCAGCCTGATCTGGGTTCCACGATCGTTTTCTTCTCGTTTTTCCTTGTGCTTTTCAGGGAAGGTATGAGCCCTTACATCTTCGTTTCGGGTCTTCTGATGCTCATCCTGTTCTTCTTTACTCTTGTGTTCAGCGATGTTTATCTTCAACTTGCGCTGATCATACTGGCCTTTCTTCTAGCATGGTTTGCCACACGGAAATTAAAGCTCTCTTTTACAGGCCTCGGCATCTTCATTGCAATTGCCGGTTCTCTCTACGCGCTCGACCACTTTGTGCTCAACACACTGGGCGATAAGATCATAATACTTATTTCAGTGATCCTGTCGGGAATGGCTTTTGCTTATTACATATACCAGAAAAAAGCATTTATGGTGCTGCTTATTTATCTTTTCCTGTTGGGAAGCATCATTTATGTCGATTCGGTGGATTATGGATACAGCCATATTTTAAAACCGCATCAGCAGGAGAGGATTGAGATCATGCTTGGCTTCAAGTCGGATCCTCATGGTACAGGCTATAACGTTAATCAATCGCTGATATCGATCGGATCCGGCGGACTGACGGGAAAAGGGTATCTGCAGGGGACACAGACCAAATTCAAGTTTGTGCCAGCCCAGAGCACGGATTTTATTTTTTGCACCATCGGCGAGGAATGGGGTTTCCTCGGATCTGTAATTGTGATAGGATTGTATGCTTTTCTCATTCTGCGTCTCATTATCCTGGCCGAACGGCAGCGATCCGTTTTTTCAAGGATCTATGGCTATGGCGTGGTGGCGATCCTGTTCACTCATTTCTTTGTGAACATTGGAATGGCAATCGGGCTGGTTCCGGTTATCGGGATACCACTGCCTTTTCTGAGTTATGGGGGGAGCTCTCTCTGGGGATTTACGATATTGCTGTTCATATTCCTGCGGCTCGATGCCAGCCGGACGGAATACCTTATTTGATCAGAACGGGATCGTGATCCTGTGCGAGATCTCTACCCCGAAATCCTTTTCCACATAATCGATAAGCTGGGGAAAAAACTCCATGAAGTCGTCCTGCAGCGAAAAATAATTTTTCTTAAGGGCCCTGATCGCGAACCTCGTTTCTTTCGGCAGCGTGGTCCTGTTGCTCAATGTCCTTAAAACATGCCTGATGCCGCCGATAGTCTGATATGATTCGATCCAGTTGTTGATTATGAAAAAGGGCATCATATTCTTTACTTCAGGGGGAAGTATATCATAATTATTCACAAGAGCCCTGTAAAAATTATATGTAACACTTTCAAGCGGCCTCCTTGAAAAGAAATTCCATTCCTTCGTCAGGAAGTGATCGTATATTATATCTGTCACCACGCCCGCATACCTGTGATACTTCCTTGAGAAGAATATCTTGCTTCGGTGGACCACGGGATGGCGGTCGGTAAATCCGTCAATATGCCGGTGAAGGATGATCCCCTTCCTGATCAAATCAGGATAATTCAGATAGTCCCGCCCCTTTACATAATCTCCAATGTAATTACCGATGATTATTTTTTCAGAATCACCGGATAAGTATATGTGGGCGAGCACATTCATATCGTGACATAATAGTACAAAGAATTTACCATTTCACTTATAACATGAAAAACAATTTTCCCGTGATGTCCGGTAGTTATTGGCGATATGATATTAAAAATCTGTAAGACAGGGCATTGCATGGTGTAAACAGTGTCTGAAAAAATCTCCGCAAACGTTCGGAATTTCAGTATGCAAATTATACATTTGTTGATTCATAATAAAAGGAAACGGCTTTCACTTATAAAAATTTTCTGAACTAACCATGGAGGTCTTATGGCGAAGAAAAATGTCATTATAATTGGTGCAGCGGGAAGGGATTTTCATAATTTCAATACCTGTTTCAGGGATAACGCAGATTACAATGTTGTTGCCTTCACGGCAGCACAGATACCTGATATCGACGACAGGAAGTATCCTTCCGGCCTCGCAGGCAAGCTTTATCCAAAGGGTATCCCGATATATGCAGAAGAAAATCTGACTGAGCTTATCCGCAAGCTGAAAGTTGACGATTGCGTGTTTTCATACAGCGATATTACGTATCAGAAAGTAATGTCCATAAGCGCGATTGTGAATGCAGCAGGCTCCAATTTTGTTCTTCTCGGACCCGGCGATACAATGATAAAGAGCACCAAACCTGTTATTGCGGTAGGAGCTATCAGGACAGGCTGCGGCAAAAGCCAGACATCCAGAAGGGTAATTGAGATACTTATGTCGAAAGGGCTGAAGGTGGTTGCAGTACGTCACCCGATGCCTTACGGAAATCTCATCGAACAGAAAGTGCAGAGGTTCGCCGTGATCAAAGACCTCGAAAAACATAAGTGCACCGTTGAGGAGATGGAAGAGTATGAACCCCACGTGGTAAGAGGGAATGTAATTTATGCCGGAGTGGACTATGAGGCTATTCTCCGTAAAGCCGAGAAAGATCCTTCAGGATGCGATGTAATTGTATGGGATGGAGGTAACAACGATTTCCCGTTCTACAAACCTGACCTGATGATCACTGTAACTGATCCGCACAGGGCAGGTCATGAGTTAAGATATTATCCCGGAGAAGTTACCCTGAGGCTGGCTGACGTGGTTATTATAAACAAGATGGACAGCGCTTCACCGGAAGATGTTCAGATAGTCCGTGAAAGTATAGAAAAAGTCAACCCCAAAGCGATAGTGGTCGATGGCGCATCACCGATTAAAGTAGATAATCCATCAGTTATAAAAGGCAGGAAGGTGCTCGTGGTTGAGGACGGGCCAACTCTTACGCATGGTGAGATGAAACTCGGGGCAGGTGTCATAGCAGCCCGCAAATTCGGCGCTGCCGAACTGGTTGATCCGCGTCCCTATATTGTCGGAAGACTGAAAGAAACCTTCAGCACTTATCCGGGAATAGGAACCCTTCTTCCTGCAATGGGCTACGGGGAGCAGCAGCTCCGCGACCTTGAGAGCACTATCAACAAAACAAAATGCGACAGTGTGGTGATCGCAACCCCTATTGACCTTAACAGGATAATCAATATTAAGAAACCTAACACGAGGGTCTATTACGATCTCCAGGAGATAGGTGATCCGAACCTCACCCAGGTTCTGGAGGAGTTTGCAAAGAAGCATAAGTTATAGGGGACACGTACCCACCCCCTTTGTCCCCCTCCCTACTGCGTAAGGAGGGGGATCATGTTGATATACAATAATATAGCCCCCTTCCTTGCGAAGCAGGGAAGGGGGTTGGGGGATGGGTACATGGGAAACCGGATTGGTAGTGGGTACGTGCAACCCTATTTCTTCACATACCTCTCCGTCCTCGCATCCTTAATAACTCCGTTCCAGTTCAGTCCGAACCCGAAGTCGTATACATTGCCTTCTGAATCTGTGTGACAGGTCATGTCAAAAGGAACATCCTCCTTCTGGAGCTCAACAGTTTTCATGTCAGCAGGCATCTGCATCGGCAGCAATCCTGAAGGTTCATATGCTCCGGTAATGATATCCAGGATAGCCTGATCCTGAACCTCAAATGTTGCGACTATTGCGTTCACTTCCTTCTCAAACTCACTGAACACCATTGGCTTGGATATATTTACAGCTACAATGACCGGCTTACCTTTCATTGCTTTCCTCGTATCAAGAACCATGGTAAGATCATTGGCATTGAATGTGGTTACAGATTTATTACGTACTGTACGGTTGGTGAACTTTTCAAGCGGATCGCCGCCTGCAATACTGGGATCACGCGCATCAAGAGCCTTATAAGGCTTATACTGAAGGCTTACAGGTACATAACCTGTCCCGCCTTTGTTCACGTCCTCACGGCGGTAACCGGTACCTCCATTGGGGCTGTCAGTAATTACGAGGGCGAAATCTGCTTCAGCAGGATTTTCAGTGACATTGAAATATTTCTTAACCAGTTCAATATTGATCGGGTATTGCTCTGATGCAGGGGTTTCCATGCCGAAGAAGTTCCTGCCTGCAGGTATCTTCCTTTTTGGAATGAAAACTGTTTTATTCTTTTCAAGAGGAAGGACTTTATCCTTGTTCTTCAGCATGACCACTGATTTTAACTGTGCATCATACCCGGCCTTCATGAATTCAGGATTTCCGGCAATGGCTTTGGTTTCTTCAGTATTAAGGTAAGGATTCTCAAAGAGGCCTACCCTGAATATATTTTTCAGAAGACGCACGGCAGACTGCTCCATACGTGTCCGCATGAATTCCTCCCCGTGCTCCTTTACACCCATATTGTATGCTTCAATAACAGGTCCCATCCTGTTGTTGCCGCCAAACTGGTCGACGCCTGCCATGATTACTTTATAGTGCTTTTCAGCTTCAGTAAGTGTTTCAACACCCCAGGGTGTTGTTCCAAATCCGTCAACAGCTGTATAATTGCTTGTAACGCCCCAGTCGGTGCAGACTACACCGTCGTAATTATATTTTCCTCTCAGCAGATCGGTGATTAGATACTTGTTATAGGCATTGCCTACATTTTCGTTATTGACATTATCTATTCCGTATGATATTGTATAATACGGCATTACAGCAGAGGCCATTTTTGTCGCTCCTTCCAGCTTAAATCCTCCTTCAGTGAAAGGGATCAGGTGGTCGGCCAGGTTATTGCCGGGGTATACTGCATATTTACCATATGAGAAGTGAGCATCGCGTCCTCCCTCTTCGGGACCTCCTCCCGGCCAATGCTTAACCATTGCGTTCACGCTTGTGTAGCCCCATCCTCCTGAAATCTCCTTATCTCCGGTTGATGTCTGAAACCCGTCAACATAAGCTCGTGCCATGTCAGCTGCAAGCTGAGGATTTTCACCGAAAGTACCGCTGAAGCGGCTCCACCGGGGTTCAGTAGCCAGGTCAATCTGAGGCGAGAGAGCTGTTGAAATACCAAGAGCCCTGTATTCCTTCGATGCTATCTGTCCGAATTGCTTTACAACAGCCGGATCAAATGTTGCAGCCATTCCGAGCGATCCCGGCCACATCGATATCTGTCCGGCAGAACCGACGTTGTATTCAGCCGTCGTAATTGCGCGATGCCTTGGATCAGAGCTGTTGTTTGCCGGTATTCCGAAGCCGATGCCTTCACAAAGCGCCTGTACATTGTTGTTCCAGGTGGCAGCAATCCAGGGGCTCTCGACTGAAGTAACCAGCACATGACGAAGATTATCATCCCTGAGGAATTTGACCTGCTGATCGGAGAGATCAGATGCTTCTGCACCGCTCTCCCTGAACGGTTTCCCGTTGTAAGTTGCTCCGCCAAACGGTCCGCGGCCGGGTCCTGAAGGAATTGACTGATGGGCACTATAAAGCATCAGTCCGGCGATCTGTTCGATACTGAGTTTGGATGCAAGGTCTTTAGCCCTCTCACCAGCGCTCAGGCGCCAGTCTTCATAGATGTCAAGCTCCCCGTTCCTGCTCAGGTCCTTGAATGCCAGTCCTTTTATTGTTAATAATTTAACACCAGATGTGGTGTCATAACCCAGAGTCTGTCCATCCATATTGGTGACAATCCTGAGTGAACCGGTGCCGGTTTCACTCCATTTTTTGCAGCCGGTCATCATTAAACCGGCCATGATTGTCAAAGCCAGGCAATAAAATGTAATCTTTTTCATATGGTTTAATATATTAATTATACTATCTCCGGACACGCGCATTACCTTTCCATATGCTCCAGACCTGTTCTTCATCAGCAGGCTGGCAGTAATCAGTGACGACAGTTGTTGCGAGAGCTCCTGTTGCCCATCCGAACTGGATCCATTTTTCAGGTTCCCATCCCTTCAGGATAGCGTAAAGCAAGCCTCCCACGAATCCATCGCCGCCGCCTATCCGGTCGAGCACATGGATCTCACGCGGCTCAACAACATGCCAGCTCTCTCCTTCAAGCATTATTGCTCCCCACAGATGCTCATTGGTGCTTATCACCTGACGGAGGGTTGTGGCAAATACTGACGCCCCCGGAAACTCTTTTTTCACCCTGCCTATCATCTCTTTGAAGCTGTCTGTATTCGAACCAAGATCTTTGCCCCCTTCTTCAGGACCCTTGATACCAAGGCACAGCTGGAAATCTTCCTCATTACCCACAAGGATATCAGCTATACCGGCGATCTCCCTGAAGATCGCTGCAAGCTCCTTCTCACGGTTCTTCCAGAATGTGGCACGGTAGTTCAGGTCAAATGATATCCGTGTGCCATGTTTCTTTGCTGATCGTGCAAGCTCAAGGCAGAAATTGCTTGTGTCAGGTGAGAGCGCTCCGATCAATCCTGAGAGATGGAGAACCTGTACGCCCTCTTCCCCGAATATGCGCTCAAGGTCAAAATCCTTAACATTCAGTGTCCTTCCGACTTCGCCGGCGCGGTCGTTCTGCACCCTTGGACCACGTGATCCGTAACCTGAATCAGCTATGTTGAACTGGTGGCGATAACCCCAGGGGCCGCCCTGTTCAACCTCTTTCCCTTCATAAGCCATATGGCGTCCGGCCAGGTTATCCTTTATCATTCTGGCTACCGGGCTCTCCTTTACAAAAGTTGTGAGAACCTTTACCGGCATCCCGAGAAATGAAGCAACACTGGCTACATTAGTCTCCGCGCTTGTCACCTGCATGTTAAATGTATCACTGCAGTGCACAGGCTGCCCATTTGCCGGGGTGATCCGCACTCCCATGCTGGAAGGCACCACAAGGGCCCATTTAGCATCTTTTCTGAGTTGTATCTTCATTTTTCTGAAATATTACGACTGCATGACTGCATGACTGCATGACTGCATGACTGCAAGACTGCATGACATTTTTTACTTCAACCTTTCCTTCAGCTTCTTCCCAGCCTCCTCGAATCCCGGCTTGTTAAGCAGGGCAAACATATTCTTTTTGTAAGCCTCAACTCCCGGCTGATCGAAAGGATTGACATCAAGTATATAGCCGCTTACCGCGCATGCGAGTTCAAAGAAATAAACCAGCTGTCCAACGTAAAACTCATCAAGTTCAGTAACGTTGATTGTTATTACCGGGACGTTACCGTCGTTATGTGCCAGAACTGCTCCGAGTTCAGCATTATGATTAACCTCTGAAAGCCTTTTGCCTGCAAGGTAATTAAGCTGGTCGGCGTCTTCTTTCTCAGACGGTATTGTCAGTTTCTTCCCGGGATTCTTTACTGATATCATTGTTTCAAAGAGGATCCTTTGTCCTTCCTGGATATATTGTCCGAGAGAATGGAGGTCAGTAGTGAAATCTACAGAGGCCGGGAAAATCCCTTTTCCTTCTTTTCCCTCGCTTTCACCGTAAAGTTGCTTCCACCACTGAGCCAGGTAATGAAGTCGTGGAGTAAATCTGACAAGGATCTCAAGCGGTCTGCCTCCCTGAAGAATCAGGTTACGGGCGGCCGCGTACATCAGAACAGGATTTGCCGCTGCATTTTTATTGTGCCTTGATGCTTCTTCCATAGCCTTTGCTCCTTTAACCAGAGTCCTGATATCCTTGCCGCTGACAGCTATCGGAAGAAGTCCGACGGGAGTGAGCACCGAAAAACGTCCACCGATGTTGTCGGGAATAACGAATGTCTCATAACCATTCAATTCGGCAAGCGATCTCAGAGCGCCTTTTGATTTATCGGTGATCGCGATTATCCTGTCGGCTGCAACTGGTTTTCCGACTTTTCTCTCGAGATGATCCTTTAGGATCCTGAAAGCGATAGCGGGTTCTGTTGTGGTCCCTGATTTAGATATGACTATGATGGAATAGTTCCTGTTATCAAGCACTTCAAGCAGATCCGACATATAGTCCTCGCAGATATTCTGGCCTGCGTAGATTATTTCATGATGTTTGTCCTTCCGGAGTGAGGAGAAGGAGTGGGAGAGAGCTTCAATGACGGCCCGTGCTCCGAGGTATGATCCTCCGATGCCTATCACGACTGTAGCATCTGAAACCGATCTGAGGTGCTTAGCCGTTTTTTCGATCCTGTCAAGCTGAGGCATGATGTCATCGGGAAGCGAGAGCCATCCCAGGAAATCGCTTCCGGCTCCGGTTCCGGCATTGATGGCATCAAGGTGCCTGACTGACTGTTGGGCAAGGGCAAGAACCTCTTCATGAGACACAAATCCGCCTATGTTTTTAAGACTGACACTTATATTTTCTTTCATATGATTTAAAATTTTGAATTTTGAATTTAGAATTTAGAATTTTGAATGATCAGGTCTCTACAAAAATAACAAAAAAACCGTCAGGGTCTTCCCTGACGGTTCGTAATAAGGTGTGAAATATATGATTAATGATGATTACCTGCTGTGTATGCCTCCTGCGCTTGAAGAGTGGGCATCCAGGTATTTGGGACTACCTTTATAATTAATGTCGCCTGCGCTTGAAGCCCTTGCCCTGAGGCGTTCGGTCACATACACATCTGCATCGCCTGCACTTGATACATCAAGGTCAGCTTCCCTTACTTTAAGATTATATGCATTAAGGTCGCCTGCACTGCTGAGATCTCCCTCAAGCATATCTACTTCTCCCGAAAGTGTCATATCACCCGAGCTGCTTATGTCAATTTCGATTGTCTCTGCATATACTTCCAGTTTGATATCCCCGGCGCTGCTGACATTAAGCTCCAGGTTATCTGTCCTGACGGGTGTTTCACCAATCAGATCCCCGGCACTGGTTGTGCTCAGGGAAGTGATCTTGTCCATGGTCACATACACTCTTTTCATCTTGGCTTCCCGGATATTTGCCTCAGTGTAAACATGAAGGATATCCCCTTCAACTTTTGTCATTATGTATTCATGGAGGTTTTCGTCAGCCTCAACCTCTATGCTTTTTTTACCACTCTGTGTAAGGAAAACATCGATACCGGTGCTGACCCTTATTCCGGTAAATGATCCGGCTTCTCTCTCTTTTTTTACCACATTGCCATCACCGTAAACTGTTTTGCGCCACTGTCCGTCGGCGCAGGCACTGATGGCAACCAGGAGAATCGCAGCTGTAAAATACTTCAGGTTTTTCATGTTCTTTCTTATTTGTTTTCTAATCTGTTTCCAGACTAAAGACAGAAAGAAAAGAATTTTGTTGCACAGATTTATCATTTTTATTGAGAGACTCCACGTACTCATCCCCCCAGCCCCCTTCTCTGCTGATCACATGTACCCACCCCCCGTCCCCCACCCTACTTGGGAAGGAGGGGGTGCAACACATTGTATATAAGCAACATCCCCCTCCTTGCTTAAGCAGGGAGGGGGCGTGAGGGGGTGGGTACGGGTTGCCTAATGC
>JBFYPG010000099.1:0-4473 GCA_041303415.1 Bacteroidales bacterium
AGCTGAAGAAAGAACAGCTCACCTTTTATCAATTTTAAGATACCTGACATACTCATCTGACTCTAAGAATGTAAAATTAAAGTTATACTTTTAATAAAAATATATTAAAATGAGGAAGCTGCTATTTACAATTTTATGCATTTCTGTCCTTGCTATGAATGCATTATCCCAGAAAGTAGTACGACTTTATGATGGCAAAGCTCCCGGTTCTGAAGACTGGAATTACAAGGAAATTGAATACATCAATCCGATGAACAAGGGATTGATGGTCAGGAATGTAGTTGACCCCACCCTGGAGGTTTACATACCGGACAAGGCTGTCGCGTCCGGCACTTCAGTCATTGTTTGCCCCGGCGGAGGCAATGTATGGCTCTCATATTCCAGTGAAGGGACCGACGTGGCGAAATGGCTGGCCGCGAAAGGAATTACTGCATTCGTCCTGAAATACCGCCTCAACCGAACACCGGAAGATGTAGCTGAATTTGCGGAGTTCACACAGGAATTTTTTAAAAGAATCCTTACACCGGCAGAGCCAGGGCAGCCTGCAAAAGCCCCGGTTCCGCTTCCTTCAGAAAAATACTTAGGCGGAGAGGATGGCATAAGGGCGGTGGAGTATGTCCGTGAACATTCTGCCGAGTTTGGCATTGACCCGAAAAAAACAGGCATCATGGGATTCTCCGCCGGCGCCGGTGTTACCATGCATGTCATAATTAACTCGGCACCTGACAAACAACCCAACTTTGCCGCACCAATCTATGGAGGGTGGCTGGGCGATTCGAAAATACCAGAGAAAGCACCGCCGCTTTTCATACTGGCAGCAGCCGATGATCCTATCTCAGCCGGCTGCCCCGACCTGTATAAAGCCTGGAGAGCAGCGGGAAAATCTGCCGAGCTTCATATCTATTCAAAAGGAGGTCACGGATTCGGAATGGCACAGAGGGGAATGCCGGTCGATAACTGGATAGAGAGATTCTATGACTGGATAAAAGCTTCCGGGTTCTGAAATGATAATCACAATAAAAATCTCTGTCATGAAATTTAAATTTATAACAATAATCCTCACTGTATCAGGCCTGATGGTTTTAGAAGGTTGTTCTGCCCGGCATAATTCAGACCTGCTCAAACCTGACCGCCTTTCATGTGAATACCTTGTAAACCCTGCGGTGATTGATGTGCTTAACCCGCGGTTATCATGGATAAACAATTCTGCGCCGGGTGTCCGTGGTCAGATTCAGACCGCTTACCAGGTGCGCGTGGCCTCATCACCCCGGTTGCTGGATAAACCCGATATGTGGGATTCGGAAAAAGTTGAATCTGGTGAGTCATTCCTTAGAGAATATGAAGGGAAAACCCTGGAATCAAGGCAGGATTACTGGTGGCAGGTGCGTGTCTGGGACCGTGACGGGAATCCATCAGACTGGAGTGAGCCGGCTTCCTGGAGCATGGGGCTGCTTGATCCGGGAGAGTGGAAAGCCTCATGGATAGGAGCTCCCTGGCAGGGCGAAGAGCCGATGCCGAAGAACAGAGGATATAATCCGGCAGGAAATCTGAATCCGACACCTCCTCCTGCGCCCCTTTTGCGGAAATCATTCATAATCAATAAGAAGATCGCATCAGCAAGGGCATATGTGACCGGACTCGGGTTTTTTGAATTGTATTTAAACGGAGAAAAAGTCAGCGAAGACGTACTGGTGCCAAATCTGACACTTTATGGTAAACGTCCGCAACTGGAGAATAATTATATCATTGTTCCTGACAACTTCAGTGAATACAGGGTTTTGTACCTCGCGTATGATATAAAAGATATGCTCAAAAAAGGTGAGAATGTGATTGGGGCAATACTTGGAAACGGCTTTTATAACGTTAACAGCCGCTGGACGGAATCATTCGGCTCGCCAAGATTTCTCGGACAGATACATATCACATATACCGATGGTACGGAGGATATTATTGTAAGCGACCAGACCTGGAAAGCATCAAAAAGCCCGATCGTCACCGACCAGATCTACGAGGGCGAGCACTATGATGCAAGACTTGAACAACCCGGATGGAGCAATGCCGGATTTGATGATGCCGGATGGGAAAATACAATTGTCAGGAAAGCACCTGAAGGAAAGATGAAAGCTCACATGTCTCCAACCGACAGGGTGATGGAAAAGCTTAAACCGGTAAAGATCGAACCCCTGGGGAAAGGAAAATACAGGGTCGATTTCGGTGAGGAGATTTCAGGCTGGCTGAAAATAATGAATGTCACGGGCGAAGCCGGAAGGAAGATCAATATAAAATATATCTGCGAATCACCGGTGGGAGATAATTCCTATACGATGAAGGGTGAGGGCCCTGAATCATATTCTGCACGGTTCACCTGGTTTGTGTTCAGGGAAGTGGAAATATCAAACTGGCCCGGGGAGCTTAAACCGGACCAGCTTGTTGCCGAAGCTGTTTATTCGGATGTTGAGACCACCGGTAAGTTCGAATGTTCAAATGAGCTGTTCAACCGGATAAACCGGATATGGTGGCGTAGTCAGACAGACAACATGCACGGCGGTATTGCCAGTGACTGTCCTCACCGCGAGCGTTCACCATACACCGGCGACGGCCAGGTTGCCTGCGTAACGGTAATGCATAATTTTGATGCACGGGCATTCTATACCAAATGGATCCAGGATATGCTCGGCGCCCGGAATACTGAAACCGGCTATGTCCCTAACGGCGCTCCCTGGCAGCCGGGCTGCGGGGGAGGTGTGGCATGGGGTGCTGCCATTAACATCATGCCATGGGAATTCTACCTGCATTATGGCGACAGGGACATGCTTAAGCGAAATTACGATGGAATGAAGGGATATATCAGGTATATGCTTACATGGACCGATAGAGAGGGAATAATGTTTTCACAGGCTCCGGATCCGTCAAATCCCAACAGGTGGCTGAACCTTGGAGACTGGGCACCGGCTTCAGGATTGCCGCCTGACAATATGGTACACACCTTCTATCTATGGCGATGTGCGGACTTTACCTCCAAAGCAGCGCATGTCCTTGGTTATGAGGCAGAGGAAAAAGAATATGCTGATCTGGCTGAAAAAACAAGACAAGCTTTTCAGAGAAAGTTCTATGATGGGAAAAACGGAACTTACGGTCCTTACGGAGGGAACATCCTGGCACTGAGAATGGGTGTCCCTGCAGAGCAGTACCCGAAGGTGATTGAAGCGCTGAAAAAAGATATAGCCGCCAGCGACGGTCATCTGGATACCGGTATCTTCGGAACTCAGTTTTTCTTCGAAGTTCTTGCTGAGAACGGTTTGAATGAACTTGCTTTTGAAGCTATAAATAAAACAACAGAACCTTCCTATGGGTGGTGGATTGAACAGGGAGCAACAACAACCTGGGAGCAGTGGGACGGATCGGGATCCAGGAACCATCCGATGTTTGGCGGCGGTCTCGTCTGGTTCTACCGTGTTCTTGCCGGGATGAAAACCGATCCTGATGAACCCGGTTATAAGAAAATAATTATTAAACCACAACCTGCAGGAAATGTAACATTTGTTACATATTCAAATGAAACATCTTACGGCATGGCATCAGTAAGGTGGGAGAGGAGTGACTCAAAATTTATTCTGAATATAACCGTTCCGGTCGGCAGTAAAGCCGAAGTTTATATTCCGGCATCTGACAGAAACGGTGTAACCGAGAGAGGTAAATCATTTGAGGATTCTGCTGATATACGCTTTGTCCGGATGGAAGGGGGATATGCTGTATTTACAACGGGATCAGGTGATTATTTATTTGAATCAGTAATTCATAGTAATTCAATAGTAATTCATAGTAATTCAATAGTAATTCATAGTAATTCATAGTAATTCATAGTAATTCATAGTAATTCCTGGTAATTACAATGAATTACGTTGCGAAGCAACGAATTACGGCGCGCAGCGCCAAATTACGGCCGAAGGCCAAATTACGCACGAAGTGCAAATTACGGCCAAAGGCCAAATTACGCACGAAGTGCAAATTACGGCCAAAGGCCGAATTACGCGAAGCGAATTCCATCACACCTCCCGTCCTTCATCAGCATTAATAATTAGCTATCTTTGCGACTTTCATAAAATGTGGATTTAACTGAAAAGCTGACATACCGGACGATATTCCTTTTCTGGGTTCCTCTGGCCCTTACCTGGCTTATGATGTCATTTGAACAGCCTTTTCTCATTGCCTTTATTGCGCGCCTGAATGAAGCAAAATATAACCTTGCAGCCTTTGGTATAGCAGGTTCGTTTGCCATGATCATTGAAGCGCCGATAATAATGCTGATGAGCGCCTCCACGGCCCTGGTCAGGGGACGTTATTCCTATAAGAAGCTGAAAAGATTTACAGATATACTTAATGCCGGCATTACCCTTATCCAGCTCATAATCCTTATTCCGCCGGTATTCAACTACATCGTTATCGGTCTTATGGAAGTCCCTGAAGAGGTTG
>JBFYPG010000100.1:0-94828 GCA_041303415.1 Bacteroidales bacterium
GTATCTGATCCCTTACATTATCAGGCTCAAAGACTTTCTTCCAGTCATCTTTAATAAATTCCTTCAGCCCTCTCTGAAGAGCTTTGTTGGCTGCATCTGAAAAAACAGCTCCCGGTAGTTCATTAAAAAGGACTGCCATTTGAATGCGAAGGTGACCAAGAAGGAAATCCCTTGCAGCTTCGGCAGGGACTCCCTGCCTGATAACTTCATCGAGCCCCTGGCGTATCACATATACACATGTTGAAGCAAGAGTCTCAACAAGGGCCGGTTCAAGAAGCCCCATCTCTGCCGCAGTTATCCTGTGGGCCCTTGACACCGGTGCGTAAAAAGTCTTTGCAAGCTCTTCCCCTTTTTTATAGTCTTCTTCACTTCCTCTCATGAGCGAGCAAACTATGGCCTGCCTGGCTTTTGTGCCGCCAAAATGGTCTTTCATGGCTTCATGGTCAGGTTCCCAGTTAAAGATTGAAGGATGGCACGGATGAGTTATGAAATACGAAACATCACCGCGGTCAAAAAGCTTGCCGGCCAGTGCTGCAGCAGGATCCAGAGTGACCACAATGGCACCGTTTCGCATTTCAGGGATGATCTCAGCAGAGATACGCTGTAGCGCCACATCGGGAACTGCCAGTATTACAAAATCGCATTGCCTGACGCATATATCTGAAGAAGTGACAGTTATGTCCAGTTCCTTTAACTTTTCAATGCCGGAGGGATTAATTTCAACATACGATACTTCATATTTTGAATTCCTCAGGTTATGGGTCAGCCTGAGCCCCATTTTGCCACCGGCGCCGATTAATGCAACTTTTTTCATTTTTTTACGTATAATATTATATGTACTCGCTGATTTTTACTGTTTTACCTTTTTCTGCCGATTCATAAGCCGCCCACACCAGCCTGACAGTTTCAAAATTATCTTCTGCACCGGTTTCTGCTTTTCTGTTCTCAAGCAGATCCTGAAGTATATCGTTGTTGCATGCAACAATGGCCGGCGGTTCGGGTTCAAGCCTTTCTGTCTGCCAGCTGTATTTTTGCATGGTCATATTTTCATAGGTTGTTTTATTGCCGGAAGTAATTGCAAAATTATAACCGGGATCGAGTCTTACACTGCCTTTATCGCCTTCCACAATAAGGAGTACCTGTGGAAAGACCTCTTTTTCAAGCGGGGAACTGAAGGAGATCTGCTGAATGCAGACCATCCCGTTTTTCATTCTCAGCATGGAAGTAGCCACATCTTCCCCTTTAATTGCCGGATTGATCGTTTGTATCTGTGTGAAAATTGTTTCAGCTTCACCAAAAAGGTATCGTAAAACATCAAACTGATGTGACCCCTGATCGGTAAGTGCAAACTGCTTAAGGGTGGCCAGGAAAGGTTGTGTTTCAAACAGCGGGAAAGCAGTGTTCCATAATGAATTACAGCGAAAGGGCTTTCCTATGACGCCTGAATCAATAATTTGTTTCATCCTCCTTATCTGGGGCTGCCACCTGTAATTCTCGTGCACATAGAATTTAACACCTGCCTCACGGGTAACCTGCATCATTTTCTTAGCTGCCTCGAAGGAGGGAGCCATAGGCTTCTGACAGATAACATGCTTCCTGTATTTTGCAGCCAGTTCAACAAACTTTGGATGCGTATCCACGTCAGTGATAATATCAACGAAGTCAGGTTCTTCTTTTTCCATCATCTCTTCGGCATCATCGTAGGTATGAGGAATGCCAAACCGTCCGGCCAGGTCATCGGCTTTCGATAAGGTGCGGTTATATAGGGCCACACATTCCGCGCCATCCAGTTCCTTCCAGCCACCCAGCTGGAACTGCGACCAGAATCCGCAGCCAAGAATTACAAATCTTAGTTTTTCCATGTCAGTTGTTTCAGGTAGTTAATACTCTCCTCAGCCCAGCTCTCTTCTTTTTTTATGGTTGCTTCAATACTCTCTGCAGGAGGTGTCCAGAG
The DNA here is from genome assembly GCA_041303415.1 of Bacteroidales bacterium. Lineage (GTDB taxonomy): Bacteria > Bacteroidota > Bacteroidia > Bacteroidales > VadinHA17 > LD21. The sequence continues at coordinate 1,955 of JBFYPG010000100.1, forward strand.
TTCTAAAATGGCTGAATTGCACCGCCCGTATGAATTGATAAGGTTGACCAGTCCGGGAATGTCAAGCATACCTTTTCCGGCTGGACGCCCTTCTATTATAAAGCCCATTTTATGATAAGCCCTGTGAATTGAAAAGTCTTTAACATGAAGGTTAAAGGTATAGGGTGCAAGAAGTTCTGAAACAGTTTCAAAACCTTCTCCGGCTCCCATTGAATTAACTGAGTCGAGGCAGATTCCGACCATTTCGCTTCCCACACTGTTGATTATTCTTTCAAATTCCCTCGCTTTAAACCTGTCGTGATTCTCAATAGCAAGCCTTATGTTCCTGGATTTCAGTTCCGGCAACAGCTCCCTGATAATTGAGATTATCGCCTGAAGGTCCGGTTCAAATCCCGGGGCATCTATAACCATTCTAAGTACCGGGGATCCAAGCAGTTCTGCCGTATTAAGGCATTCAATGGTATGATGAGGTGTAAGTCCCCTGCCGCCCATTTCGATTGAGATGCCCTTTTGGGATGCATAATTCTTAAGTTCTGCCGGCTCGCCGGCTGGCAGGTTTTCAAGAGGCAGGTTGTCGGCTATCTGAACAAGCCCCAATCCTGTTTCAGATGCTTTATCAATAAGCCCTATTGCAGTTAATGGTTTCTCCGGCATCGACCCGGTTACACCGACAGCCCAGGTGTATGTGTATGAACTTATTCCTAATAGCATATGTAGTTACCTGTTTCAGGTTCAAAGTTTCAGGTTTAAAGTTATACTCCGGGGGTTTTGTAACCTTTTGATGTGTCATCAAGAATGAGGATCCAGTCGTTACCTCTGCCGTTCGACGGTGGTGTGAATCTCCTGGTTCCTTTACCCGGGAAGGTTTCTATCAGTTTAGCCTGCCCGCTACGTGGATCGTACCAGTATGCAGAGATCTTCTCAGCCCCGATTTTATCAGGGATTATATCGGCACTCCATCCGGTAGGGAAATATACAAATGCATATCCTTCACCTCTTGTGGCAAGAACATAATCTGTCTCGGGGAAATATGCTGATGCGACAAGAGATTGGTCAGGCACCCTTGATAAAAAGGGTCTGGATTCAATCAGGCGTCGGGCATGGACGAGGTCCCATGCTCCCGGGAGATCGAGAACATCGTACCAGTTATTTCTTACAAGACCGACAGCCTCCCTGCCTGGCGTTTTCATCTGCCATACAGGGTGGCAGCCATAGGTATGACCAAAAGAACCACTGAAGAGATTCCAGTAAAGAGCCTGTCTTACATCCGCATCGTTAAACCAGCCAAGAACTTCGGGATTCCAGCCTACGGGGTGATCCTCGTATCTTGGTTCGCCATCGAAGCATGGTTTTACTGGTGTCAGGCTGTAATCACGCACAATTATCCTTTTGTATATCGCATAGCTGCGCTGTCCGTGCCCTGTCTGGCACATGTTGAAATCGAGCCATGAGCTGGCATGAAACCATTCTGAAGAGCTCCTTTCGCCCCAGGGATGAAATGTCATCAGGTGGTTTTTGTCGACCGACTTGATACCTTCCCCTATGGCATTCCAGACCGGAGTATTTTCTCCGCCACCATCCCGGTCGCCGCCGTTTATCCATATTATGTTGGGGAAATCCTTATATCTGTTTCCTATCCACTGACCATATTTATATGCATTCTCCCTGTTAAATATTACTGGTCCCGTTCCCCATTGTTTATCCACCTTGTCGCCCCATGTTGGCAGAAGTCCGATAAAAATGCCCTTCTCTGCAGCTTTCCTGATCACCCAATCGACATGTGCGAAATATGCTTCATTCGGTTTCAGCGGGTCATTATCAATCAGAGGTTTGTTACCTTCAGCATTAGGCGTGTTGAGGCCGTCAAGCTCCGCAAGCGCCACAGCCTGGATGACGGTAAATCCCTTGGCGCGGCGGTTTTCGAGATACCGGTCAGTTTCTTCCTTGCTGAGGCGGTGGAAGAGTTCCCATCCTGTATCACCAAGCCAGAAGAACGGCGTTCCATCGGCAAAGACCAGGAAACGGTTGTTGTCCGATACTTTAAGTCTTCCGTGTGAGAGGTCGGCGGATACCCCGCTCCATGATATTTCCTGTGACCAGGAGAAGAGGCAGCCTGCAAGCAACAGGCTTAATAATATAATTTTCTTCATGTTTAACCAGTTATGCAAAACGTGAGTATACTATCAGTGCAAGTCCCGCAAGGTAGAATATAAACATGAGTGTGAGCAGGAGGTTTGTGCCTTTTGGCGCTTCCCTGAATTCCTTCCAGACGAAGATGCCCCAGAGTGCAGCCACCACCGGCGCCGCATTGCTCAATCCGTAAGAGATTGCCGGGCTTGCTGCCCCCACCGACATGAAGCTCACTGAATTGCCAAGGCACCAGATTGCGCCGCCAAGCATGCCCAGAAGATGCGCTTTCGATGATCCTCTGAGCCACTGGCTGATCTTCACCGGCTCTCCCTGTACAGGTTTTGCCATGAAGAAAGGATTAATGATGATCGTGCTGATAAGGGCGCCGGCCGAAAAGAGGACAACAGCAGTGTAGGAGCTTATTTTTCCTGCATCGGCAGGAGAAAAATCGGTTGCCAGCGATGACGCTACAAACCTGTAGAAGAAAGCTATGCAAAGCCCTGCAAGCAATGCAAGTATGATTCCTTTTAAGGAAGGCTTCTTCTGATGTGCGGCAAGCTTTCTGTATGATTGCATGCTGAAGAGTATTGCAAGGATAATTATCGCAGTGCCGCCAAAAAGAAACCACGGATTCCCTTCAGGTTTGCCAAGATAATTGATCAGGATGCCCAGTGTCCAGCCTATTCCTCCGCCTATAGGGAATGCAACCGACATGCCTGCTATCGATATTGAAGCGACAAGGAGAAGTGTCCCTATGTTCCAGATAAAGCCGCCAAGGGCTGCGGAAAGCAGGTTGCGGGCATCAGCCTGCGCGAGGTCGGGCAGGAAGCTCCTTCCCTGGTTGCCGGAACTGCCGAATGTAAATGCCATAATCAGGGCAAACAACAGGATCCCGATCGAATAATCCCAGTAAAAGAGTTCAAACCTCCATTCTTTTCCGATAAGGTTCTGTGTGTTCTGCCATGAGCCCCAGCATATCATGGCCAGGAAGCACAGCAAAACAGCAAGAGTGTAATTTTCAACAAGTACCATAATTCAGGAAATTAAATTATAATATAAAAAATATAACCTTCAATGTCTGAGCCATCCTTCAATGAAATTAACTGAGTATGGTTCAAGTTCAAAAGTTGTTTGGGAATGAACGATCTTTTCCTTTTCAGTACCTGTCCACCTGCTGTCTGAAACCGCATCAGCAAAGCTTGAAATATCGAGTGTCCTGTTCCTGAACAACCCTGAGCAGCAGTCTAAGGTCACCGGCTGGATTAAATCAGTAAAGTTCACCATTATCAGCTTTCCCTGCTTCCCGTCAGTAAGCGCCAGACACTCCACCTTCAGGGGATGAGAGCTGACACTCTTAACGGCATTCCATGACTTGCTGCCAAGTACAGACCGGAATATGTAATAGAGAGGGAAGATCATGCCCCTGGCGGAGGGGAATGATGACGGCCACATTGAGTCCGTTTCACCCTGAATGATGCCCCTCTCCCCTGCCGTCTCATAATAGGTAATACTTTCGGCTCCGGCTTCGGAAAGGTTTTTAATGCTTCCAAGTGTCCAACAGGCGCCGAACAGCGACATTATTCTGCTGTCGATCTGCGGGGGCAATTCCGGTCCTGTCCGTGGTAATTCATGCAGCGAGGAATTCGCATTGAATCGTCTCTGTATTGTTACAGGAGAGACCAATACCCCCTTTTCTCCTGCAAATACCCGGGCGCTCTGCACTGTGTAAGCCTGTGCTGCCAGGTTTTCCGCAAGTGTCAGATTATCTGAAGCATGCTCCTGGGGGTGAACAGAATAACATATATTATCGTTACCTGTTTCCCCGGGCCTGTTCCTGTTTATCTGAGCAAAGTTTGCATTTGTGCCTGTTGCGATCCTGATGCCTGGAATTGATTCCTTCAGCATGGGTATAACCTCCAGTGCCAGGGGATCGGGTGTTACAGGTAAAGATTTATGGTAGAGCAGCAATGATGAAACTGATGGTCTTTTTTCTTCATACCATCTTATAAACTCTTTAATCTGTCCTGGTGCACCATCGTCTGTAAAGAGAGCCAGTTCCATCTGGTATCCGAGGTCTGACGACTCCACTGATGCCTGGGTTGCTTTTACCTGCCATTCAGGTCTGTACAAATGAAGGTCGGCCCTGTAATGGTCAAACTTTATTGACCTGAGCAGTTTAATCTCCTTTTTGCCGAGGGGAGCCGGGCGGCTTGACTGACAGATTCCAATAGACGGAAGCCTGTATGTAACATCAGGGAAAAGCTTTACCTGTGTTATACCGTCTTGTTCGTCATCTCCGTCAAAATTCCCTTCAGCCCGGAAAGTAATTTTCTGGAAAATAACAGTTCCTTTTTCCAGGGTCACAGGGTAGGGGAGAGAGAGGGGCGTCGAATAGGTTTTAAATGAAGCATCACTCCAGTTCCTCTGGTCCTCGGTTTCAAAAACATCTCCTTCAAAGTCAAGCCTGCAGCTTGCTGAGCCTGATATCCAGCTCATTGACTTAATGTTCCTGAACACCTGGTTAGGGCTTACCTCTGAGGGAAAGCCGGTTTGTTCACGGGAGCCGTCGGAGTGTTCAATGACACAGCTTTTGCCTCCTTCAACAGGGTGGAGTACACATAATCCGATACGGTTTCTGACAGATTTTTCAAGGACATTACCCTTCATCTCAAATGAAATGGTGTTATCAGCGCCTCCTGTAATAAGGTAATCTGAGCAGAAATTTATTTCATCAGACTGGTAGATGCAATTAATGACAACAGAGAAACTATTTTCAGTCCTGTCAATGTTTTTTACCGTAATTACAGGTTTTACAGTAAGCCAGTTCCTATCCCTTACTGCCGCAAATATCATCCTTATGATCTCCATATTTCCACAGGAGATATACCTCAACGAGCCTTCCGAATAGAGCATGGTAAGTTTACCTGCCCGCATTTTCGTCGAGCCTGGATGATTGGAAGAGCTTCCATATTGCATTTTCTCTGCCGGAAGAGTTCCGGCAAATTCCCTGATACTATTCATTCTGTCATCTGCAATTAAAGTTAAGACAAATCTTCAGAAATTCTGCAGGATATTTCTTAATTTCTGATTCCGGTTAAATTAAAAGTTATTTTTTTGATGTTTTTTGCAATAAAATCATTAGTTTAACCCTTCTAAAACAGGGAGCGGTAAGATGAAGAAAAAACCTGTCAGGCCGGAGGATTATGGGAATAAAACGTCTGAAAGCCAAAAGCTTATACAGATGAACGCGGCTCTTGTGGAAAGTGAGCTCAGCTACAGAAGCATATTCGAACATGCGACAGATGGCATTTATATACAGGACAGGAATGGCGTTTTTCTGGATGTGAATCCGGCAGCGATAAGGATGTACGGCTATAAGAGGGAGGAGATAGTAGGATTCACGCCTGAAAAGCTTGGAGCTCCCGGGAGGAATGATCTTGACAAAACCCTTGAGCATGTAAAGAAGGCATTTGCCGGAGAACCTCAGAGATTTGAGTGGTGGGGGCGACGCAAAAACGGAGAGATATTTCCCAAGGAGATCGTGTTGAACAGGGGTATGTACTTTGGGCAGGAGGTGGTATTTGCCATGTCAAGGGATATTACTGAACGGTTTCAGGTGCTCGCCGCCCTTAAGGAAAGTGAAGATAAATACAGATCCCTTGCTGACCAGATACCTGTGGGAGTATACAGAACTGCTACTGACGGACAGCTTTTATATTCCAATCCCGCTCTTGTTAAAATGCTGAATTACAGTTCGGCAGAAGAGCTCATCAGGCTTAACGTTCATCAGCTCTATGCCGATCCTGCTGACCGCGGTAATCAGATCGATAAATCGAAAACAGTGACGGCAGTGATAACAAGCGAATTTCAGCTGAAAAAGAAGTCCGGAGAGCTGATATGGGTCAGGGACAACAGCCGCCTGATTTTCGATAAAAACGGCAATCCGCTCTATTTCGATGGAATACTTGAGGATATAACAGAACGCAAACACACTGCAAATGCTATAAAGGAGAGCGAAGCCAACCTGAAAGCGATAATTGAAAACACACTGGAAAGTATCTGGTCGGTGGACAGAAACTATGAGATTCAGTATATAAATGAAGTATTTGCTAAAGCGTTCAATGCAACATTCGGTGTGCAGCTTAAAAAAGGTGTTAATATTGTTGAATCTCTCCCTGCCAGCATAAGACAGATATGGAAGGAGAGGTATGAAAGAACCTTCAATAATGAACATTTTGTTTTTGAAGACCGGATTGACATTAATGACACATCAGTATACATTGAGGTATCGATGAACCCTATTGTTATTGATGGAAACGTTGTGGGAGCTTCATTATACGGAAAGGATATCACTGAGAAGAAAACAGCGCAGCTGCGCCTTGAGTATCTGTCCGACATGAGAAAGCTTCTTATCGACCTCTCTATCGGCTTTATAAATTTGCCTCTGGATCGGATAGAGGAAGAGGTCAGCAGGTCGCTGGTAAAAATTGGGGAGTTTGTTAGCGCCGACAGGGCATATGTCTTTGAATATGACTTTAAAAATAATACCGGCACGAACACTTTTGAATGGTGCAGGGAAGAAATAGAGCCACAGATAAATAAATTACGGTTAATACCGCTTGAAGGATTTTCCGAGTGGATTGCAATACATAATAGGGGTGATACCATAAAGGTGGAGGATGCTGATTTATTGACTGATGAAAATCTGCGAAACTTCATTAAAGATCAGAGTACAATATCCGTCCTTACTATTCCTCTGCTTGAGGATGGCGAATGTACGGGTTTTGTTGGATTCGACTCGGTAAGACAAAGGCATGTCTATACAGAATTTGAAGAACAGCTGCTGAAAGTATATGCCCAGTCACTTGTCAATGTCCGGGAAAGACTCAGAAAAGAACAGCGGCTGATCGTAGCCAAGGAAAAAGCCGAAGAGAGCGATCGTCTGAAATCTTCATTCCTTGCCAATATGAGCCACGAGATACGCACCCCGATGAACGGGATCATAGGTTTCCTGGATCTGCTTAAGGAACCTGATCTCTCAGAGGAGAACAAGATCGCCTATATCGATATAGTGACACAGAGCAGCCACCGGCTGCTCGATACGATAAATGACATTATCGAGATTTCGAAAATAGAAACGGGTGAACTAAAGCTCCATATGTCTCCGATTAATATCCCTGATATGATGTCATATTATTACGGTTTCTTCAAACAGCAGGCCGGTCAGAAAGGATTGAAATACTTCATTTCGAACAACCTCCCGCCTGAAATCAGGGCAGTGCAGACCGACAGGAACAAACTGGAAAGCATAATCTCAAATCTCATCAAAAATGCCGTAAAATTCACTGACTCAGGCTCAGTGGAATTCGGATGTTATGGTGAAGCGGATAACCTCGTGTTCTTTGTCAGGGATACAGGGATCGGCATTCCCGAAGAAAGACTTAATTCCGTCTTTGATCGTTTTGTACAGGGCGATATGTCGTTCTCAAGGCCCCAGGAGGGTTCAGGGCTTGGCCTTTCGATAGTAAAGGCGTATGTCGACCTGCTGAAGGGAAAGATATGGGTTCAGTCAGAGCCGGGTAAAGGAAGCACATTCACTTTTTCCATTCCTTATTCCGCTGCAGATGAGGATAATGCTGATGCCGCACCTCATGACCCTGTACATAGTATCTCCGGGAAAACCCTTGCCATCCTCATAGCAGAGGATGACTATGCAAGCTATCTTTACCTTGAGAGTCTTTTGGCCGGACCCGGGATCTCTTTCCTTCATACCTCCAACGGCAATGATGCGGTGAGATCTGTACGCGAACATCCCGAATTGTCCTTTGTCCTTATGGATATCAGGATGCCAGGTATGAACGGGCTGGAGGCGACAAGGCAGATACGCCGGTTCAACAAAAAGATTCCTATCATAGCACAGACAGCTTATGCCCTTTCCGGCGACAGGGAATCTGCAATTTCGGCAGGATGCAGCGATTATATTTCCAAACCTATCAACCGGAATGAACTGAACAAGATAATTTCACAATACGTTGAACATAGAAAAACAATTTAAAGTGAAGACTACATTAAAGCCATCAATACAGTTTCCTGACAGGTTATTCAAATGGTCAGTTACTGTAATCAGAATTGCTGCAGGCTGGCATCTTCTCTATGAAGGACTCTCAAAGCTTATAGCCGGAGGCTGGAGCTCGGCTCCATTCCTTGCCGGCTCAAGATGGATCTTCGCTCCGGTATTTACCTGGATGTCAGAATCATCCGCCATTACTTCAATAATTGACTTTCTTAATATCTGGGGATTGATCCTGATCGGACTGGCTTTGGTACTTGGCCTTTTTACCCGGGCCGCGGCAGGTGCAGGAGCCCTGTTGCTGCTGTTCTATTTTGTCGCTTATCCTCCCATCCCGGGATATATGATCAGTGTCCCGGCCGAAGGTAGTTACCTCTGGATAAATAAGACACTTATTGAATTATTTGTACTTGCTGCATTTATTTTCATTCCGTCAGGGACCCATTTCGGAATTGACAGGCTTGTCCGAAGGTGGAAGGATGAGAAAGCAAGGAAGCCTGTTCCGGGTACACCAGTTGAAAAAGGCGAGGCAAAAGGCAGAAGGGAGATCATAAAGGACCTGATCTCGGTACCGGCACTCGGGGCATTCGCCTATGCTCTCTACCGGAAGAGTAAATGGGACAGCTTTGAAGAGAAGTTCCTGAAAGTCCAGGGAATGGATGCTAACTCCGGGGCAACCCTTCTGAAATTCACGTACTCGTCTCTTAAGGAACTTAAGGGAGAAGTTCCGAAAACATCAATCAATTATAAGGATGAAAAGGGCAATCCGGCAAAATTTGAACTGAGCAGGCTAATAATGGGTGGAAATCTTATCGGGGGCTGGGCGCATGCGCGGGATCTTATTTATGTTTCAAAGCTGGTCAAAACTTATCACACTGATGAAAAGGTGATGCAGACCATGGCCCTTGCTGAAAAATGCGGAATCAACGCTATTATAACAAATCCGCAGCTGGGCAGGATATGGCAGAAATACAGACATGAATTCAGGGGGAAGATGAAATTTATATCCGATTGCGGGATAGCTCTCGATTTTCAGAAAGGTATTGCCATGTCACTTGCAGTTGAAGCCGATGCGCTTTATTGCCAGGGAGAGATCACTGACCGCTGGGCTGATGAAAACTGGAATGATCCTGTCGCGGGAAGAACTTTGGAACAGCGTATGGAACTGATCCGCAGCGGAATAGAAGAGATTCGCAGTCATGGTAAACCGGCAGGCATAGGAGCACATAAAATAGAAGCGGTTAAGAAATGTGTTGAATACGGCATAAAACCCGATTACTGGGTGAAGACCTGCCACAGCCATAACTACTGGTCGGCCCAACCGGGTTCTCCCTGGAAGGATAATATGTTTGACTACGATCCTGAGGAGACAATCAGGTTTATGGGAACGCTTAATGAACCATGGATAGCCTTCAAGGTACTTGCCGCCGGAGCTATTTCACCGGAGGAGGGACTGAAATACGCTTTCAGTAACGGAGCTGATTTTGTCTGCCTCGGGATGTACGACTTCCAGATTGTTGAGGATGTGAACATCGCCCTTGAAGCACTTGAAAAAGCAAAGGAGAGACAGAGGCCCTGGATAGTTTAAGCTTCTAATTTTTTTTTCTGCAGTCATGATCAGGTCTCAATATTTCTTGCATTTTACCGGGAATTTTACTATCTTTAATAGATACTTTTGCACAAAATGAACACTCCGGAAGTTAAGAAATTCATAAGGAAGCACAGTAATCTTTTCTGGTATATCCCTGAAGATAAGAAGGAAGATCTGAGTCCAGATGTAGTTGTGGAATTTATCTTAAATTATGGATCAATGGATGACATTATGACTTTGATCGGCATAATGGGAATTAAAGATACAGCAAGGATTTTCTTTGCAGCCGAGGGAAGAAAAAAATTAAACTATTACCCTGAGATATATAATTTCTTTTCTCTCTATTTTAATAAATATGCATAAAGAGATCTTTTCGGATAATCAGCTTAAACTTTTACCACTTGTTAAGGAGTTTAAACGTGAATTCTATCTTGTCGGAGGAACGGCAATAGCTCTATACCTTGGACACAGGAGATCAATTGATTTCGATTTATTTAAAAGCTCTTCCATTCATCCAAAAAAGATTATTGAAAAAATATCGGCCTTTCATTTTAAATATCAGGTAACCCGCAGGGTTTCCGAACAACTGAACCTGACTGTGAATGACGTTTCATTTACTTTCTTTGAATACCCTTACATAATTGAGGCTGAAAACAATTTTGAAGACATATTACGTCTACCCTCCTTGATTGACCTTGCCGCTATGAAGGCATACGCCCTTGGACGAAGATCGAAATGGAAAGACTATGTCGACTTTTATTATCTTTTAAAAAATCATTTCACCATAAACCAGATTTCTGACCGTGCTGTTGAAATTTACGACCAGATGTTTTCACAGAAGTTATTCAGGGCACAGATATGTTACTTTAAGGATATTTACCATAAGGAACCTGTTGAATATCTGGCTGATCAACCTTCCGAAGAAGAAATAAAGTCGTTTCTGATTAATAAGGCAATCAATCTTGAACTTTAGTCAATTCCGCCTGATCAGGCAAACCCAGTCTCTGCTGTCGTCCCCGGGTGGATTTCCGGTTGATCTGTAACCTCCTCCTGTGATTGATGTAATGTTTCCCTTCAGCAATTCACCTCCGTTGCGCGGATTGTACCAGGCAATATTGTAATTGCCTTCAGAAAGCAGGATATCAGCAGCTTTTGCTGTCGGAAGATAGAGAGCGTATATGGATCCTTTCTTCGCGAAGCAGTAATCATCCTGATCACGTGTCAGATCATCAGCACTTTCCATCTCTGTGAAAGGCAGATTATTGTGAAAGAAATCAAGGGCAATTTTTGTCTGTTCCCACAGATTGTTACGGCTTCGCCAATCTTCACAGCTCAGGTCGGAGTGGGGGTAGTTATACCCGAAATACCATTCCACCCCTCCGCCTCCGGCCATGAGATTTCCCCAGAGCACTTTGTGCCTTATGGTGTCATGGGCAGGATCCATGGCATCAGGCATTGCTCCCTGCCAGTGCGGACCAATTTCATCGATGCAGACAACCCACTTATGACCAGATTCTGCTGATCTGCTTATCCAGTGTTTTGCATCCTCATGAATTTCATTAATGTTACCGCACTGGATTGACGGTCCCTCAACATTCCTGAATCCGAGGTATTGTGTCATATCTTTCAGTCGCTGCTGAGGGGCAGAATGAGTGTGAATAATGATGAAATTATCATATGGATCAATTGCCCTCAGGTAATCGGCCATGAGCTTTGTGTCCCTGTAAGTCTGGCCGTATGGCGACCAGTCAGTTGGGTGGTGTTCCTCTCCAAGGTTCCATGTTACTGCCAGGTGATGTGAAAAACGAGCGACCAGTTCCCTCAGATACAATTTGCGCTGCACATCGAGGTAACCGCAATCAAGAAGACATTCATTCTCGGTTTCCTGAAGAACAAAATGGAGCATAATACTAAGCTTCTCTGCATGAGAAAAAACAATTTCCCACTGGTCGAGCTTGCTGCAATCGAACCTGTATCTTTCGTTACGGTCAGTATAAGGCCACACGTCCTCTCCGTCGCCCAGGATGTTCATTGTGAGCATGTATACACTATTCATACCCTTGGACGACAGATAGTTGAGTGCTCCTACTATTCCTTTTCCCAGTCCGTTTTTCCATTGAGGATCGCCTTCTTTCCAGTCACTGATGTGAGGTTCATAAAGATGAAGTCCGCTGTTAGGAGCGGCCTCTCCGCTTCGCGCCTTATTGTTCCCCCCGTAATATGTTCCGTCAAAATCCCTGTATCCCAGGAAATTCTCAGGAGAGTCAGCCCCGCCTTTCAGAAACCCCTCACCGGTTCCTGCATATTTAAGATAATGTGTACCATCATATTTGAGCCGCCCTTTTATATGGAAATCAGGAGCCTGTTTATCGCTCTTTTTTATCCTCATTTCGCCGGCAGTTCCATTAAAATAACATTCTTGTCCCATGCCCGCATCATCTGCAATGGCAATGTTCCTTCCTTTGAGGAAGCTTACCTTATAATTCCATATTCCATCAGACGGAGGACAAAAGTGAACCCGCCATTTGTTTCCTGATCTTGATGATGTTTCAGCAGCATTACCGTCTGCTGCAAAAAACCCAGGCACCTCGAATTCCATATCTCCGCTGGAAAAGGATACGTTTAAAAGATAATCCAGAAAGGGATTTATTGTATCGTATTCAGCAGCATAAGGTCCTGTGAATGTCAGTGTTATTGTATGCCAGGTTTTCATCTCTCCGCTGATTTCTGTTGTTGAAGAGGATGAACAGGAGCCAAGAAATAAGAATAAAGCAAGCTCAAGGATAATGAGCCGAAGAATATTTGCTTTTTTCATAGAAGAGTGTAATGAATATGATCAGCTCCACAACCGGTCGTGCGAACGCCTGTCGTCCCACTCGGGTGTAGGTTCGAAATAACCTTTGGCCCTGGGATGCAGGTGCTTCCTTACTTCTTCTTCGTTCAGTTCGATGCCCAGACCAGGAGAATCGAGCGGCACATTGGCGAACCCATTTGTTACCATTGGCTGGCTTCCTGTCATCCTTACAAGGTTTTCCCACCATGGGGTGTCAACACTGTGGTGTTCGAGAGCCAGAAAATTCTGTGTTGCTGCAGAACAATGTACATTGGCCATAAAGCATACGGGTGTCCCTGCCATGTGCATTGCCATTGCAACTCCGCACTCCTCGGCATAGTCGCCAATCCTCTTTGTTTCAAGCAATCCTCCTGATGTTGCCAGGTCGGGGTGGATTATATCAACTGCACGGGCATCAAGAAGAGGCTTGAATCCGTCTTTAAGCATGTAAATATCCTCCCCCGTACAGGTAGGCGTTTCGATCGCATCCGATACTGTTTTCCACTGATCGGTATAAAACCAGGGAACCATATCTTCCAGCCATGCAAGCCTGTACTTTTCCATCGCTCTTCCAAATCGTATGGAATTGTTAATATCAAAATGACCGAAGTGGTCAGCGGCGAGGGGCATCTCATATCCCACAGCATTACGAACCTGTTCCACATATTCGGCCATTCCCTCGAGCCCCTTATCGGTGATCTGCACCTGGGTAAAAGGATGAAGGGTGTTTCCGTAGCCCATGTATGTCCTCAGGTCGTACTGGCCGGTCGCCCCATCCCAGAATTTTGAATTTACTATTGTATCCGGCTGATTTGCAACTACATGAATACCGAGATCCATCTTGAGCCATGTAAATCCCTGTTCCTCAACGCGCCGCTTCATGGTTTGCGCAAATGTGACAGGGTCCTTTGCCCCGGGGGTATCGGCATACAGGCGGATCTTATCCCTGTACCTGCCGCCCAGGAGCTGCCAGGCCGGAACACCATAGGCTTTTCCGCAAAGATCCCAGAGGGCCATCTCAACTGCGCATACTCCTCCTCCTTGCCTTCCGTGGTAACCCCACTGCCTGATTATCTTGAATATCATTTCAACATTGCAGGGATTCAGTCCCAGAATCCTGCTTTTAAGCATGAGCGCGTACCTCTCGTCTGCGCCGTCCCTCACTTCACCAAGCCCGGAGATTCCCTGATTAGTATCTATCCTTATAATTGCCGTTCGTCCAACATTCCCGACCACGGCGACACGCATGTCGGTGATCTTGAGGTCGGAGGGGCTTGAAGCCCTGCTCACTCCGGAAGTTGTCTGAGCGATCATGTCCTCAAACGAAAGTGCCATGAGCCCTCCAAGAGCCACTCCTCCCATAGCCGTTTTTTTCAGGAAGCTGCGCCTATTGCTATTCTTACCCTGTTCCGACTGACTTTCCTGCTTCCTTATTTCTTCAATGATTTTTTTCATATGATTAAGTTTTAAATTTCCTTTCGGTTCAGATTTACAGGTCGCCTGACGCCTGACGCCTGACGCCTGACGCCTGACGCCTGACGCCTGACGCCTGACGCCTGACGCCTGACGCCTGACGCCTGACGCCTGACGCCTGACGCCGTTCATTACCAATTTCTTTCCTTAAAATAGTTATCCAGCTCCTGCTTTGACATTGGAAGCTTACCCGGGTAATTGCTGAGCCAGTTCATGAAATCCTTCCTGATCTCATCGCTCCACTGGCTGTCGATCTGGCCGGGCTTGTATGTTCCTTCACGAAGCCTCTGGTGCCCGAACTGGTCACGCAGTGCAGTTACCTCGGAAGTTATCACAAGCTCTTCAACAAGGTGAGAGGGTATGAATATCACGCCGTATTTTTTTGCCAGCACTACATCGCCGGGCAGAACTGTTGCGCGGCCTATGCGTACCGGAGCATTTATTGAAACGAGCGACATCTGCATGATGTACGATGGATCAGAGCCCTTGATCCATCCGTTGAAGCCTTCTATCTCACTCAATCCCTCAACATCCCTTACTGAGCCGTAGAAAATTACTCCCCGTTTCGACTTCGAATAGATTGAATTGCCAAGATTGTCACCTATGAGAGTTCCGTCTATTATCTTGCCATAGCTGTCGGCAACATAAACATCGCCTTCCACAAGCACATCTATGGGCCAGGAGTTTGTGCCTCCCTGCTGTGCCCGGTTTTCAGCTTTCCCCTTTTCTTTTATATACTTCTCAAAGTCAGGTCTGAGAGGCATATACTGTGCGGTTACCACTCTTCCTGTCATTACTTCATCAGGATGAATGATGGTCCAGTCACCTTCGAACTGATTCATATAGCCTTTGTTGCGAAGTACTCCCCAGGCCTCCTCTATAGAGATGTTTTTTAATCGTTCCAGGATCGAATCCGGAACTTTTGGCCTGCCATCATCAAACCTTTCACCTTTCCATTCAGAAGTCAGCGCCCTGATACATTCAGGCGGAGATCCTACATTCTGTGCTCCTGCTGCATAAACAGCAGACAATAAAATCGTTATTAAAAGTGACTTTTTAATCATAATATAGTTTTAAAATCCGCAATCCGCAATAACAATTACGTTCCTGCGTATACCAGCAGTGCAAGTCCCGCGAGATAGGCAAGGAACATGGCTACTATCAATAAGTTAACCTGTTTTGTTGCTCCTTTGAATTCTTTCCATATAAATACTCCCCACAGAGCGGCAATTAGAGTGGCACCCTGTCCAAGACCATAGGAGATAGCAAAGCCTGCTTTTTCCGAAGCGAGTATGCTCATTGCCATTCCGATATTCCAGATTATGCCCCCCAGTATTCCTGTCAGATGTACTTTTACACTTCCGTTTGTATAGTCTTTGAACGAGAGAGGCGCACCTTCAAAAGGCTTCTTCATAATGATATAGTTGAAGATCAGGTTGCTTAGCAGCACACCGATGGCAAAAAAGAAAACTGCGGAGTAGGGGGTAAGCTTGCCTGCTTCGGGTGACACAAAATCGGTTGCCATGGAGCTGGCCACGAACCGGTAGAAAAGAGCCATCAGGACTCCCGCCGAGACTGACAGCATTATTCCTTTCCCGGATACCTTCTGCTGTGATGAACTGTGCTTCTTGTAGGCTATAGCGTCAATGATTATCGCGACAACGATGAGTGCGAGGCCGGTGAACAGGATAGTGGGATTGCCTTTGGGCACGGCGATATAGTTAATAATCACACCGAGGGCCAGGGCAATGCCGACACCAACCGGAAAGGCAACAGCCATGCCGGCTATGGACATGGCCGCCACAAGCAGGATATTTGAAGCATTGAAGATTACGCCCCCGAGCATTGAATTGAGAATGTTGCCGGTATCTGCCTGTGAAATATCTTCAATGAAGCTCCGTCCGCTCTCCCCTGTGCTGCCCATTGTGAAGCCGAGGGTCACTGCAAAAAGCAGGATGCCGATTACATAGTCCCAGTAGAAGAGCTCAAACCTCCATGATTTTCCTGCGAGCTTCTGGGTGTTGCCCCATGATCCCCAGCAGAGCATGGTGATTATGCAGAGAATGACGGCGAGTGAGTAGGTTTGCGGTATGAACATAGTTTTTAAGTTTGGAGTACTTAGAGTTTGGAGTACTTAAAATTAAGAAGAAGTACTTAAAGTGACTAAAGTTTGAAGTACTTAAAGTTAAGAACAGACTATTTAACTCTAAGTACTTTAGGCACTCCAGGCACTTTTAATTATTCATAAGAAAACTTGAAATTATCACTTTTTTTCGGAGACGTTTTAAAAATTGTCGCTCCGGTTAAATAAACCTTTGTTCCTTCCGATTCGGGACGCTTTTCTCCCCGCACGACAACCCTGATCTTATGCTCTCCCTGCTGCAGTCCGGTAACATGCCATAGAGTCTCAACGTGCTGCTGGTTTGCAAAGTAATAGTAGGTGTCAATGGTGCGATGAAATTTGCCATCCACAAACAGATCGGCCTTTCCGCCATCCCTGAACCAGTTTCCGGTAAGTGCTATCCCGGTTCCGCTGAAAGCTATCTCGAGCTCATCACCTTTATTCTGTGCAAACATGGATTGCTTTACAGGCTGACCACTGCGGTCGCTTGCCTCCTGAATTTTCCATTCCCCCCTGAAGGTCCATGAACCATCATCGAAAATAGAAACTCTTTTGTCAAAGACCAAGTCGGGGAATGAAACCTCAATCGGGGGTGCGACCGGGTCCTGCACTTTTACACTGATTGTTCTGCCGGCAGTTGTCCCGCCGTTTTCTGCTATCAGGTCAAGTGCATATTTATATGTGCTTTCAACAGCAGAATTGAAAGAGTAAGAAGTGTGGATGAAGACCGAGTCGCCTATATTCTTTATTCCTTCCTGCATTCCGGCAGGCAGACTGCTGAATCCGCTTATTACACCGAGCACAGCAAGGGCGTTCGACGGATTACAATCCGAATCCTGACCGCAGCGGGTTGATACTTCCAGGGTCTTCATTGGATCGCCTTCACCATAAAGCAGTCCCATTGCTATATAGGCTCCGTTAAGCTTTGCGTCAATGTTAAAAGGATCGCCGGCCCCGCAGATATCAACATCACCCCATTTGTTTTCAAGCTCCTTCCATGCAGCCCTCCAGTCATCAGGATAATGCCCGTGCAGCTTTATGACATCCTTTATTATCCGGCAATAATCGCTTTCTGAGGGTATCGATTTCAATGCCTTTTCCAGAATAAGCGCTATATCTGATTCAAAGTAAGCCCCGGCATAAAGAGCTGCTACAAATACTCCTCCATAGACTCCGTCACCGTAATTCATTATATGCCCGATTCTGTCAGCAATCTTAAGCGCTGTTTGCGGCATCCCGGGGCACATGAAGCCGATATAGTCAGCTTCTATCTGGAAATCAATATCATCCGCATGGATATTGTACTCAGGACTCCCTGAAAGAGGCGCAAAAACAGAGTCGTAGTAATTCTTTCGGGCCTGCATATTTGCATGCCACAAAGGGTAACCGGCTTTAGCGAACAGCTCTTGGTATTTTTTCACAGGCGCATCAATTCCGTATTTGTCCATAGCCATCAGGAATGTAAGCTGGACATACAGGTCATCCTGCCATATACTTCCTTTAATGTCTTCCGGCTTCCATTTTATTGAATCCTCGTAAGTAGCTGCCCTGGCCCTGAATTCAGTGGGTCCCCCGTATGTGACGCCGATCATCTTGCCGGCCCATCCCCCGGCGATCTTGTCTTTAAGGACTTCGGGATCAATGGTTTTGAATTCAGCCTCTTTGTTACTGCATGAGGTTAGGAGCAGTAATAAGATAAAGTTAACAAGTGAAGTAATAGTTTTCATAAAATTGTTTTTAATACTAAGAACTTTAGTTACACAGAGTTTCACAGAGAAAGCACAGAGTTCCACAGAGCGTTAGATGGCTGTAACCCTCCGTGGATCTCTGTGTATCCTCCGTCCCGAGTACTCGGGACTCTGTGTAACTATTTTTTATTCATAGGTATATGCATCATTCTGTCTTCAATGAATTTTGCCATTTCAGGTACGGGCATTTTCTGAATTACATAGGTATGGTTTCCTTCAGGATCATCCACCCAGGTGTTGCTGCCATCCTCGTTGACTATTATCCTGCCTCTTTTCGTATCAAAGAATCCTTCAGCCCCATATACTCCGATAAGCACTGCAGTTTCATCCCAGCTCATGCGGCCATATTTGTCTTCTTCCGACATGGGAATACTCATACTGAATACATCTTTTACGGGGCTGTTGCTGACAGGAGATTCTATCAGCCTCAGTCCGGTCCTTATTTCCCATCCGATCTCAAATCCAGTGAATATTATTTCGCCCGGCCAGTTCTCGAATACAAATTTTGAAGAAACAGAATCTATATAAATGTTGAACTCCTTTCCTTCCGGGAATTTGCCTGCCATTGATACAAGCAGCCTGACCTTTTCAGAAACCAGGTCTATCCCATTTAGAGGGCTGTGATCGTCGGGTCCAGATTTAAGAAGGCCTGCCAGGTTTGTCAGAAATCCGACTGTGACAATTGTCACGCTTTTATCCGGCTGCGACATCAGGATCTCACGGTAAACATCAACAGCATCCCTGACCTCAGATGTGGAATTTACGTGGTGGGGGTACTTTGCCACCAGGGAATCGGGCCATTTCTGCCATGCACCCATATCAGCCCCGTAACCTATTGGTGCTCCAAGAGGAAGATCAGGTCGGCCAAAATATGTGTTTATGACATCTATAGAAGGTGCAACGAGCTTGTGCCTGTTTGACGAAACCGTAGTCAGTATTTCTGCCAGGCCGCTGTCGGCTGTTGCATGAAGAAAAGCAAGGGCTCCGACATCGTCATAATCAGGGCCGAGGTCAGTATCGAAAATGATATTCACCTTTTCATCGGCAGGGCCGGAGCAGCCTGTAAAAGAAAGTAGTGCCCCCATGCAGGCAATTATGACATATTTCATAATATGATGCTTGAGTTGATTATACTATAACCTCTTCCCTGTAAGGTGCGGAGCTCTGTGCTCCCATCCTCGTCACGCAAATGGATGCTGCCTTGTTTGCGAATATCACAGCTTCCCTTAGCTCTTTTCCTTCAGCGAATGAAACAGCAAGGGCAGCATTGAAAACATCCCCTGCGCCGGTGGTATCAATGGCTTTGACTTTTACACCCGGGAACATTTCGGTAAATTCCCCGGTTTTTACAAATGCCCCGGCCGCACTCATGGTGATAATCACATTCTTCACTCCTTTCTTCAGCAGGTAGGTTGCAGCAGCATCAGCTGTAGTTTCGTTGTGCACCTTGATGCCTGTCAGTATACTGGCTTCTGTTTCATCCGGTGTGATCAGCCACAGATGCTTAAGGAGATAATCGTGAAGCTTCTGCGCGGGAGCAGGATTCAGTATAACTTTAATTTTGTTTTCAGATGCCGTAATTGCGGCATATTCGACTGTCATGAGCGGGATCTCAAGCTGAAGCAGCATTACTCCATATTTGCCTGGAGTAAAGACCTCATTGTCAATATCCTGAACGAGAAGGTTGCCGTTCGATCCGGGCGCGACGACAATACTGTTCTCTCCTTCGGAGTCAACCGTAATAAGGGCAACACCTGACGGAAGTTCGGTATCTTTTACGATGTACCGCGTGTCAATACCCTCTTTCTTGAGTATGCCTGTAGTCTCGCTTCCAAACAAGTCATCGCCTATTTTTGCCACAAAAGTTATCTTCCCTCCGAGGCGTGCGGCTGCAACTGCCTGATTTGCACCTTTGCCTCCGGGATTCATAAGGAATGTGCCTCCGAGGATCGTTTCTCCGGGTGAAGGGATTTTGTCAGTTTTAATTACCATATCGGTATTGGAACTGCCGATAACGAGGATCTTTTTCATAGGTCAGGAAATTATGCTGTTATATTGTACCGAATGTAATACTATTTTTGCTCAATTAAAAAGATAATGATCCTGAAAAAAAGCATTTATTTTTAAAATTCCCGGGGTTTATGGGCAATATTGTCCAATTGTTTATCTTTAAAATGTAAAGTGCCGGATATATTTTACAAAATAATGCAAACAAAGTATTACAGGTATCTGCTATTTGTTACACTCGCTATTTTTGCCGGTGCCATATCCGCATTTCTTTTCAGGAAAACTGAGCTTGGCGGTATGATGATGATCGCGGGCTTCATCGCCCTTGCCTGGGGGGTAAGAGGCTATCCTGCGCTTAAAGGATTTTCATATACGCTATGGATATTTACTGCAGTTACAGCTTCGATGTTCTTCCCGCAGTATTTCACATCAATAGGCAAATTCCAGCTTAAGAGCATGATAGTTCCCCTGCTTCAGGTAATCATGTTCGGGATGGGTTCCCAGATGAGCTTTGAGGATTTCAAGGGTGTGATCAAAATGCCAAAAGGTGTTCTGATTGGGATATTTTCACAGTTTACTATCATGCCGCTGGTCGGCTTAACGATCGCCCGGATGTTCAATTTTCCTCCTGAGATAGCGGCAGGGATCATCCTGATAGGATGCGTACCTAGCGGACTTGCATCCAATGTAATGTCATTCCTTGCAAAGGCTAACCTTGCCCTGGCCGTAACCATCAGCGCAGTTACAACACTGCTCTCGCCATTCATAACACCGGTACTTATGAAATGGATCGGAGGCCAGTTCATAGAGGTAGATTTCTGGAGCATGATGCTTGATATCCTGAATATGATAATCCTTCCGATAATTGCCGGATTCATGTTCAATCTTTTTGCACGGAAAAGTGCCGGACGATCATCATTCATAATCCAGCTTATTGTTTATCCTGTGATAATCCTGATGACAACCCTTGTGTTTGCCAGGGCACGGAGTGCCGGAACAGGCGAATTTTTTATCCAGTTCCTCAAGTCGCTTGCATGGTTCTATTTCCTTCCGATGGCCGGAGGGGTTTTAATGTCGCGAAACCTCAGGGGCAACAACAGGATAATGGAAAGAGTGCTTTCATTTGTCTCAATGGCTGGTATTGCAGTGATAGTCACCATCATAACTGCTTCAGGCAGGGAGAGCCTGCTTCAGGTGGGGGCTCTGCTTATGGTGACCAGCCTGATTCATAACCTTTCCGGATATACACTCGGGTATACCATCTCCTGGCTCTTCGGGATGCCTGAAAGAGACCGGCGCACAATAGCGTTCGAAGTCGGCATGCAGAACGGTGGTCTCGCTTCCGGCCTTGCCTTGCAGATGGGGAAAATTGCAACCGTGGGTCTTGCTCCTGCGATCTTTGGACCTCTCATGAACATTACAGGATCCGTACTCGCAAATTGGTGGAGAGGTCATGAACCAGCAACCAGCAACCAGCAACCAGCAACAAGTAACTGAAATCAAATATGAAAGTCATTACATTCGGAGAGATAATGCTTCGCCTGGCAACGCCTGGGCATCAGAGGATATCGCAGGTGACTTCCTACTGCGCTTCATTTGGTGGAGGGGAGGCCAACGTGGCTGTTTCACTGGCCAATTTCGGATTGCATGCAGAATTCGTAACCCGCCTTCCACAGAACGACCTGGGTGATTCAGTGATCATGGAACTAAGGAAGCACAATGTCGGAACAAACCATATACTAAGAGGCGGAGAAAGACTTGGCATATATTTCCTCGAAACAGGCTCAGTGTCGCGGCCAGGCAAAGTCATTTATGACAGGGCTAATTCTGCAATTGCCGAAATCAAACCCGGAATGATCAGCTGGGAAGAGATATTCAGGGAAACCCAATGGTTCCACTGGACCGGTATTACTCCGGCTATCTCAGAAGGAGCGGCCGCAGTATGTCTTGAGGCTGTGAAGGCAGCGAGAAAGAGCGGGATAATCATCTCATGTGACCTTAATTTCAGAAAGAATCTTTGGAAATGGGGCAAAACGGCATCAGAAGTGATGCCAGAACTGGTGAAGGAGTGCGATATTATCCTTGGCAACGAAGAGGATGCAGATAAGGTGTTCGGGATCAAACCCGAAGGAGCCGATGTGTTCAGGGGCGAAGTCAGGGGAACAAGCTACGAATCTGTATGCAAAAAGCTGAAAGCCAGATTTCCGCAGGCAAAAAAAATAATAATAACCCTCAGGGGATCGGTTAGCGCCGACCACAATTCATGGTCAGGCGTGCTCTATGACGGCAGGAAGCTTTACGAGGCCCCGGTATACCAGATAACGCATATTATTGACAGGGTGGGAGGGGGCGACTCTTTCATGGCAGGCATCATTTACGGCATGCTCGCATTCCCTGATAATGACCAGAAGACCCTCGATTTTGCGGTTGCCGCTTCATGCCTGAAACACACAATACACGGTGATTTCAATCTCGTAACTGTCGGTGAGGTCGAACAACTGATGAAAGGTGATAAATCGGGCCGGGTAATGCGCTGATTTTATTTATCAAAAACCTGATATTCAATGAAAAAGACAATTATTATTACAATATGCCTGTCGATGATCATCTTATCATCATGCAGGAAAGAAAAAGACATGAAAGAGATCATCGACGAATCATTCCTTGCGGGACTAAGGCAATACAGCCTGCTGGCTGAGGTTATGAAAGAGAAGCCTGATCTTCTGCCCAGGACGATCGATGAGAATGGCAACCTGGTAACCGCCGGCTCCGGATGGTGGACATCAGGGTTCTTCCCGGGAAGCCTCTGGCTTATATATGAATATTCAGGTGATGAAAAGATAAAGGAGTTAGCCATACAGATGACTTCCCGGGTGGAAAAGGAGAAGAACAACACCGGAACACATGATCTCGGGTTCATGATGTATAACAGCTTCGGCAACGGATTGAGGCTGACCGGCGAAGAGAGTTATGAGGAGGTTCTGCTGACATCGGCAAGGTCGCTCTCAACCCGGTTCAGACCTAATATCGGATGTATCCAGTCATGGGGAAGCAACTCAAAGTGGCAGTGCCCCGTGATAATTGATAATATGATGAACCTCGAACTGCTCATGTATGCTTTCAGCGTAACAGGCGACTCCTCGTTTTACAATATATGCATCAGCCATTCCGATACGACCATTAAAAATCATTACAGGCCTGATTACAGCTCCTGGCATGTTGTTTCATATGATACGATTACCGGTGGGATACAGGTGAAGCAGACCCACCAGGGTGCTGCTGACGGGTCAGCATGGTCGCGCGGCCAGGTGTGGGGGCTTTACGGGTATGTAACGATGTACAGGGAGACAAAGCTTCAGAGATATCTCGACCATGCGATTCATATAGCTGATTTCCTGATAAGCCATCCGAATATGCCGGATGACGGGATACCATACTGGGATTTCGATGCTCCCGGCATACCTGACGCCAGGCGCGATGCATCGGCAGGAGCGATAATGGCATCAGCACTTATCGATCTGTGCCGGTTCACGGATGAGGAAACAGCGAAGAAATATCTTGATTTCGCAGAGAAGCAGCTAAGAAGCCTTGCTTCTGATGAGTACCTGGCTAAAGAGGGAGAGAACGGATTTTTTATTCTGAAGCACGGCGTTGGACATCTTCCCGGTAACAGTGAAGTTGATGTACCGCTTACATATGCAGATTATTATTTTCTTGAAGGTCTGCTCAGATACCGGTATTTTACCGATTAAAGATCTATCATCGCTTTCATGACACCGTCACGGTAGGCGGCAACAAGATCGAAAGCCTCCCTGGTTTTATTAAAAGGAAAACGGTGGGTTATCATGTTGTCACTATTGATCTTCCCTGACTGCATCAGATCAAGGGCTTTTTCCACGCAGTCAACTTCGCGCCTTACAAAGAAGACAGATATCTCTTTTCTCCGGGTATCATCAACACTCAATGTCCATTTCTCCGTTTCGGGGATGCCCACAATTATGAGCCTGCCGCCCGGCTTCAGCATCTGCACTGCCTGGTCAAGAGCCTCCTGCTGGCCGCAGCACTCGAAAACTATATCCAGCCCCGGAGGCACTTTACTTCTGATCTGTTCCGTGATTTTATCCCTCAGGGGATTGCCGGTATACGCTGCACCCTCCCTGTCCGCTATCTTAAGACGGTCATCTATCTTGTCTGTAACAAAAATGTTGTGAGCACCAGCTGCCATGGCTGCCAGGTAAACGCTCAAACCAATCGGACCAAATCCCAGTATGGCGATCCGTGAATTTTTAAGATCACCGGCATGTGTTAATGAATATATTCCGATAGAGAGGGGTTCAGAAAGAGAACCATGATCAGCATTAAGGCCTGCAGGTAAGGGGTAGCAGCACTCTTCAGGCATAACAATAAACTCTGAAAGACACCCTTCAGCCTGTCCGGGGCACCCCAGGAACCTTAACCTGCGGCAGGTATGTTGCCTTCCGGCAAGACACTGATCGCATTCATGGCAGGAGATTGCCGGCTCTATCGCAACGACATCGCCCGGCTTCACCCTCTTTACCGAAGAGCCTGTCTCAACCACAACGCCCGCGCCCTCATGCCCGACCGTAAAAGGATAATTTACAACCTGTGAACCTATTTTCCCCTTTGTGTAATAGTGTATATCCGATCCGCAGACACCTATAACTGTCATCCTTATCTTAACATCCTTCGAATCCTTAATCACCGGGTCAGGTACCTCCATCATCTCCATCTGTCTGATCCCGGTCAGCATCATTGCCTTCATTTCCTGTATTATTTTTAACAAATATAATGATATCTTTATGTTTATACTTTTTGTAAACTTTACCTGACATGAGAAAAATCTACGGTATCGGAGAGACTCTTCTTGATATAATCTTCAAGAATGATCAGCCGCAGGCGGCTAAGCCCGGCGGAGCAATGCTTAACAGCACAGTCTCCCTGGGGCGGATCGGCTTGCCCGTGAGTCTTATCAGCGAGTATGCCGATGATGATATCGGCAGGATGATCGACAGGTTTCTTCATGAGAACGGTGTGGGGACAGATCATGTTGACCACTACAGCGACGGCAGGACAGCGCTAGCCATTGCTCTCCTTAATGAGAAGAATGATGCCAGCTATACATTCTATAAGGATTATCCTTCCGAAAGGCTCAGGATGAGATTCCCGGATATAAGAAAGGATGACATTATACTCTGCGGTTCAATTTATGCCATTACGCCGGAGCTGAGAAATAAATTCACGGAATTTGTCAGTAGTTCAAAGGCAATGGGGGCCCTGGTAATCTATGACCCTAATTTCAGGATGGCCCATGCTTCGGAACTTGATCGGCTCAGACCCCTTATAATCGAAAACATGCAGATGGCCTCTCTTATCAGGGGGTCGGATGAAGATTTCAGGAATATCTTCGGAGCTGCTACCCCCGATGAGGCATGGAAGGTTGTAAGCAAATACAGCAATTGTGTGGTCTATACCGCCAATGCTGAAGGCGTATATGTGAGGACAACAGGTTTTTCCGGCAGATTCCCCGTAAAGTCGATTAAACCAATCAGCACGATAGGGGCCGGAGATAATTTCAATGCAGGAATGATAGCAGCGATCTATAAAAACAATATTTCAACAGAAGACCTGGCCGCAATGGGAGAGGAGAAATGGTCAGAGGTTATCGGTACCGGTGTCGATTTCGCATCAGATGTATGCATGAGCTATGAGAATTATATTTCTCATGAATTCGCAAAGAAGATGATCCCCAAGTGATTTCTGTGATATTGGTTTATTTAGTTTATGATCAAAAACCCCCTTTCTGATTTCCCCCAAGGGGGAAAAGTTCCACCGCTCCTTCCCCCTTGGGGGAAGGATGGGATAGGGGTCATACGGATAAAAAGAATAGAAAAGGAGAGATCAAATAGGCTTTGCGTTCGCAAGCAGGCATTTTTCGGCCTCTACCGACCATATATAGTCGTTTTTTGAAACAATTTCGTGCAGTTTTTCGTATAATATATTATGGGCCCCCATTTCCCGCAGCTTATAAAGCGAAACCAGCGGCATTGAAATATTCGTATAGATAAGCTTTTTCCCTCCCGGTATCTGAGGAAGGTTCAGCAATGTGTCGACAACTGCATCCAGCCCCCCGATATGGGTAATCATCATTGCCGGGTTTATTCTCCTCTGGCTCATCAGTTTCAGCGATTCACGCATGTCATCTGTGTTTCCGCCTGAGGTGCCTGTTATATGCGTAAATGCATAATGCACGTTATAGAAATTGAATTCGGCTTTGAATTCCGGGTTTGTGGGACCTGCGAAGAAGTTAAGGCATCCGTCAAATCCAAGGATAGCATCTGCCTGTTCAACAACCTGCTTTACCGGGGCAAAAACAAAAACGTCGTCATAACCGGTGCCTCCTGTCAGCTCCCGCAGGTGCTTAACAGGATCAGGTGTTTTTGAAGTGTTTACATATATCAGTCTGATCCCTTCCTTTGCGGCACTTTCCGGTGTGAAGAGGCAGGCAGCCCTTGAAAGGCGGCTGTCGTCAATATCCGTGACAACGATCATAGAAGGTTTTCTGTCGTGGTGAATGGCATAATCTATTGCCCCGAGACCCATTGGTCCGACACCTGCCAGGATCGCCATTTTGCCGCCCTGCCTTATGCCCATCTCATGCCTGTATGTCCCCGGAGGAACATGATAACTGGCATGAAATGCACCGACAATGCACGACATAGGTTCGGAAAGCGAAGCAGGGAAGAAACCTTCTCCGTCATAGGTGAGAAGGCAGTCGGCTTCCATTACTATGTCAGGTATAATAATATGCGTGGCATCTCCGCCAATATATCGGTACGAATATCCAGGGGCGTCCAGTGTTCCTGTATGAGCCATTGCCGGCTGGACAGTGAATTTCTGTTCCTCATGGAACTTGTGCTTCCATTTGCTGCCAACTTTAAGTATCACCCCGGCAAATTCGTGACCCAGAATAGTCGGATTGATATGTACGTCATCCGGAACACGCTTATGATCGGCGCCCTGCAGGGCTGCTTTGTGCGACGACATGCAGATGCTGTCGGAGACAACCTTTGCAAGTATCTCATTATCTTTCATCTCCGGAAGATCAAATTCCTCCAGCCTCAGATCTTTCTTTCCGTATATTCTTATAGCCTTGGTTTTCATTAAAGATATTTCTAATATTTCTACAGTCACTGCGAGTCCCGAGTACTCGGGACGAAGCAATCTTAAACCCACCCCAAGCCCCTCCCAGGAGGGGATTTGCCTGACGCCCAACGCCTGACGCCTAGCTAAGCATTACCTGTCCTCCTGTAACCGGAACTGCCTGGCCTGTTTCATATTCCTGGTCGATTATATAAAGCAGTGCCTTCATTACATCCTCAAGCCTGCATCCCCTCTTCATCGGCACCTGCTCCTCGTAATGCTTCCTGACGTCTTCTATTGTTTTTGCGCCCGGCACCTTGCCTGTATTCAGGTACTGCACAAACAGCCCGTTCTGCGGATCGGACCAGAGAGGACCTTCATAGAAGTTGCCCGGGCAGATTGCATTGACCTTAATCCTGAATGGAGCCAGCTCCATGGCAAAAGACTGGGTAAGCCCTATGCCTCCAAACTTGGCGCCCGCATATGCAAAATTGCGGTTGCTGCCCCGGAGACCCGACTTGGAGTTGATCTGGATGATGTCGGTATAATACTCCGGCTTCTCTGCATTCTGCAGCTTCATCACCTCGGAAGCATATTTCACACAGTAATAATAACCGTTGTAATTAATGCCGGTTACCATTGAAAACATATCCGGTTCCATTTCTTCAAGCGAACCGGCCTTAAGTATTCCGGCATTGCTGATCATGATGTCGAGTCCGCCGAACTCACTGACGCTCTTAACAATAAGCTCCTTGACCGAAGCCGGGTCCGATACATCGGTTCTGACGAAAAGAGCCTTTGCTGCAGGCTTGCCCTTCATCAGTGCGGCTGCAAGCTTATTTCCTGATTCTTCATTTACATCGGCAATGACCACATTCATATTCAGCCTGAACAGCGCTTCGGCAATGCCTGCACCGAAACCCTGTGAGCCTCCTGTAACAATTGCGATCTTTCCGGACAGTTTGCTTTCCCCGCTTCCCTGTTTTGCTACCTTCCTCCGGTAATTTTCCACTTCCCAGTTATCTATGAAAGCAACCTGCTCCGGAGTAAGGAATTTTATTCCTCCGCACTGAAGGGCATAATGGCATATCCTGATATTATCTTCAAACACATCCAGCACTGTATCTGCTGCCGAACAGGTATCATCCACTGCAAATACTCCCATATCCCTGATCACAATCACCTTCGGAGGATAACCGTATTCATTCAGAAAGCGCGGAAGCTGATTTCTGAATGAATCGATGATCTTCTCCGCTGATGAGGAGTGTTCAATATAAAGAAACCGGGACTTGCAGTAAACAATGATATCAGGAATGAGGGGCAGGGATATCTTGTGAAACTCCTGCTGGTTTGAATAGTATTTTGAGATCAGGGTGTTATTACGGTGCCTGATCACTTTTGTCTTGTCATCTGAAAGCAAAATGCGGATAACCGGCAGAATCTTATGGAGCGTGGGATTATACTGAAGGTTTTCAGGATCTGAAACAGGCTTGATGTGCTTCTCGATTGCAGCCATCAGATCATCATAGATATTTCTGACCTCCGCCGTAGAATCTGCTCCCGCGAAAACCCCATGGTTCTCAAGAAGGATCACCTGAGGATCTTTAGAGTGTATGCTGCGGTATGCTATTATCTCTTTTTCCAGTTTTTTGAACAGAGTATATCCGGGATCGGTATATGTCACAAAAAGAACTTCGTCACCAAGGTACTGGCTTATGAGGTTCTTTGCACTTCTTGAGCAGAGCACTC
Source organism: Bacteroidales bacterium (assembly GCA_041303415.1). Lineage (GTDB taxonomy): Bacteria > Bacteroidota > Bacteroidia > Bacteroidales > VadinHA17 > LD21. The sequence continues at coordinate 30,839 of JBFYPG010000100.1, forward strand.
CGTTTACCAGTGAAGGATGCAGGTGCACCACGAATTTCCATCTGATCATTTCATGCAGGGAGGTCTCTACCGACGGACGGTTTTTCTGAGCCGGATCGATAATACTACCGAAGAGGTCGTTCCTGACCTGCTCCTCCCTCCCGATGGGATCTTCGGAGTAGATCTTCGAGGCTATCACATGCAGCTTTTCCCGGCTCATTGCTACAAGCCCTTCTTCCGTAAGGGTGGCCAGCGGATATCCGCTTGCCTTCACCCAGATGGTGTTTTCATCCTTGAAAGAGGTATTGCCTCCTCCTGCGATCACATAATTTCTGTCAGCTCCATAGAACCGAGATATCTCTATCAGATCCTTAATCTCCTGGCTCATAAATTTTTCTGTTTAAATAGTACTCAATTACAATTCTCCCGAGTATTGACAGGCTCTCCTTCTGCCTGATGCTCACTTTTCCGTCGTCAAGCACAAACCCCTGTCTTCTTTGAGACCGGAGGTACTGATGGGCCGCAATTACACAGGCGCCTTCCCAGGCAATTTTTTTCAATGTGTCGTCGAGCGGCACACCTCCCCTGGCTGAGACTGTAAGCGGTATCAACTCCGGCGTATTGTGTTCTGTTCCGAAAATAATTACAAATCCTTTTTCATTAAAAAATTCCACAAAGTCCTTTAAGATAACAGGATCGTTGCGTCCGGGGATGAGTTCTATGCATCCTATTCCCAGTGAAGAGAGTGCTGAATATAACTTCTCACGATCGCTTTCAAACTCCGTGAATCTGCTGGCAGGATCATCAAGAAGTACCGGATAGCATGGGATGCCGCCGGCTTTTATTATTATTTTAATAATCTTTTCCAGTTCCATGAAGGAGCTCTCATCCTCCGGTACGAATGCAGTCCCGCCCGCTTTTAAGAGGTTTGAACGGATCTCATTCTCAAGGGCTGCAGGTATGGATATACCGGGTTTTGATTTCTTTCCTCCGTAAAGTTTCTCAATGAATTCAAGCTGCTCATCAGGAGCGGAATAATTTTCCATGGCAAGCATCCGGACTGCTTTTGCGAGGTGCCTTTCGCGGACCAGCTCGCGGGCATACCTGTTCTTAACGCCTTCGTAAGTGATTTTAAGAGAGGGATTTACTTCTGTTATAAGATCATTGAGCCTGTCAACCATCATCCTTACCTGATTCTGGCTCTCTTTTCTTACTCTGGCAAGTTGCAGCTTATCCATCCATCCTGCCGAGAAAGGGTAATCGAGGCCTTTCCCGCAGAAATATATCCTGCCGGGGTTATTGGGATCGTTTATCCTGATGCCGGACTTCTGTTCGTTCTTCATCAGGCCGATGAATTCAATATTGAACAGCGGAAAGATATTGTTCCGGAGACATTCGGAATAGAAGACGTCATAACCGTCGGTAACGTAGAAATCATTGATTCCCAGTACTGCTATCTCCTCATCTCTTGCCATTGAGAAAATGGTTCTGAGGCTTTCAAATGCACTGAAGGAATAAGGTGTGTGAATATGTCCGTTGGCTTCCCTGAAGGCAGGTGCGGGGATGCCTTTCATTTTGCTTGCAAGCGCTTCAATGGAAGGGAAGCTGGAAAGAAGGTTTTTTGTCATTAAATACGGTTTATTACTTTTCAAACCGGGTTTACTGTTACCTGAAAAGCCGGTCGATTTCCTTTATTCTTTCCGGTGTAAGCATGCTTTTCTTCCCTTTCATCTCAACAATCAGGGTCATCCTAGCTGCATTCTCGAGGACTTCCATCTTATCGAAAGCCCTGAGCAGGTCTCTCCCGGTTGTAAGTATCCCATGGTTCTCAAGCAGGAGGATATCAGAATCTGCAGCATTTTCCGAAACTATTTCCGCGAGTTCAGCGGATCCCATAAGGGCATATGGCACAAACTTCGGTTTCCCGCAGATTGCACGTGCTTCGGCTGTCAGGCTGGTGTTTATTTCGCATTTCATTGCAGTGAATGATGAGGCAAACACAGGGTGGGCATGAACAATGGCCGTGACATCTTTACTTTTTTTATAGATGTTGAGGTGAAGGGCATATTCGATCGATGGTTTAAGGTGCGGTGTGAGATTTTCACCGGGTATCGTCATAATGCCTACCTCTTTCCATCTCATCCGGCCTTTGTCGGTGGATGACGGCGTGATAAGGACTATATCATCAGAAACGCGAAGACTGATATTGCCCCCTGAGGTTGTCGTAAGCCCGAGACGGTAGAGCCGCCTCATGAACAGGGCAACCTCTTTACGCTCTTTCTTGAATTTCTGAACCTTCTCCATTTAATTCAATTTGAAATAAAAGTAATCATAAGACGGGAATCTAAAATATCAACCCCCTTTCCTGTTTCCCCCCGAGGCTTCGCTCGGGACAGGCTCAGGGGGGAAAGGCTGCTACTCCTGCCCACCTGGGGGAAGGTCGGGTAGGGGGTATTTCTATTATAATGACACATCCCTTTATTATCAGACGCCCTCCCTGTTTAGTTGTATCATTTTATCGCCGGAGAAGTCTTTAGCAGGTTTATGGCCTTTCAGTGGAATGATCTTCTCGTGTATAGCATCAATTATCCAGTCAGGCTGGGGGAAGAAGTATTCCTCCATTTCGTAGGCCGGCGTGATCCAGTTGCGGGAACCAACCACCACGGGAGGAGCATCAAGATAGTCGAAAGCCAGCTCTGTAACCGTCTGGGCCATCTCCTTGAGGAACGAGCCTCTTGATGAGGCATCGCTGGCAAGAAGTATCCTGCCGGTCTTCCTGATTGAATCCACAACCGGCTGGTAATTGAACGGTACCAGCGACCTTGCGTCTATTACCTCTGCTTCCAGTCCGTAGTTTGCTTTAAGCGTATCAGCAGCCTTTATTGCCGGATAAAGAGTTGCCCCGATAGTCAGTATTGTTATGTCCTTACCCGTTCTCTTTATATCAGGTTCACCCATTGGGATCTCGTAGTAATCTTCCGGAACACCTCCGGCATGGAACATCTCGCCTGTATCATATATTCGCTGGCTCTCGAAGAATATTACAGGATCTGTTCCCTGCAATGCGCTGTTCATCAATCCCTTGGCATCATACGGAGTTGCCGGAAAAACAACTTTCAGACCGGGGATGTGAGCTGTGAGCGACGACCAGTCCTGGGAGTGCTGGGCTCCGTATTTTGAACCGACAGATACTCTTATGACGACCGGCATCTTTATTATGTTGCCGCTCATTGCCTGCCATTTCGGGAGCTGGTTGAATACTTCGTCCCCTGATCTTCCCAGGAAATCGCAGTACATGATCTCAGCGATCACTCTTCCGCCGCACATGCCGTAACCGATGGCTGTACCCACAATGGCACCCTCGGATATGGGTGAGTTGAAAAGGCGGTGATAAGGGAGAGCCTCGGTTAGTCCGCGGTATACTGCAAAGGCTCCTCCCCAGTCGCGGTTCTCTTCACCCCATGCCGCCAGTGTTGGATCCTTATAAAAACGGTCGATTATTGCTTCAAAAATGCCGTCGCGCAGCTGGTAAAGCTTTGCCTTTGAGACCGGCTTTCCGTCTCTATCGAGATAAAACCTCTCTTTATTTCTTAGCGACTTCACCCTTGGATTATCATTGAGCGGAATCAGGACCTCGGGTGTGCCCTCTTCCATCCTGTCGGCAGATCCGTTTGAGAACATCATTTTCCCGATTGCATCCGGATCATTGCTGAGGCTGAGCAGCGGAGAAATATTGTCATCAACCGTCAGCCTGAGGATATGAGTCATCAGTTCGCCGGCATCAAGCCTGATCTGATCAAGAGTATCCTGTTTTGTAACACCTGCCTCAACGAGCGAACTGCCGTACGAGAGTATTGAGTCCTCCTTCTGCCATGCCTCAATCTCTTCCTTTGACCTGTATGAGGAAGCGTCGGAAGGTGAGTGCCCGCTTATCCTGTAAGTGAGGGTATCAAGGAGAACAGGTCCTTTCTTTTCCTCAATGATCTTCTTCTTTCGCCTGAAAGCATCGATCACTGCCAGCGGATTATAGCCGTCAATACGTTCGGCGTGCATCATCTCCGGATTGATGCCGGCTCCTACGCGTGCAAGGGTACCGTATCCCATGGTCTCTCCCATGGTCTGCCCTCCCATGCCGTAGAGGTTATTCATGAAGTTGAATATCAGGGGAAGTCCTCCTTTGTGTTCACCTTCCCAGAGAGTTTTGTACTGGTCCATCGTGGCGAAGCAGATCCCTTCCCAGACAGGGCCGCATCCCATTGAAGCATCGCCTATGTTGCAGACGACAATGCCCGGTTTCCTGTTTATTTTCTTATAGAGGGCGGCACCTACTGAGATATCGCCGGATCCGCCGACGATAGCATTATTGGGATATATGCCGAAGGGTGTGAAGAATGCATGCATCGAACCCCCCAGTCCCCTGTTGAAGCCGTTCTCCCGTGCAAAGATCTCGGCAAGAGCCCCGTATATGAGAAAGTGGACTGACAGATTCTTTATATTTCCCCGGAAACCTTTTTCAACCACTTTCAGTGTGTTTCCGCCGAACCATCTGCTCATCATTGAGTAGAGATCATCCTCGCTGAGGCTGTTTACCGCCGATAATCCCTTTGCCAGGATCTCCCCGTGACTGCGGTGAGAGCCGAATATGAAGTCATCCACTCCCAGGGTATAGGCCATTCCTACTGCCGAAGCTTCCTGACCTATCGACAGGTGTGCCGGTCCCGGGTGATTATATTTTATACCATTATATTCGTTGGTGGTTTTGATCAGGTTGAGCATGGTCTCAAACTCCCGGATGATGACCATGTCGCGGTATATTCTTACGAAATCATTGCTGCTGAAATTCTTCTTCTCATCAGTGATTGATTTATTATACTGATTTACAGGTATTTTACCGAACTCAATAAATTGCGGTTTACGAATTTCTTTCGGGTTAATGTTCTGGCTCTTTGGCATTCTCTTTGATCTTTTAGTCTTGCAGTCATGCAGTCATGCAGTCGTGCCATATTTTATATTACTGTCATTGCGATCCCGCCGCAGGCGGGAGAAGCAATCTTGATAACTATCTATAGATCGTCATAGGTAAAATTCTCAATCTGCTCCTTAATCTCCCTCAGGAACATCGTGGCCGGTCCTCCGTCAATTGCCCTGTGGTCGTATGTAAGAGAGAGGCCTATGTATGGCACGAAGCCGAAAATATTATTGCCCAGGTCTGCCGGACGGTGCACTATTGTACAGACTCCGAGAATAGCAACCTGCGGCAGGTTTATTACAGGAGTGAACATCTCAACGCCATAATTACCGAGATTTGAAACTGTGAATGAAGCGGCAGTGCTCTGTATCAGCTCGGGATTTATGTTTCCTTTCCTGCATGATTCTGCAGCCGATTTCAGTTCCTTCGACAGACGGGTTAGATCCATGTCCCCTGCATTTTTAATCGCCGGAACCATGAGACCCCTGTGAGTATCAACGGCAATACCAAGGTGAACCTGGCTGAAGGTCCTTATTGATTCTCCGAGGAAATGGCTGTTTGCTTCGGGGAATTTATGAAGCGCCCTTATTACGCACCAGCAGATCATGTCATTAAGGGTGATATCCTGTTTTATGCTTCCAGATGCCACTCCCTCCTTGATTTTTTTTCTTGCTTCAAGGAGACGGCGGACATCCGCGCTCATGTGGTGGGTAAGCTGTGCCGCGTTCTGGAGTGAGGAGTGCATCGCTTTTGCTATCATCCGCCGCACGTTTGTGATCGGATGGTCGGTGAATTCCTGTCCTGAAGGGATGTAAGCTTGTCTGGACTGAGACGTATCAGAAGCTTCTTTTTCAATATCGCTTAAAATTATCCTGCCGTTTGGTCCTGATCCCCGGAGGTCTGAATAATCTATCCCTTTTTCTTGTGCCAGAACTCTGGCACGCGGTGATATCCTGATTTTAGAGTCAACTGATAAAATGGAGCCTGTTGTGACCGCCACTTCTCTTTCAGCAGGCTCTGCAGGTATTTCTGCAGACAATGTTTCTTTTACGGCTGATTTACCGGGGAAAAACTCACTTATCTCTTCACCCTGTTTTCCGATCACTGCAACATTAATAAGGACAGGCACTTCCGCTCCCTCATCAAAAAATGTATCAAGCAGGATGCCGTCGGCCGGAGATTCCATCTCAAAAGCTGCCTTGTCAGTCTCGTATGAGAAGAGAAGGTCGCCGGCAGAGATCTTATCTCCTTTGTTTTTGTACCACCGGGTGATGATGCAGGTCTCTACTGACTGACCCTGTTTAGGCATGATTACTGGTGTTGCCATGTTGGTTGCTGGTTACTGGTTGCTGGTTGCTGGTTACTGGTTGCTGGTTGCTTGTTGCTGGTTGCTTGTTGCTTGTTGTTGGTTACTTGTTATTATAAGTGATATATAATGTTTTTGTTCTATCTTCTATCTTGTTATTAATCAGGGGATACAAAAATAAGTAAAATAACTTGTATTTACAAGTAAAGATTAATATATTTACAAAGAAATATTTACGGTCATGACATCGCCAGGGAAGATACCTCAGCACAGGCGGCTTTATGAGGTACTCAGGAAGCACATAACGGAAGGTGTGTACAGGGAAGGGGATCTTCTGCCTTCGGAGAATGAGCTGTGCCAGATTTATGGAATGACAAGGCCGACAGTTAGGCAATCGCTGAGCACACTGGCCAGCGATGGCTACATAAGCAGGCATCAGGGCAAGGGAAGCATTGTCCACCAGCTGCCAAGGGAGATAGGGATATTATCGGTCTCGGGAACAACATCTGCGGTCGGAGACAGGAATCTTAAGACAAGGATCATAGTAAAGCCGGTGATAATTCCCTGGGATGAAAAATTCATGTTCCCGCTTTCCCGGCTTGAAAGGGAGTCAGGGTGCGTTTACTTTGAAAGATTGCGTCTGCTTGATGATGTTCCTATATTTTACGATATCAGCTATATTGCAAATATCAACCTGCCGAGGATAACGTCGCGGCAGTTTGAGAACAGGTCGCTGTTTAAAATACTGAGGGAGCAATATCACATTGAGATAAAAGGAGGGGAGCAGAGGATAAAGGCTATTCCGGCATCCTCAAAAATCAGTTCATTCCTGCATCTGAAGAAAAACAAGCCTGTGCTTCACCTTGAGCGGAAAATGATAACGAATGTCACCGGGCTTTTCCTTTATTCATCCATCTACTGCAACACCGAGAGATATTCAATTTTCGGGAGATTCTGAAAAAAATATCTGATTTTTCCTTTCCGATAGTATATCATATCTGAAAAAATCTTATTTTTATATCTCTTCAGACTAACCTGATATTATCATTTAACCAACTAAATACCACTAAATTATGAGCAAACAGAAAAAATTATGGTCAAGGCGCCAGTTCCTGACCGCTGCGGCAGCAGGTGCAGCCGGAGTGGCGCTTATCCCTCACATCACCGGATGCAAGCCGAAGCCTGCAGATGATAAAATCCGGCTTGGATTCATAGGCCTCGGTCAGCAATCCATGTTCCTGCTTAACGGGTTCATGCAGATCCCCGGTGTTGAGGCGGTAGCAGGATGCGATGTGTACGGCATCAAGAGAAAACGTTTTGAAAAGAGGGTAGCTGATTTTAATGCAAAGGCAGGTACAAAAACGGAAGTCGTGACATTTGAAAAGTACCAGGATCTTCTTGCTGTCAGCGATATTGACGCAGTTGTCATTGCAGTACCCGACCATTCTCACGCCATGATCGCCATCGCAGCACTGAAGGCAGGTAAGGATGTTTATCTCGAAAAACCGATGACCTTAACCATCAGGGAGGGACAGGAGCTTAAGAAAGTTGTCCGCGAGACAGGAAGGGTATTTGGACTTGGAAGCCAGCAGCGTTCAAGCAAGGAGTTCCAGCATGGCGTCAAGCTTGTTCAGGACGGAGCGCTCGGCAAGATAACCCTTGTAAATGCATATGTGGGAGCGCCTCCTACGCCATATAACCTTCCCGAAGAGCCGCTGCCTGCTGATCTCAACTGGGATCTCTGGCTCGGATCTCTTCCTGCAACCATACATTACAACAGCCAGCTCAATCCTCCCATTTCGCTCGATCCTCCGCAGGATGAGCAGTTCTGGGGCGGATGGAGATGGTACAAGGAGATGGGAGGCGGCTTTACAACCGACTGGGGTGCCCACATGTTTGATATTGTACAGTGGGGTCTCGGAATGGACAGGAGCGGTCCGGTTGAGATATCACCTATCGGCGACGGCACGGAATTCATAATGTGGAAATATGCGAATGGCGTTGTGATGACCTCAGAACCATTCAATGAGGAGAAGACAAAAGGCGTCAAATTCATCGGCGAGAACGGCTGGATAGAGGTTTCACGCGGCTCATTCATCGCTTCGGATCCCAAATTCAATCCGGCAGAGCCGATCGTTGAGGATCCCAATGTTCCTTATGAGACCAGGATCCCGCACCAGGTGAACTTCATAGAGGCTGTCAAATCGCGCCAGGATCCTGTTGTGCCGGTTGAAGTAGGCCACAGCAGCTGTACGGTTTGCACCCTGGGTAATATAGCCTGTGAACTCAAGCGGACAGTCAAGTGGGACCCGGCAACCGAGACTTTTGTTGATGATACGGATGGTGCAGCAACGAAACTCCTTCATTATGAGTATCGCGCACCCTGGAAGCTTATCTAAAATAACAGATTGAATAAAAAAGAGGCTGTAATTTTTTACAGCCTCTTTTTTTATTGCTAAAAGGTAATAAGATTATTCAGCTTTTTTTACCTTAATGGCCACAGGCCCTTTTTCTCTCTGTTCAATTTCAAATTCAACAGTCTGGCCCGTTTCAAGTTCAGATTGCGGAACTTCAAGACCCGAGCGGTGGACGAAAATGTCCTTGCCATCCTCGGTCTGAAGAAAACCATAACCCTTCACCCTGTCGTACCATTTAACAGTGCCTTTCATAGTTTTAGGAAATTTTTGTTAATGATTTTAGTTATCCCTTCTGTCACCGCCATGGCCTCTGCGGTCGGGATTACCACCTCTGAAATCTCGCTTTCTGTCAGCTCTTTCAATTGATTCGTTAACAATAATTTTTCTACCCTGGACATCGGCCCCGTTAAGTTCTTCAATGGCCTTCTTAGCTTCAGCATCGTTAGGCATTTCAACGAAACCGAATCCTTTGCTTTTTCCTGAGTATTTGTCGAAAATGATCTTTGCAGATCCAACTTCTCCATACTCTTCAAATAGTTCTTTTAATTCTGCTTCATTCATTTTAAAATGAAGACTTCCAACATAAATGTTCATAATTCAATTAATTAATGTGAAATAAATAACAAGCAAAGGTCATGTTTTTTTTTCTAAACAAAAAATTTTATGGCATAATATATTGACTCGTAACTACTTTTTAATGCCTTTTGGATGGGGGAGGGAAGGTGTAATTAAGAGAATATTATTGGTTATTGGTTATTAGTTATTAGTGGATTTGTTACAGGGAGCCGGTTCTGGACTTGATTGAGCTGATGAAACTGTTAAGTTTAATGTGCTCTTTTTCAATTAATACCAGCATTCTTTTAATGTTATCTGGATTTGCGAGAGACCTTCTCTTTTGTAAAACTGACCAATGCTTCAGTTCCAGCAGCGATCCCCTGGAGTTATAGTAGAATTTGACAGAATCTTTGTAATGGTACCTGCCGAAACCTTCGGCAATATTTGCACCGACGGAATCTGCAGCATCCAGAAACTGACTTCCCTGGCCAAATCTGAACTCTTTTGGCAATTCATTATAGATATCCCATGCCAAATCACTAATCTCCAGGGCAATCCTGTAAACCTCAAGATCTTCTATAATCATTTTCAGCGAGACTAGCTACTCCAAATGTAAGCTATTTTCCGAAGTTCTGAAACAATATTTTTATTTAATTTATACTAAGTAGGTTATATGATTCGATCAAGAACCTTGACAACCCCCCATAATTTACCGGTGTTATTAGCTTGCGTTCTTAATTTCTTTGTCTTTTATATACTTTTTTAACTCATCGGGTTTGAGAACTTTTTCATATTGACTTTTTATTTTACCTAGTTTGCAGTCTTCGGTTATATTTTTAAGAAAATCTCTGAAATCAGAATTTCCATTTGCCAGTCTGTTTGCGGTATCCCAATCTATCTCTGGATTAATCTTGGATGGGAATAGTATTTCACTTTCATATACATTTTCAGCATCTATTTTTATTAATCCAATACCAAAAGCATTGTTTAGCCTTCTTATTTCGTCAATAAACGCCGAATCATCATCAAGATTAAGAGTGACAAGATATCCTTCGTTTGCCCAACTTGAATTTGAGACAGCTTGAAAGAAAGATTGCCTTAGATTATTGAAGTTCAGGTTGATCTTTAACTCAAAAGAAAAGAGTTTGATAGAACTTATTTTGAGGTGATCCTGTATTTCCAATATTTCTGACGCGTAATCCTTAAATGGGAAGAAAACACCAACCAGGTCTGGATGGAGCCATTCATTTTGACCTTTGGTTGATTTAGATGAATTCTCATGATATATTGTTTTGACATTTGCTTTAAAATGAGTAGCTACAGACGCAAAAGCTGCAACTAGTTGGTGTAGATCGCGCTCACAGAATTTCTTAAATTCAGATTTCTCTTTTTTTGCCTGTTCTGTTTCCTTCAGTTTCTGTATCTTATTTAAGTCAAGCTTTGGAGCAAGTTGACGTAAGAAAAATTGAGCAGGTCTTTCACTTGTTTGGACTACTGTAGATTCATCGCCGTTAGTGTTAATATCTGTGTAAAAATAAGCTGCAATTGTTGCCCAGGGAGTTTTACCTTCTGTGGTAAGATCTCCGATAGTACCAAGTTGATTAGCTTTTTCCCATACTTCTTTTGCTGACAAAGGAGTTCCGACTCTCTCGAAAGTCCGTATGATTACATCCCAAAATGTTGTTTTAGCCATCTTATGATTATTTAATGATTAAAGGTACAACTTGTTTTAAATTTTGACCATAAAAGGAAAAATGTAACAAATATTACAGGTGCCACTGAAAATTAGAAGATATGAGTCCTATTTATGAGCAAGATTTGAATAAAAAGTAAAATGAAAATAATGCCTTTTATTAGATTCCCATATCTCTCCGATTAATCCTTGTTCGCATTTATCCACTGGGATTGATTTACTTCCATTCAAATCCTTTAAAGAGCCAAAATATATTGAAAATGACCTGTTGTCAAATTGTATTGCCATCCAATAGGCACGAGCATCGTATTTCTTCTCAGCGTACAATGCTTTTAAATATGCATCAGATCCGAGATTGTATCTTGAGTTCAATTTTCCATTATTCTGGTATTTGTTTCTGGCTTTTACACTGATAACATATCTTAGTCCGTCTTTTTCACATTCTATATCAGCAAATGTTTCGTTAATCTTATCGTCATTGAGATTTCTAATCCTATCGAATTTTTTATCTACCAATGCCTTTAATGCAAATAATTCTCCTAGTTCTCCAAGAGATTTTTTCCTTGCTGCTTCTTTTTTATTTTTCATATACTGTATTCACCTTCTTGTGATTTAGTGGTGTTTTAATGTTGGTAATAGGGTGAAGAATTCTGTAGAATGAGGAATATTCTAGAAAACTTATTGTATGAGGGCGAATCTGTCTCGCAGTGCCTTTGAACACTAACTCTCAATAACTAATAACTAATAACCAATAACCAATAACCAATAGCTTCTTATTTCCGGTTCCGGATATAAATATGCTTGATATGGTTCTGCCCTGAGTCACGTTCGTCGATCTCAAAATCGAACGATTTTATCAGCGGAGTCAGCTTCGCAAACCCGAAGTTCCTGGGATCGAAATCAGGCTGTTTCTTGAGAATCAGGTTGCCAACATCCCCCAGGTATGCCCATCCGTTCTCATCGGCGAGGTCAGTAATTGATGATGCTATAAGCCTCTTTGCCTTGTTTACCTGAAACTGCTTATCACTCTCCGCACTTTTCTGTTTCACGTGAACAGGCTTACCTCTCTTTTTCCTGTCAGGAGCCTGATCCTGCCCTGATGCCGGTGAATTTATGATCTCTATATAGATGAATTTATCGCATGCGGTAATGAAAGGCGAAGGGGTTTTCCTTTCGCCGATTCCAATGACTTTCATGCCTGCTTCCCTGAGCCTTGTCGCCAGCCTGGTGAAGTCGCTGTCACTCGATACAAGGCAGAAACCGTCAACTTTTCCCGAATAAAGAATATCCATGGCATCAATTATCATCGCCGAATCCGTTGCATTCTTTCCCCGCGTATAGCTGTACTGCTGAACGGGGGTTATTGCATTCTCGAGCAATACCGGTTTCCATCCTGAGACAGTCGGCTTTGTCCAGTCTCCATATATTCGCTTGAAGGTTGGTGTGCCATATTTTGCTATCTCCTCGAGCATACCCTTGACGTTGCTGAAAGGAATATTGTCAGCATCGATCAGAACGGCAAGTCTCAAATCCTGTAGTGTTTGCATAAAACTCAATTTTGCCGAAAGGTACGATAATTAATTAAGTTGCTTGTTGCTTGTTGCTAGTTGCTTGTTAATACAAAGACTCAAAATCTGAAATCTGAAATCGGAAATCCGAATTAAAAATAACCCACCCCCAGATCAGGTGTAATACTTCAGAATAATAGTAACAATTTTTTAATGTAACAACCCCCTTTCTTATTTCCCCCAAGGGGGAAAGGATTAAAAGCTCCTGCCCCCTTGGGGGAAGGATGGGAAGGGGGTCATATGAATAGAAAATAAATGAAATCAAAGCTGTTTAAAAAGAATCAATTTGTTACTAAAATTATGAAGAAATACACAGGGAGGGGAGACAGTAGCAAGCAACCAGCAACCAGGAACCAGCAACCTTCTCCACTGATATTTTACTATCCCGGTGCCTGGTTTGATTAATACTAAAGAATTTTTTTAACTTTGCGGGCGCAAAACAAGGAATTAATAAACCTGATAAAATAAAAGTATATGGGAAAAGGTGATAAAAAGTCAAGAAGGGGAAAGATAATTCTTGGAACATATGGCGTGAGACGCCCCAGGAAGAAAAAAAATAAACCTGCTGTCAAGCTTGTGACTCCTGCTCCTGCACTTGAACTTAAGGAAAAGAAATTCATTAAGGAGAAGAAGGAGACAAAGCCTGTAAAAGAGGTTAAGGAAGTTGTTGAAGCAGCTGAGGTGAAGGAAGTCGCTGCTGCTCAGGAACCGAAGCATGCAAAGGAAGTTCATGAAGTGAAGGAGGTTAAAGAGCACAAGCCGGCCAGAGAAGAGAAACATGCAAAAGCTGCCACTTCTGCAAAGGAACCGAAAGAAGCAAAAGCTGAAAAACCCGCTAAGGAAGCCAAAAAGGAAAAGGTTGTGAAGGAAACCAAAAAAGCCCCGGCAGAAAAGAAAGAGGCCAGGCTTGCTAAAGCCGAAAAAGCTGAAAAGGAAGCCGTTAAAGAAGCAAAACCATCTGCACCAAAAAAACCAGCTGCATCAAAAAAACCAGCTGTACCAAAAAAGCCTGCTGAGAAAAAGCCTGCTGTTAAAAAACCGTCAGCACCTAAGAAAGCCACAAAGAAATAGGCGATTTATGATATGCGATATGCGATTTCACAAGGATATCGCATATCGGATATCGCATATCGGACATCTCCTATTGCTTCACCACAAGCCACTTATAATCCTCAGGATCGATCCTGGCATTTATTATCACCGGCCCGCTCAATGCGATAGCCTGACTGACGGCTTTGCTCATGCTTTCACCGGAATCTGCGTAAAGCACCCTGCATCCCAGGAATCTATCGGCTCCGAAAAGATCGCCCTGGTATAATGCAGTGCCATATGGATTTATGTCATCCCACTCCTGCTTCAGCTTTATAAGGTTAAGCTCGCTATCCGACAAGACCACAATTATGATGTGCAGATCATAGCGCCTGGCTGTAATGATTTCACCGGCATGCATGAGAAATCCGCCGTCACCCGTTATGCATGCAACAGTTGATCGCGGGCAGTTCATCTTTGCTGCCATTGCCGCAGGGAGGCCGAATCCCATCCCCGACCACCCGTTGGTCATAATGAGGGTGCCATGGTTTCCTGTTTCCCAGATCTGACCTGCAAGATGGAGATGCGACCCTACATCAGCAGTGACGATAGAATCGTCAGGAAGTTCATTATGAAGCGTCCTCAGTGCAGTCACCGGTCCGAAATGATTCGTAAACCCATCGAAAACCGATGTCATTTCGTCCCTGATGCCCCGGATAATACCCTGTTCGAATATCAGGGAACCAGAATTAAGCCCTGAAAGAATCCTGAACCAGTCGTCGGGCTGCCCGGCAAACTGAAATACATTTTCCCTTTCAGGCAGATCTGTCCTGATTGAATTAAGATGGATCAGCGGCACATCAGGCATCCATGATTCGTAATTGTATTCCACAGGGTCATATCCCAGACCTATTACAAGATCGGTCTTTTCATAAATATCTTCAAGATGATCGCTCAGCGCATGAAAAAGAACCCCTGTGTACGAAGGATGTGTCTCGGGTATTATGCCTTTGGCCATAGGTGTTATTACAACAGGCATCCTGTAAGTGTCGATAAAAGCCAGCAGTTTATCTTTCAGTCCAAGACGTTTTGCAGTGAGCCCGACAGCAAGCAGGGGGCGCCGCGAACGGGCAAGCAGTGAAGAAATCTTTTCATCGTTGTTTTTATCCTGGGTATCTGCCTTCACCAGATCAGGCTCCCTGTTTTCTTCAATTTCCTTTTCGGCAATATCTGAAGGAAGACCGATATGGACCGGACCCGGATATTCTTCACGGCATATCCTGAATGCTTTCTCCAGAACCCCGGCTGTATTGCCCGGATCAAGCCTGAATGTAGCTTTGGTCACCGGGGCAAAAAGCTTCTGATGATCGATCTTCATCTGGGTCGTCCTTCCTGCCATAGCATCGCTTACCTCGCTCGTGAACACAATTACGGGTGATCTGTCAAGAAGAGCACCGCCCACACCGGTTAATATATTAGTTGCACCAGGACCGAATGTCGCATGGCATACTCCGGTAACGCCTGTGAGCCTTGCCGTGACATCAGCCATGATCCCTGCCGAAGCTTCGTTCGCAGTGAGTATGAACTCAATACCGGCCTTCCTGAAAGCTTCCATATATGGAATGGAAGGACCTCCGGGTATGCCAAAGACAAACCTGACACCTTCTCTAACCAGTTGACCTGCAATATATTCAGCAATCTTCATGGAGTTCGGATATAATAACAAATCTATTGAATAAAATTCTCAAACCATCATTTTTCAGGTTGTGCGGTGACATTTTTTTTCTGATCTTTGCCGCCAAATTTACTCAATTGAACAGGAAGGATGATACAATACTCTGGGCGATAGTCGCCTGTCTTCTCTGGTCAACAGTTTATGCCGGAATTAAAATCGGGCTTCAATACGACACTCCCCTTCATTTTGCAAGCTTAAGGTTTATCCTTTCCGGACTGATGATCCTTCCTTTCACAGTCAAGCCTTCATCATATTTCAGAATACTGAAGGAGCACCGGAAAATAGTCTTATGGGTGTTGCTGCTTCAGGTGCTTGTCAATTATGTTCTTTTCTACATCGGTATGGATATGGTGCCGGGTGCGCTTGGAGCAGTTATTGTTGGCTCTCAGCCGCTTGTTACGGCGCTGGTTGCCTCAATGATGCACAAGGAGGATCCGCTGACGATGCGTAAAATGGTAACAATTATACTCGGGATAACAGGTGTCGTACTTATCAGCGCGGGCCGTCAGGCGCTGCGGCTTGGAGGAGCAATTGAACTTTTGGGTGTTATAATGATACTTGGAGCCAATATCGCAACTGCTACCAGTAATGTCATGGTTTCCCTGAAGAGCAGGGGAATGAATCCTCTGGTCCTAAGCTCAGCTTCATTTCTTTCCGGAGGCGTGATTATCTTTCTGGTTTCAATGCCTCTGGAAGGTGTAAAACAGTACAACATGCCTTCACAATACTGGCTTACACTTATATGGCTCAGTTTTGTGAGTGCATTTGCGTTCTCACTCTGGTTCAGGCTCCTTCAGCGCCCCCATGTGAAGGTCTCGGAACTGAACCTCTGGAAATTCATCATCCCCGTTGTGGGAGCGATCCTCAGCTGGGTGCTTGTCCCGGGAGAAAAGCCCGAGTGGCTTACTATCACGGGGATGATAATAATAACAGCTTCGCTTATCGGATTTTATAATAATGGCCGGAAACCTGTGGCAGGCAAATGAAAAAAAGACTTATAGCAATACTGGCATATTCACTCTTCTGGCTGGCATTATTCATCTTTGCCAGGCTGTTCTTCATCGCCACGCACTACAAGGAGGCTTTTCAGTTTGGTGCAGGCACGCTTGCCGCAACATTCCTTCATGGGATAAAACTGGATATTTCAGCGACAAGCTATATACTTATCCTTCCCTTGCTGCTGATGATACCCGGCATATATTTTTCCGGCAGCTGGTTCCGAATCTTTCTTAAATGGTATACTTATCCGGTAATAATTATCTCGGCAATAATAACTGTTGCCGATACTCTGTTGTATAAGTACTGGGGCTTCAGGATGGATTACACTGCCCTGCAGTATTTAAGCACACCTAAAGAAGCTGCCGCGTCAGTTACCTTATTTCAGATGGCTTCAGTAACGATCGCCGTAATACTGATTTCGGTACTGTTTATTATTATTTACAACAGGATGATTAACAAGCTTTTTGATGAATTTCAAAGGATCCGGCTATGTCTCCCTGCAGTGATATTTTTCATGCTTCTTTTCGGATCGCTTATCATCCCAATAAGAGGAGGAGTAGGCATTGCGCCGATAAATGCAGGCACGGTCTATTTCAGCGATGATATGTTCATCAATCATACTGCAGTTAATGTTACATGGAATGTAGGAAGCTCTGTTTTCAACAAAAAGCCGGCTTCAAACCCTTATTCATACGGAGATCCTGAAGAGGCAGGGAAACTGGTTGATTCGCTTATTGTAAAAGGAGGGGAAATTGTTAAGGTGCTAAACAATCCGAGACCGAATATACTTTTTATTGTACTTGAAAGCTTTGGCAGTGCGCTTGTTGGTCCTCTCGGAGGCGACTCTCTTACCACACCAAACCTTAACCGTTATGTGAATGAGGGAGTACTCTTTACCAATTTCTATGCTTCCGGAAACCGCACCGACAAGGCAATGCCGGCAATCCTGAACGGATACCCTGCCCAGCCTGCTGTATCCATAATGAAGGAACCGAAGAAAACACAGTCCCTCCCGGGAATTGTAAAAACCATGGCCGGCCTTGGTTATGAAAGTGCATTCTGGTATGGTGGCGAGATAAACTTTGCGAACTTCAATTCGTTTGTGTTAAATTCAGGCTTCAGGCAGATTATCACCATGGATAATTTCGATCCGGAAAACTTCAATTCGAAGTGGGGAGTTCATGACCATATTCTTATGGAAGCTTTCAGGGATTCTATGATAAGCCCCCGGGAACCATTTATAAGTGTAGTTCTTACACTTTCAAGCCATGAGCCTTTTGAAGTGCCGATGGAACCGGTCTTTGATGGAAATGATGATCTTACGAAATTCAAAAACTCTGTTTACTACACCGACCATACTATCGGAAAATTATTAGACTGGGCCGCGACCACTGACTGGTGGAAGAATACACTTGTGGTGCTTATTGCCGATCATTGCAGACGGAATTCGGTTGAGGTGCTTGTATACTCCGAAGACATTTTCAGGATACCGATGCTTTGGCTGGGAGGCGCACTTGCAGTTCAGGGCGTAAGGATTGATAAATTCGGGAGCCAGGTGGATATTCCCCTTACACTGCTTCACCAGCTCGGCCTGGATGACATTTATCCGTTTGCCAAGGACCTGCTCTCGCCTGAATCAGCATCTTTTGCCTTCTATACATTCAATGAGGGATTTGCTTTCATCACCGACAGCTCAAAATACATTTATGATCATAAACTTGGTGAACCGGTCGTTGAAGAAGGGAGAGATCCGGGATCGGCCGGAATACTCGGCAAAGCATATCTGCAGGTGCTGTATGATGATTTTCTGAAAAGATAGATCTGATCAACCGGAATATCTGAATGGAGCCGGATAAAAAATCCTTAGATTTGTTAAATGGAGCGTGGTGGTAAACACAAGTTAAAGGAATAGCAGGAATGATTGTCCACCTGAGGAACAGCGATATAGACACTGCAAAGTGGGATAAATGCGTGAGCGGCACGCCCGGTGTAAAACCTTATGGTTATTCATGGTACCTGAATATAATGTCCCCCGGATGGGAGGCGCTTGTTGAGGACGATTACTCCTCGGTATTCCCTCTTCCCGCATACAGGAAATATGGTATAGACTATCTGTCAACTCCGGCTTTCACTCAAAGGCTGGGACTCTTCTCATCATCAGCAGATTTAAAGACAAAAATCAATGCTTTCCTGGAAAACATCCCTGACCGCTTCAGACTGGCAGATCTCTGCATCAGTCAGGAGGCTGTCAGCAATGAATTCGTTATTATTCCCAGGGTGAATTATGAGCTGGATATGTCACACGAATATGACCATCTGTATGAAAGTTTCTCGCATCACTGCAAGCGCAACATTGATGTGTCAGCCAGGGAGAAACATGACCTGGTTTCAGATATCCGTCCTGAAGAACTTGTTGCACTGTTCAGGAAAAACAGGGGCCATGAGATAAGGGAGCTCAGCGATGTTCATTACAACCGGCTTATTGAACTCATTGGTCATTGCGTGAGTAACAGCAAGGGAAGGTTAGTCGGGGTAAGGGATGCCGGTAGAAAGCTGATATCCGGAATATTCCTGGTTGAAAGTGACGGCAACAGGATAATGCTCCTGGTAGTCAATACATCTCAGAGCCGCGAAAAGAGACTGGGGTATTATGCTGTTAATGAATTGATAAAAGAGTCAGCAGGCACAAAGACCATCCTTGATTTTGAAGGCTCCTCCATTCCTTCTGTCGCCTCATTTATGCAGTCGTTCGGAAGCTGTAACGTCCCGTATTACCGGATATACCGCAACAATCTGCCATGGATAATCAAAGGCGTAAAGGCGTTAAGGCATTAAGGCATTAAGGCATTAAGGCATTAAGGCATTAAGGCATTAAGGCATTAAGGCATTAGGGCAATAAGGCAATAGAGCATTAAGGCTTTAGGGTATTGGGGTCTTAACGCCTTAACGCCTTATCGCCTTAAAGCCTTTCAACATCTATCTCCTGGTCGAGGTTGACCTCGGTCAGCTTTTCGTTTTCGCATTTGACCGTGCGGGCCGGGAATTTTTTCAGGATGGTATAGTTGTGTGTGGCGACAACAACAGCCCTCCCTGTCTTGCTGATATCAACCAGCAGTTTTATGATGCCTTCGGATGTTTCAGGATCAAGGTTGCCTGTGGGCTCATCAGCCAGGATAATGTCAGGATCGTTCAGCAAAGCTCTCCCGATGACGACACGCTGCTGCTCACCTCCCGAAAGCTGATGTGGCATTTTATAGCCTTTCAGTCCCAATCCTACTTTTTCAAGCACCTCGCCGATCCTGGTACTTATCTCGTTCCTGTTTTTCCACCCGGTTGCCTTCAGTACAAATTCAAGATTGTCATGCACCGACCTGTCGGTAAGAAGCTGGAAATCCTGGAAGACAATTCCCAGTTTTCTCCGGAGCATCGGAATATCTTTGGTTCTCAGCTTTGACAGGTTGTATCCGGCAACGATACCGGTACCCTCTTTCAGCGGGATCTGCGCGTTCAATGTTTTTATCAGGCTGGTTTTCCCGCTTCCGACCCTCCCGACGAGGTACATGAATTCACCTTTTCTTACGCTCAGGTTCACACTCGAAAGGACAAGATGATCATGCTGCCAGATAAGGCATTCTTTCAGTTCAATAATCACGTCAAGAGGAAGGATTTCCTGCATTTCCCGGCCATTTTGCGTGCAAAATACTGAAAGAATTGATAACTAACATTTGGATGTTGATAAAATCAATAATAAAGCCCGGCCGCCGGCGTTTAATAATTGTAATTTTACAACTGATTTTTAAAAGTGAAGTGTGTTATATATGGCTATAAATTAATCTGTTACGGGGGATCTGAACTTTCAGCCGGCAAAACGGATAAAAAAGGGAAAAGCCAAAAGGGACAAGTTATGAACAGAAACAGGTACTTTACTACTCTCAGCCTCCTTGTTATATTCTCATTAAATGCCGTATCCCAGGTTGTTTTTACAGGGAATGAACTGGCATCTGATCTTACCCGCGGAATGGAACTCTTCAATAAGGAAAAGTATGCTGCAGCCATCAGGCTTCTTGACTCTTTTATCAGGGATAACGAAGACCAGAACAATATCATGGTTTCCGAAGCGGAGTATTACAGGTCGGCTGCTTCTATTGCGCTTTTCAATCCCGATGCCGAATACAGGATGGTATCATACATACGCACACATCCCGGGAGCCCGAGGATAAATGAAGCATACCTGGCTCTGGGCGATTACTTCTACCAGAACAAGAATTACAGGAAGGCCGTGACCTATTTTGAAGAGGTCAACCGGCAGGAGTTGTCGCAGGAGAAGCTTCCGGAGTATTATTTCCGACTCGGCTATTCTCATTTTATAAGGGGCGAAAAGCCGAGAGCCCTCCTGATGTTCTCAGAAATAAAGGATATCGACACTGAATATACTGCGCCGGCTTTATATTATTTCTCCCATATTGCCTACGAACAGGAGATGTACCAGGCAGCAATGGATGGTTTTTCAAGGCTCAGGGAGGATGAGACTTTCGGAAGCGTTGTTCCATTCTACATTGTTCAGATACTCTATCTTCAGAAAGACTACGATCAGATCCTTGAGATAGCTCCCTCCCTTATTAATTCTGCCGGGAAGGAGAGGGCTGTTGAGCTCTACAGGTTCATTGGCGATGCATATTACAACAAGGGCAATTTCAGTGAAGCGCTGCCCTATCTCGAAAAATTTTCCACGGGCACGAAAATAAGCGGCAGGGAGGATCAGTATCAGCTGGCTTATTGCTATTATAAAACGGGTGACCTGGACAAGGCAATAAAAATGCTCAGGGAGATCGATTCCCGGAATGATCTGTTAAGCCAGAACATCTGGTATATACTTGGCGATTGCTATCTGCAGAAAGGTGACAGGAAGCGTGCGCAGTTCGGTTTCTCGGAAGCCTCAAAGCTTGATTTTGACAAGAAGATAAAGGAGGATGCTCTGTTTAATTATGCCAAGATCACCTACGAGACTTCATACTCCCCGTTCGGTGAGGCCACCGCCTCATTCCAGAAATACATTGAGCTTTATCCGGGCTCCGAAAGGATCCAGGAGGTGTATAATTACCTGGTATCTACATATTTGCAGGCAAAGAACTATAAGGCGGCCCTTGCCTCACTCGACAGGATAAGGAACAAGGAGAGCCAGCTCGAGGAGGCATACCAGAGAGTGGCTTTCTTCAGGGGGTTGGAGCTTTTTAAAAATATGGAGCTTCAGGCTGCTGCGGACATGTTCGATAAGTCGCTGAAATACGGGAGGTACGACCGCCAGCTGAAATCCAGGGCAGTTTACTGGAGAGGCGAAGCCAATTACAGGCTTGGCAACCTGGAAAATGCAAAAGCCGACTTTACCGAATTTATGGCCCTGCCCGGATCGATGCAGCCTGGCGAATCAAACCTGGTCAGGTACAACCTGGGATACACACTCTATAATCTTCAGGATTACTCAAATGCCCTGACACACCTGAAGGCATTTGAATCGAATGTCGCGAATGTGCGTCCTGAAGTGATGGCTGATGCACGCAACAGGATAGGCGACTGTTATTACATCACAATGAGTTATCCAGAGGCGATAAGCTATTACGACAAGGTGATCGACTTCGGCAAGATCGATGCAGATTATGCAATGTTCCAGAAGGGATTCTCCCTGGGACTCATGAATGATGAACGCGGCAAGGCTGATGTACTTACACTCCTTACGACCAGATACCCCTCATCGGCATATGTCCCAAATGCTATATTCGAAAGGGGCAGGGCATACCTGCTGCTTAATGAGTTCACCAGGGGCGAAGCAGATTTCAATACTATCATAAATTCATACCCGGCAACTCCTTTTGTACCGCGGGCCATGGTTCAGCTGGGGCTGCTTTACTACAACACAGGACAGAACGGGAAGGCTGTTGAACAGTATAAGAAGGTGATTGAAAACTACAAGTCGACGCCTGAAGCGCGTTATGCACTGACAGGGCTCAGGAATGCCTATGTTGAGATGAATGATGTGGAAGGATATTTTACATATATCAAGACGCTCCAGGGTTACGGCGATGTCAACCTTGCAGAGAAGGATTCCCTTCTGTATACTTCCGGAGAGAACCTATATATCACAGGAAATTATGGAAGAGCTGCAGAGGTGTTCAGGAATTACCTGACTGAATTCCCTAATGGAAGCTTTCTGCAGAATGCACAGTTTTACCTGGCAGAGAGCCTGAATGCATCAGGGGGAAGCAGGGAGGAGTCCCTGAAATATTATACTGCCGTGGCAGGTGCGCCGAATAACCAGTTTACAGAACAGTCGCTTATCGCCGCCTCAGGCATTTTTTATGGTCTTGAGGATTTCGCCAGCTCACTGAAATATTATGAAATGCTTGAACAGTCGGCAAGTAATTCAGAAAATAAGATCATTGCCCTCAGGGGCGGACTCCGTTCTGCTTACCAGCTGGGCGATGCCCAGAAGTCAATTACTACAGCTGATAAAGTAATCAATACCGTTAATGTTCCCGAGGAGCTTTTCAGGGAGGCAGTCTTCATGAAGGCCAAGGCAAATTACAGCCTTAATAATTTCAGTGAAGCCCTGGCCGATTTCAGAAGAACCTCATATGAGGTCGCAAGCGTTGAGGGCGCAGAATCAAAATACAGGGTTGCTGAACTGCTGTTCAAAGACAACCAGGTAACTGAATCTGAGAAAGTCATTAATGAATTCATCGACCAGAATACTCCTCATCAGTACTGGATGGCAAGAATGTTCATCCTGCTGTCGGACATAAGCGTCAGCAAGGGCGATAAACTGCAGGCACGGGCAACACTGCAGAGCCTGAAGGACTATTATACGATCGACAACGACGGAATTCTTGATGAGGTCAAGGCAAAACTTGATGCGCTGGGCCAGAGCAACTGATAAAGAGAAATAAAAACTATCTCCTGATGAAACGAATACTCATCATAAAACTCCTGATAATCCTGGTAATCATACCTGTTTCTGCCCAGACCGGACAGCAGGACCTTAAGAGGGAAGTTACCCTGTACAATCCATACAAACCGTCGCTTGCGCCTGCAAAAAAGAGAAGCTTCCTTCCCGACATGAACGACACATCACGGATCAAACCTCAGTTCAGCTATGATATCGCCATTAAGCCATTTATGCCGGAATACACCATCAGCCCGATAAAAGCTGCATCTCTTCTTCCTGATCCCCTGCCCAGGCTTTATAAAAGCTATGTTAACCTGGGGATCGGCAATTATATTACTCCTTTTGCGGAGCTGAGCATCACAAATGAACGTTCCAAAAAAGGGGCTGTGGGTTTATATGCAAGGCATTTCTCATCCAACGGAAAGGTTAAGCTTCTGAACGAAGAGAAGGCTTTTGCAGGATATATGGATAACGATGCCTCACTCTTCGGAAGAAAATTCTTCAGGTATAGTTACCTTGAAGGATCGGTGGATTACAAACAGAAAACCAGGTATGCCTATGGTTATGATACAATCCTGACAGGTTATGAACCTGAAAAGAAGGATATAAGGCTTGGATACAATAATCTGTCTGCTGATATTTCCTATGCATCCCTTACGCTCGATTCTGCAAAGTTCTCCTATGACTTTGATGCAAACTATGATTTCTTCTTCAGCACCGGAGATATGTTCCAGCATAATGCAGGGCTTAGAGGTACGATGGCTACACTATTTAAAGGATTTTATGCAGGATCGGATCTGAAGCTTGATTTTTTCATTCCCTCAAAAACCATTTACGATAAGCTGAAATACATTGTTTCATTTTCTCCTTTCGTAAAAAAGAGCACATCACAGTGGAATTTCAAGGCAGGATTTGAGCTGCTGCTCGATCAGAATATGAATGACAAGCCTGCTTTTCATCTGTATCCTGATGTGAGGTTCGGATTCAGCGTTGTGCCTGAATATGTCAGCTTTTTTGCGGCACTGAACGGGAAGCTTGAGGTGAATCAGCCAAAGGACATCATTGATTATAATCCTTTCCTGATGAATGACGGCAGCCTCTATACTCTTACCAATACTGATCATTCGCTCATAGTCTCGGCAGGGTTGAAAGGGAATACAGGAATAGACGGTAATTATCTTTTTTCTGCTTCTTATTCCATGATTGACAGCATGCTGTTCTTCTCCAATTTCCTTTATAGCGGACTTGTATTTATACCTGAAAACGGAAATCATTTCATACCCCTATATGACGATGGCGAACTGCTGAATATTCATGGCGAAATAACTGGGGAAATAACTGATAAGATAACATACCTGGGAGTTGCAAACTTCTACAATTACACCCTTTCAAATTACGACTATGCCTGGAATAAACCGGAATGGGACGGCAAAATTGGAATAAAGTACAATCTGAGGGAAAAAATTATAGCAGGTTTGGATATAAATGTACTGGGCAAACGGAACCTGATGACAACAAGAACGAATGTTCTCTTTGGAACTACAGTTATAACTATGGAAGAGCCGGTCCATTTTAACTTCAATTTTAGCGCTGAATACCGCTACACCAAAATACTCTCTTTCTGGCTTAAGCTTAACAATATTGCCATCAGGCCCTACAATGAGTGGGCATATTACCCCGGACAGAGGTTTATTGGTATGATAGGGTTTACGTATAGTCTGTAAAGAATACAAGTACTCAACCCTAAACCTCCTCTTTTTCACACGTACCCACCCCCTTGATCCCCTCTTTTTTTCACACGTACCCACCCCCTTGATCCCCCTCCCTGCTGGCGCAAGGAGGGGGAAACTAATTCATTCACAGTCTGTTGGAGCCCCCTCCTTACGAAGTAGGGAGAGCCTGCACTGAGCGAAGCGAAGTGGGGTTGGGGCGTGGGTACATGCCTCCCATGGAGGGATAACTACATAATATCCAGGACATTAAAGCCCCCTGCCTTGCGTCAGCAGGGAAGGGGGTTTGGGGGAAGGGTACGTGGCGAAAAGGAATCTGATTTTCACTGTTAATTTCTACATCAGATTGTGCATAAATATTATTGATATTTAACATTAAAAACGGTTAAAAATCCGTATATTTGTAGTATTAATTAAGATGCATGATTTCAGTTATTTACAATATGTGAAGAGTGGCTTTTTCTGAGTGCTGGCTAATATTGAAAACCAATCCCCCGGAAAATCATTTTTAATGTCAGTTATAAAGGAGAAAAGGAAGGTTCTCTTCATGGGTTGTTGATAATTAAATTGATGAAGAAAAAGGATAAAAGATGAGTGAAAAAAAGAAAAAAGTGCAGGAAGAATACTCTGCAGAAAGTATCCAGGTGCTGGAAGGTCTTGAAGCTGTCAGGAAAAGGCCTGCAATGTACATCGGAGACATCGGGTCGAAGGGTTTGCATCATCTTGTATATGAGGTAATTGATAACTCAATTGATGAAGCGCTGGCAGGATATTGCAGCAAAATAGAGCTGATAATCAATACAGACGGCACACTGACTACCATTGACGACGGACGGGGAATCCCCACCGGGATAATGGAAAAGGAGAAAAAATCAGCTCTCGAAGTGGTGATGACTGTCCTCCATGCCGGAGGTAAATTTGACAAAGAGTCGTACAAGGTCTCGGGAGGACTGCACGGTGTTGGAGTCTCCTGCGTCAATGCACTCTCCGCTCACCTTACCGCCGTTGTCATGAGGGAGGGAAAAATATTCAAGCAGGAATACGAAAAAGGCAAGCCGGTAACCGGTGTTGATGTTGTCGGAACCAGCGAAAAATCAGGAACAACCATCACTTTTAAACCCGATGCCACTATATTCCAGACCACCGAGTTCAACTTTGAAATACTTGCTGCCCGTCTGCGGGAACTTGCATTTCTGAATAAAGGCATACTGCTTACCATCAAGGATATGCGTGAGCTGTTGGAGAACGGAAACGGCGGCAAGCCAAGGTACGAGGAGTTCCGCTCGGAAGAAGGACTTAAGGAATTTGTAGAATATCTCGATGCCAACAGGGAACGTATCATTGAAAAAACCATTCAGATATCATACGATAAGACCGAGATACCGGTAGAAATATCCCTCCAGTACAATAACTCATTCTCGGAGAATGTTCATTCCTATGTGAATAATATAAATACCATTGAAGGCGGCACTCATCTTGCCGGATTCAGAAGGGGACTCACCAGGACGCTTAAGAAATATGCTGAAGACTCCGGTGCAACCTCCAAACTCAAATTTGATATCAACGGCGATGACTTCCGCGAGGGTCTTACAGCCGTGATCTCGGTGAAAGTCGCCGAGCCTCAGTTTGAAGGACAGACTAAGACCAAGCTGGGAAACTCAGAGGTGATGGGCGCCGTTGACCAGGCAGTAAGCACAATGCTTTCCAACTATCTTGAAGAGAATCCCAGGGATGCAAGGGTAATCGTCCAGAAAGTTATACTGGCGGCAACCGCACGGCATGCAGCACGCAAGGCCAGGGAGCTGGTTCAGCGCAAAAATGAATTTTCCGGCTCTGGACTACCCGGTAAACTGGCTGACTGCGCCGACAGAGACCCTGCTAATTGCGAGATTTACCTCGTTGAGGGCGATTCCGCCGGCGGTACTGCGAAACAGGGCCGCGACAGGCGTTTCCAGGCTATCCTGCCGCTCAGAGGCAAGATACTGAACGTTGAAAAGGCAATGCATCATAAGATATATGAGAGCGAGGAAATCAAGAATATATTTACGGCTCTCGGTGTCAACATCGGAACCGACGAAGATAGCAAGGCTCTTGATATCAGAGGATTACGCTACCATAAGATTATAATCATGACTGATGCCGATGTCGATGGATCCCATATCACTACCCTTATTATGACCTTCTTCTTCAGGTATATGCAGGACCTGATCCGTGGTGGCAACCTTTTCATTGCAACACCGCCGCTTTACCTTGTCAGAAAAGGGAAAACGGAACGTTATTGCTGGACCGATGATGAGCGTGATGCTGCAATAAAGGAGATGGGACAGGGCAAGGACTCTTCTGTGTCTCTTCAGAGATATAAGGGTCTTGGCGAGATGAATGCCGAACAGCTCTGGTCCACAACCATGAACCCGGAGACGAGGACTCTCCGCCAGGTGACCATTGAAAGCGCCGCCGAAGCCGACCATATCTTCTCAATGCTCATGGGCGATGAGGTTCCCCCGAGAAGGGAATTCATCGAGACTCATGCACGTTACGCCAGGATAGACGCTTAGTTCAGGTCCCGAAAAGTTTCCTGCGGATATTAACCGCGTGATACTGACAGACTTCTGAACAGCAGAAACACCTGATGCATTTACTGTCGGTAAGCACAACCCGGTTCTTCTTTTCACTGTGCATGGTGATGGCATTTACCGGGCATATCTTTATGCACTCCCCGCAGCCTGTGCAGTTTTTGTGAATGAATACCGGCCTTCGCTCTAACTTCCTGAGGAACCTGAGCCTGTTTGAAACGAACTTAAGTGAAATATTTTTACCGGCAGTGACCGGGATCCTTTTAAAGTCCTCTTTTATCAGTGATTTCAGTCCGGGTCCGTTATATATTATATCACTTGCATGACTTAACCATTTTCCTCTTGCAATCGCATCAGAATTGGTCGGTATATCCATCGGGTCATAACCTGCAATTGTAGTTGCAACAATATCCAGGGCAAGAGGGTTTGAGGATCCGATGAGCACTCCCGTATCAACAGGTGTTCCCTGACCCGGCCCCTGTCCTTCCATGCCTGTGATGCCGTCCATAATGAAAAAATGCGGAAGAACAGCTTCATTAAGATCAACAAGAAATTGAGCAAAACTTTTCCTGTTCTGGTGAAGTGCATGCTGCTTCGCTTTGGTGAAACCAGGGACAAGACCCAGTGTGTTTTTTATTGCTCCTGTAAAATATACAAGCTCATGATTCTTGAATTTTGGGAGAGAAATTATGAGATCGGCCTCATCAGCTATTGAGGCGATCTTAATCCTTCCCTTTGGAAGAGGCCTCTCTGACGGATTCTTAGTAAAATCGATCCAGGGGATGCCGGTCTTTTCGCAAACCTGGAAAATCCCTGATTTCACTGGTTTCATTCCCCTCAGGTGTATTGACGGGGAATCACCTGCAAGTACCTCTGCACCTTTTGACTGAAGAAACCTGATGACTGCTTCAAATACAACAGGATGTGTGGTTACACATTTCTCAGGCTCCCTGTCGGCAAGGATGTTGGGTTTGACAAGAACCTTTTTCCCGCTTACTTCAGGACCTTCACAAAAATCGTATATCTCTGAAACAAGATTATATACCTTATTATAATCATATTCCCTGCAAACCCTGACTGCAACCTTTCTGTTCATCTTTAATACTTTTCATAATATTTGTTCATTCCTGTACCTTGTTGTAGTTGAATTATTTAGGGCTGCTCGTCTTAGAGGAAATTACCCCCTTCCTAGCCTTCCCCCAAGGGGGCAGGAAAGGAAAAATCATTTCCCCCCTGGGGGAGATAAGAAAGGGGGTTTTATCAGAGAAAAAAGAGTATAATATTTTATGTTAAACATAGGAGGTAGTATTATTTTGCTATTGGTTAAGGATAGTTTCTTTAAGGATGTTCTCAATGTGAGTCACAATGTTCCTGGAGGGACCTGTGAAATTATTAACAATAATGCAGAATATCAGCTCTTTACCTGATACGGCTTCCAGATAACCTGCGTATGCCCTGACCCGCGTCATGGATCCGCTTTTTGCCGCCAGCCTGTTTTTAAATACAGGATCCTTGAAATAGTTTTTAAGAGTCCCTTCCCTGCCGGCCTCAGGCAGAGAACTGATAAATACCTCAGGATGTTTGCTCTTTGTCTTCATGAAGAGCAGCAAACCGGTCAATCCCTCTGCGCTGACTGAATTGAGAGGCGAGAGCCCGCTTCCGTCCGCTATGAAGATGCCTTCGGAATTAATTCCGGCATCCTTCATAAACTCATCAATAACAACCAGTCCCGAATCAGCTGAGTCATTGTCTTTAAATCTTTTACCAAGCTCTTTGACAAGATGTTCAGCATATAAATTTACACTTTCATGATTCAGAACACTTAGAATCTCTTTGAGTGGGGGAGAGGAGATCTTGCTGATTTCAACAAAACTATCTGCACTGCCCTGCTCAATTCTGACTGTGGAAGGCTTATCAGTAATTTTTATTCCGGAATTCCTCAACTTTTTATCCAATATCCTTGCTATCAGCAAAGGAGGATCTGTTATTGAAGCCCTGAGTACAAAATCATTCTCTCCTGCAGGAATTGTTCCTGCCATCCACCCTGTGGTGCTGTAGGGAGCCGCATACACATACCCATGATCCTCCGTTCCTGATACTTTCAGCATGTCAGTTATCTCAGTCCTGCACTCCTCCGGATTGATCCCTGTGGCCTCATGAGTGAGCCCGTCGGATGATGTTCTGAAGTGTATTTCGTAAGTATTGTCGTAGACACTTAATCCGTAAACTCCTGCACCATAATAATTGCCTGTATCCTCCCAGAGCCACTTGCCGGGAACAGGCTGGTAATCAAAGTATGAGTCATCGGTAACGACCTTACCCTTTATATTCCGGATGCCAGCCTTTTTGATTTTTTCTACCCATTCCTGTTCGAAATCCGGGTAGTGTGAATTGAATGCTTTTGAACCCAGGGCAGGATCTCCTCCTCCCTTAATGATAATGTTGCCTTTAAGCACTCCTGTCCGGTTGTTCAGTATTCCGTTATATCCTGTTGCAGTTGTGAAAGTGTGATCAGGTCCCAGTAATTCGAGGGCGGCCGATGTTGTTACAAGCTTCATTACCGAAGCAGGAATCAGGCTTTTGCCGGAATTGTGATCATATATGGTTAACCCGCTCTCTGCATCGATCAGGTGAAATGAGACACTTCCGGATCTCATTGATGAGTCTGCAAGAAAAGCCTCAAATGCACTCTGCTGCGAGAAAAGCGACTGGCTGATCAGTGCAAACAGCAAAAGAGTAATGTTTCTCATCATTTGACAGCTTTATTCTGTTCAAGAGTTGAAAGCAGTCCGCATGCGGCATTGATATCCTCGCCTCTTGAGCTTCTGATAGTTGTGAGTATCCCCTTTGCGTTCAGAGCCTCCTTGAAACGGATAGTCTCTTTTGTGTCCGGACTCTCAAATTCAGATCCCGGAATATGGTGGAACCTTATGATGTTGATCCTGCATTTTATACCGTTAAGAATCCTTGCAAGTTCTTTTATATGAGAAGAAGTGTCATTTATACACTTAAAAAGAATATACTCAAATGAGACTCTTCTCTGGCTGTTGAAGTCAAAGTCCCTGATGATATCGAGGACCTCTTTGATCGTATTTGTTCTCTGGATCGGCATCAGTTTCCTCCGCTCCTCATCAAACGGCGAGTGCAGGCTTACAGCCAGATGGCAGCGGCTGCTCTCAAGGAATTTCTTTATTGAAGGAACAATTCCCACTGTGCTCACGGTAATACGGGTGGGGCTCCAGCCGTAGCCCCATTCACTTGTCAGTATCTCAAGGCTCTTAAGCACTTCGGAAATATTATCAAGAGGCTCTCCCATGCCCATGTAGACCATATTGGTAAGGCGGCTGAATTCAGGAAGGCTCCTGAACTGGTTGAGTATCTCATTTGAGGAGAGGTTTCCCTGGAAGCCCTGTTTCCCTGTCATGCAGAAGATGCAGCCCATTTTGCATCCCGCCTGGGAGGAGACACATATGGTGGCCCTGTCGTCTTCGGGGATGTATGCTGTTTCTATGTATTTGTCATTCAGAACTTTATAGAGATACTTTTTTGTGCCGTCGATGCTCTCCAGGATGTTTACCGGTGCGGAGAGTCCCAGTTCATAATCAGCCGAAAGAACATCCCTCATCTTTTTTGAGAGGTTGGTCATTTCTTCGATCGAGGATATCTCTTTTTTATAGAGCCAGTCGGCGATCTGTTTTGCAGCAAACCCCGGCATCCTGAGCCGCTTCGCAACAGATATCAGCTCATTCAGTGTTTTCCCGTATAGCTTATCTTTTGTCATATTCAGAAAAACCTTTCTAAACCACGGAGTTACACTGGTCTTCGCTTCGCTCAGACATACACGGAGTTACACTGTCTTTATTCATTTTAAACCGTGTAACTCGTTTTTAAACTCCGTGTAACACCGTGGTTAAGAGTTCAGATAAATTAATTAAATCCATAACCAGCTTTTTGGAGATCTTTGACCGACTTGAAAGGTTTGGGCGGCGTCAGGTATTTGTTCAGGTGGTTGTATATCTTCATCCTTATCTCCTTGGCTTCCATGTAATCCATCCTGTCGAATGAGTGTCCTCCCGGCATATTCTGGAAAATCTCGTATGTGAAGTTCTGCTTCCCTTCAGTCTTGAGCGATTTGATCAGATGCTCCACTTCAAGGACATTCACATCTTCATCATTTGTGTTTGTGTGAATCAGAAGAGGCGTGTTCTGATATTTATTCACCTGCCATGCAGGGGATCTTTTACGGTATTCCGCAACATTCTGATCGGCCGGTTTGCCTATTGCAGCCTGTTCTGAAAAGAGATCACGATATTCCTGATCCTTGTATCCCATGCGTGCTATCAGGTCGCTGACAGGTACTCCGGTGAATGCCACTTTATAATTCTGAGGGTATTCAAAAATATTGAATAGTGCAATATAGCCTCCATGGCTCCATCCGATGATTCCAACCCTATCTTTATCGACTATCGCATAATTGTCTATCATATACTGGCGGCTGGCATCAACATCCTGCACCTCAAGCCCTCCGTAGTCGATCCTGTTATACATGGCTGCTCCATAACCTGTTGATCCGCGGTATTCGGCCGCAGTGACTATATAGCCCTGTGATACCATCTCCCTGATAATGTGCGTGTAGTAGGTGTCAAAATTGGCATGCACCCCGCCATGAGGAAATACCAGCAGGGGATATTTCTTTGAGGGATCAGCATCTTTCGGGATAAAGATATAGGACCAGTATTTCAAAGGGTTCCCTGCTCCCTGTCCCGTCGGATTTCTCTCAACTGCCGGTGGAGGACCGGTCATGTATACCTTATCAATATATGCGATATCGCCAACCTTGTTGTACCACTGAACATCATCGATCTTCTTCTCAAGCACATCAAACCTGTGGCCAAGGTTGTCAATATCTGCATTTACCCTTTTTACAGCTTCCATCAGTTCGGTCGTCCCCGGCTGACTGTAAGAAGCCAGAAACAACCCGGAGATAAATAATGACAAGAAAACCAGCTTTTTCATATCATATTAATTATTAATGTATCACCAACCACAATTAACTAATAACTAATAACTAATAACTAATAACTAATAACTAATAACCAATAACCAATTACTAATAACCACTGAGTTACACTGAGTTTAACGGAGTTGCACGGTTTTGTTGCTTTTAAGCTGTGAAACTCGTATTTAACTCCGTGTCACTCAGTGGTTAGATATCTATTTCCCCCTCGAAAACAAAGGTTGCCGGTCCGGTGAGCCAGACATTGGTGACTTTCCCGTCCTTTACCTTAAAATCAACTTCCAGGTCACCACCTCGTGCCTTCACTCTGACAGGTGCAGTGTCAAAATGTCCTTTCAGGACTGAAGCAATGGCAGATGCTGTGACCCCCGTTCCGCATGCAAGTGTCTCCTCTTCAACCCCGCGTTCAAATGTGCGGAGATACAATCCTTCCTTACTGAGCTCCACAAAATTCACGTTTGTGCCTCCCGGTTGAAAGAGCGGAGACCATCTCAGTTTCCTGCCTTCAGCATTTACGTCCATATCATCAATTCCGTTCGTAAACACTACATAATGAGGCGATCCGGTATTTATAAAGTAGTTTCCTTCAATGATTTTAAATTCATTTATGTCAGCCATCTGCAGACGAACAATATCATCACTTACCTCGGCTTCATGAATGCCGTCAAATGCCATGAACCGCTGCTTTTTACCTGCAATTTCATGTTTGAGTGTGAAATGAGCGGTGCATCTTCCTCCGTTGCCGCACATCGATCCGATCTTCCCGTCGGAATTGAAGTATTTCATCTCGAAATCCGCGCCCGGGTGATCTGAAATCAGGATGAGTCCGTCAGCCCCTATGCCAAATCGGCGGTCGCATAATCTGTTAATGAGAGCTTGACCGGAGGGATTAATTAGACCCTTGCGATTGTCTATGATAATGAAATCATTACCTGCGCCCTGGTATTTGTTAAACGTTATTATCATCCGTGTTAAAGTGTTGTTAAATACGTCTAAAATATTGAAGATCATTGAAAAAATGCATGATCTTTGCAAAACAAAATTGTCCGGAAACGGTTGTAAATATATGAATCTTTTACCAAGGCATAATAATTGCTGACCGGTGAAGGGAAAAACGGAAGAATTTAAAAATATATTAATATGAAAGGTAAATATTTGGCAGGGGCAGTATTTATGGCGCTCATCGGAGCTGCAATAGCATTGTTCGCCTATACTGCCATGGATAAAAAACAGGAATCAGTAAATGTAAAAGACAGTTCACTTATTGAAGCGCCTGATGCTCAAGCAATACTGACTGCCTTCCAGATGCAGGAAGGGCAGGTCGATTTTACATATGCGGCTGAGCAGACCGTTCATGCCGTTGTGCATGTTCGTACTAAAACGATGGTCTCACAGCCTCAAAACCCCATACTTGAATGGTTCTATGGCGAACAGTACGGCAGCAGGCAGCGGGAAGTGGCCGGATTTGGTTCAGGCGTAATAATCTCGGCTGATGGTTATATAATTACCAATAACCATGTTATTGAGGATGCCGGGAACATTGAGGTAAAGCTTAATGACAACAGGGTTTTCAATGCCGAGCTTATCGGCCGTGATCCGAGTACCGACATTGCCCTGCTTAAGGTTAAGGCAACAGATCTTTCATTTCTTAAATATGGCGACTCCGAAAACCTGAAAGTAGGTGAGTGGGTACTTGCTGTCGGCAATCCTTTCAACCTCACATCAACGGTTACGGCAGGGATTGTCAGTGCAAAGGGCAGAAGCCTTGGCCTTCTCAACAGCGATTACCGCATTGAATCATTTATTCAGACCGATGCCGCCCTTAATGTGGGCAACAGCGGGGGAGCCCTTGTCAACACCAGGGGACTGCTTGTCGGTATCACATCGGCAATATATTCACCCAGCGGCGCATACGCCGGCAATTCATTCGCCATACCGGTAAGCATTGTGAAGAAGGTTATTGATGACCTGCGCGAGTTCGGCGAGGTGCAGAGAGCTATAATTGGTGTCAACATAGCCGATGTCACCTCCGAAGATGCCGAGAAATACAGCCTGAAAGAGATCAGGGGCGCGCTCATTACAAATGTCGTTGACGGCGGATCGGCTGCAGATGCAAATATCAAGGCAAATGATGTGATCATTAAACTTGATGGAGTAAATATCAATTCCGTATCAGAGCTTCAGGAACAGATCGGGAAACATCGTCCGGGCGACAGGGTAAGCGTTACCTATGTCAGGAACGGCAGGGAAACAACGGTTCCTGTAACACTTAAGAATGTTGCAGGAAATACAAATGTTGTTCCCGTCGGAATGGGTACAGGTTTGATCTTTGGTGCCAGAATTGAACTGCTGAGCCAGACAGATAAAAGAACTTACAACACAGATCACGGAGTTAAAGTTATCGAAGTGAATGAGGGTTTGTTCAGGGATCTTGGACTCAGAAGAGGAACCATAATTCTCAGGGTGAACGATAAAAAGATCAATAATACCGAAGATATCCGCAGCGCAACAAATAACAACGAAAAATCGCTGAAATCGATCCAGGGCATTGCTCCCGACGGAAGAATGTTCAACTACCAGTTCGATTATTGATAGCCTTATTTTCGTAAATCTTTGATATACAGCAAGTTCGTAAAATTAAGCCTTCTGTTTATAACAATGTTCCTCTTTCTTTGTTATTCCATTAATAAGTAGTATCTTTGCGACAATTTTTAAAAGGCCAATGAGACAACTAAAGATAACCAAATCCATAACAAACAGGGAGAGTGCTTCACTCGACAAGTATTTGCAGGAAATTGGTAAAGAAGAGTTGATATCGGTAGAGGAAGAGGTTGAACTGGCTCAGCGAATTAAAAAGGGAGACAGAACTGCTCTCGAAAAACTCACAAAAGCAAACCTTCGTTTCGTAGTATCTGTTGCAAAACAGTATCAAAACCAGGGACTCAGTCTTCCGGATCTGATCAATGAAGGGAACCTCGGGCTTATCAAAGCCGCTGAAAAGTTTGATGAGACGCGCGGTTTCAAATTCATCTCATATGCCGTCTGGTGGATAAGGCAGTCAATCCTTCAGGCTCTGGCTGAGCAGTCAAGGATCGTACGCCTGCCTCTTAACCAGGTTGGATCACTAAATAAAATAAACAAGGCATTCTCAAAGTTTGAACAGGAGAACGAACGCACTCCCTCGCCTGAGGAGCTCGCCGACGTGCTGGAACTGCCCAAGGAAAAAGTGACCGATACACTCAAGGTGTCAGGCAGGCACGTCTCGGTTGACGCTCCCTTCATTGAAGGCGAAGACAACAGCCTTCTGGATGTACTTACAAACAATGATTCACCGGTTGCCGACAAGCTCCTTATGGATGAATCACTTTCAAGGGAGATATACAGGGCTCTTGCAACACTTACCGAAAGGGAAAGAGATATAATAAGATACTTCTTCGGCATCGGATGCCAGGAGATGACTCTGGAGGAGATCGGAGAGAAATTCGGACTTACCCGTGAAAGGGTCCGCCAGATAAAGGAAAAAGCAATCAGACGGCTGCGCCATACCTCAAGAAGCAGGCTGCTTAAAGGATATTTGGGTTAACAACCTGATACTATTAATGTAAAAATGAGCCCCGGGGAGAGGCTCATTTTTTTTATGCCTGCAAAAGGTCAGTGCGGGCCGGGGGAAAATAATCCTGAAAGATGTCGGGTTCTTGTAGAATCATGCAATATAATATGGTTTGTACACAGCCAAATTAACAAATTTATTGTATATTTGGCTTAGAATAAAACATATAATCAGCCAAAACGTGAAATATTTTATATATCTGGCTGAGAGTACAATTGATTAAAAAGCCAAAATCATCTCTATGACAAAAGCGAAAATCTCCGGAAGATTAATAGAAAAAGGAATACTGGAAAAAGCTTTTTGTTCAACAGTTCCTGAGTTTATCGCTATTTATGGCCGGCGGAGAATCGGAAAGACATTTCTCATAAGGGAATTCTTCGGAGATGCTATCTGTTTTGAAATTGTGGGAGTCCATAATGCTTCATTGGAGGTCCAGCTTAAAAATTTTTCATATGCACTTAAAGACGCCTCAGGGATTGATATATTACCTCAAATCCCCGGATCATGGTATGAGGCATTTTCTATCTTGCAGCAATTCATTGAATTGTTGCGCAGGAATCAAAAAAGAGGTAAGCGTATTATATTTTTTGATGAGATTCCCTGGTTGAACACGCCAAAATCAAATTTTTTGGGGGCACTGGAGTATTTCTGGAACAGTTTTGGTTCGAAACATAGTGACCTTATTCTTATTATATGCGGGTCAGCGGCCTCATGGATGATTCAGAAGATTGTGAATTCAAAAGGAGGACTTCATAACCGTCTTACACGTCAGATAAGATTATTACCATTTTCGCTTGCAGAAACTGAAGATTTTTTAGTTTCAAGAGGAATTCATCTTTCCAGGTTTCAGATCATTTCACTTTTCATGGCCATTGGCGGGGTGCCTTTTTACCTGATGCAGGCTGAGCCGGGTTTTTCCTCGGCACAGATAATAGATAAATTATGCTTTTCAAAGGAGGGGTTATTAAGGAATGAATTTGACAAACTTTTTACATCGCTTTTTGACATTAGTGATCATCATATCAGAATAGTAGAAATTTTGAAGAGCAAACGATCAGGGATGAACAGGAACCAGATTCTTTCATTGGCAAAAATCCCCAGCGGAGGTACTGCAAGCAAAATTTTGGAAGAACTTGAAGAATCAGGTTTTATCACATCAGCTGTCCAGTTCGGGAAGAAATCGAATGATGCTATCTACCGGATAAGCGACGAGTTCACGATTTTTTACTTTGACTGGATAAAACCTTTAGGGAAAAGAGATCCGGGAGAGGGTTATTGGTTGTCAAGACAGAATGACCCACGGAAGAAAGTATGGGCCGGATATGTTTTTGAAGGTATCTGCCAGAAGCATGTGCAGCAGATAAAGAACTCGCTTGGAATAGGTGGAGTTGAAACTTTTTATGGTCCCTGGTATCATTTCGATCAGGAAAAAAGACCGGGTAAATCTGCACAGATTGATCTTTTAATTGACCGTAAAGATGCAACCATGAACTTGTGCGAGATGAAGTTCTCGGAATCTGAATTCACTATTGATTCTGATTACGCAAAGAAAATAAAGCAGAAGCTCAAGGTATTGAGAAGTGTGACAAAAACAAGGAAAAATGTATTCATTACTTTAATAACCACTTATGATGTTGAAAGGAATAAGCATTTCTTTGATATCGTTTCCAATTCGTTAACCCTTGATTGTTTATTTTGAAAAAGAAACAGAAGGTCGCACAGAGCGAAGACAGAAATGAGCCCCGGGGAGAGGCTCATTTTTTTTATGCCTGCAATAGGTTAGTGCAGACCGGGGGAAAATTTTCACCACATCAGTTCTTGATGCACCTGACACTGAAACCATTTGTTTTTGGATTTACATTTCTGCTAATGACTGTATTATCGTGCCAGAAGCCGCGATTATATGCATTAGTTGAATTACTTTCGGTAGCTGCCCAGATTCTGGTGCCATAATAAATCATATTGAATAACATATCGATATGACGAACCCCTGATGGCAAAATAGTCATCCCGCTGCTGTTATCGGCAAGGTTCGGACTGACCCAGTGTACTGTTCCAGCCTCCTTTAACTTGGCACCTGCTGATGAGCTTTCCCAACCGTTTATTGGTAACGTTGCCCCGGCGTCATATTGTAAAATAAGGGTATGCCATTCCGAGTCGGTGCCAACATGCCATCCAACCGGACATAATTTATTGGTGTTTAGTGCAAACCAGTTATACAAACCTCCATATAACGCACCACTAGTTATATCATTATTATACCAACAGTATGCAGGTGTTGAAAGAGAATTCCATTCCGTGTCGTCTGTTACATTGGGAATTGAGGTGCCGTCATTGTACCTTGTGGTTCTCACATTTTCCTTCATCCAAACCTGTGTGCCTATTGTAACAGTAGTATAGAGGTTCCCATCACCATCACTTACTGTGGAAGGATCTGGTGTAAGACTTATCTCATTGCCGTATGAAGTTCCGTTTCCGTTGGTTGCAAAAGCCCTGATATAATATGTTGTACCCGGTGTAAGTCCGTACAATTTGCTTATGAATGTTCCTGTGCCGGTACCATCACTTGTTTTATTGTTGGAAATTGTAGGGCTAATAGTCGTACTCCAGCAGATACCGCGTGATATTACAGCTGAACCACCATCTGCAGTTATGCTTCCGCCACTTACTGCAGTAGTTTGTAATACATCTGTTGCTGAAGTGGTTACAATGACAGGTAAGGATAATTTATCATCTTTTATGCATCTTACTGACAACCCGTCGGCTTTATAGCTCCAGTCGTTTACAATTGAAGCACTGGTATTTGAAAGATACCACCGTTGAGCGGTATTTGAGGAAATAACGCTTGATGTCCACCATATTCCATACAAACCAATAGTTTGCGAAAATCCGCCGCTGGGATAACCACGGCTTGCACCAGGCAATGCAGTAAAATTACTTTCATTTGTTGCACCGGTATTCGGATCTGACCAGTGAATATAACCTGCCTCTTTCATCTTGCCTCCGGCAGATGCAGAACCACCAAGGAAATTAACAAGTACTGCCCATTCTGAATTGGATGGAATATGCCAGCCTGACGGGCATAATTTCCCGGTGTTTACTGAATGCCAGTTATAAATTGCACCATAAACATCCTTATTGGTAATATTATTTTCCTGCCAGCAATATCCGGGAGTTGTTAATGCTGCCCATTCCGCATCGCCTGTTACATTAGGGATTGGAGTATTATCGTTATACTTTGTTGTCTTGAGATTTTCAGCCATCCAGATCTGATTACCAATTTTAACAGTTGTGTATGAATTCCCATCCATATCATCCACTCCCAATTCAGCAAACATCTCCAGTTTTAGTTCCAATTTAATTGAGTCAACATAGGCTTTTGTTGCGGCATCAGATATACCGAATCCCGCTACAGTGGTCGGTTTATTGCTCAGATTCTGCCATGTCCCGTCAAACAATTGGGGTTTGTTGAGGAGATCTTCATATATTCCGCTTGTAGCAATAGCCGAAAGCTCGGGCTTGCTTAATAAATCATCATAATTGCCGGTTGTTGCTACTGGTGCCAGACTTGGTTTACTGTTTAAATCTGTATAGTTTCCGCTTGTTGCAACCGGCGCCAGAGTTGGCTTACTGTTTAAATCAGTATAGTTTCCGCTTGTCGCAACCGGCGCCAGAGTTGGCTTACTGCTTAAATCAGTGTAGTTTCCGCTTGTTGCAACATTTGCAAGATCCGGCTTGTTTGTAAGATCATTGTAATTACCTGAGAATCCGTTTCCTGCCTTTTCAGCCCACAGAGCAAATGGTACGCTGAGCAACTGTGTTGTCCCAAGCTCTGTTCCATCAACTGAAATGGAGATAAAATAGCTTCCGGTACTCCAGTTAATACCAGAAAATGAGCCAGTAACAATTGTGCCTTTACCTATAGCAAGATTAACAATCCCCAACCCATCTGTCTTTACCGTATGAGATTCGGAATATACTTTAGTACCTGAGGGAGTGCCCTGAAAGATGCTGAAAATAATATTTACTGTTTTGTTTTCAAGGATATTCCCATTACTGCCACGTAAAACTGCCTGGTACGTGAATCCTGAAGGAGCCTGGGCTGATAATCCCATCATTAAAAAGAGAAAGGTCAATATTGTCAGATTTTTTTTCATAATTGAAATGGTTAAACTATAAACCAACTAAATCTTAGATTAATGATTCTAGTTTAGTAAAATAATGATTTGTAAATGGAAGAATCCTATTAAACTTACTTATCTTCCAACAAACAGGCAGAATGAGTCAATAAACCATAGTTATCCACGGAATGGATATGAGAGGCCAATCACCTGTTCTTCTGGTTAAATCGCAGGCAAGGATTATTTTTTCTGAAGTAATGACAGAAAGTGCTTCTTGTAAGAATCCCCCAGGAATGCGGTATGTTCTTCAGCCAGTTCTATTTCCCCCTGGCTTGTAAATCTGTTAACGAAGGTCAGATTGACTGTATAAGAGTTGTGAACTCTGACAAAACCATGTTTTTCCAGTTCCTCAGAGTGGTACTTCAGGTTTCTTGAACTGACAACTTTCCTTTTTCCGGTAAGATGAAATTCTGTACAATATCCATCTGCTTTGCACATAATAATCTCCCGGATCCTGAGAATATCGGATCCTTTCATACTATGGATTACCATAATTGGTTGTGCAGAAACATTCTCCGGTGAAGAGGATAGAAAACGTAAAACATTTTCATTGTAAGTACCACTGAACGGGACAACAGCTTTTTCCACCGCAGCTATTAATTCGTCTATTTTGATAGGTTTTAAAAGATAATCTATTGCATTAACTCTGAAAGCTTTTACCGCGTATTCCGAGAATGCTGTGGTGAAAATGATCCTGAAATTTATTTTTTCAAATAACTGTAATAATTCAAATCCCTTACCATCTGCCAGTTCAATATCCAGAAAAACCAGGTCAGGATTATATTTCAAAATGGCCCTGTAAGCAGACTTTATTGTACCAGCGGATCCGACAACCTCTACACCTTCACAATATTCGGACAGATAATTGATTATTATTTCCCTTGCAGGTTTTTCATCGTCTATAATCAGAGCTCTCAGCATATCATAGCCTAAGGTTTAGCCGGCCTTAATATATACCGGGATAATAAAATAATCGTCTGCATACCATGCAAAACAGAAATCTGATGTCTAATTAACTAAGCAAGATAATAATTTGTTAACCACAATTCTTGTCAAAATATTAAAAAAGTACAATCGGATTGATCTTAGCCTGTTAATTCACATATGGTTGGTATATCAATCTGCACTATTGTCCCTGTTTCTGTCCTGTCGGCATATTTATCATTTATCATCAGTCTGTAACAGGTTTTATTCAGGCTGTTAATTATCTTAAGTCTTTCGATTACAATTGCAATTCCCATGGGTTTATGCTGCCTGGGACTTTGCATCATTTTTTCAGAACCTGTCCTCCCGATACCATCGTCCTCAATTGTACATTTTATCCCCTGGTTCTCGGTTTTTTCAAATTTAATTTTGAGAATTCCCTTCCTTGTTTCCAGAACTCTCATGCCGTGCCAGATTGCATTTTCTATGAAAGGCTGTATCAAACCCGGGAAAACCATAAGGGCTGATTGATTTTCAATATCCCGGGATTCTATACAGTAATCGAATTTGTCACCAAACCGAATATGTTCAATTTCAAGGTAATATCTGATTGACTCTAATTCCTCCTCAAATGGGACCCAATCCTTTTCCAGATTTGAAAGATGTGTCCTGATAAGCCGCGAAAAGTCAGCTATATATCTGTTAGCCTCCAGTTTATCATTTTTTGCAATGAAGTAATTTATTGAATTCAGGGAGTTGAAAATAAAATGCGGATTCATCTGTCCCCTGAGAGCATCCAGCTTTAACCGGTCTCTCTTCTTCTTTTCTCTTTGTTTTACCTGATTGATATACAGAAGTATAAGAGTGATGGCAAATCCCGAGATTAGAAGAAGAATTGTTATTTTGAAAAACATTGTCTGGACGAAGGTTGGAATAATACGGATAACTATTCTTTTCTCAGTAACCCATTCTCCCCGGCGGTTACTCGCCTGAATATGAAGTGTATACCATCCGGGATTTAAATTTGAATAGTTTATATTGCGATTTCGCGGAGTTGTTTCAGTCCATGTTCTGTCAATCCGGTCCAGCTTGTACCTGTATTGGATATTTTCTGCATTGACAAAATCAGTGGTACCCACTTTGACCTGAAAATTGCTTTGTCCTTTTAACAGGATTATTGTGTCACATGTGTTCGAAGATTCATTTAGTGCGATCCTGTTTCCCGAGACAATGAAATCATTTACAAGAATCTTAATATTCTCTTTTATAGTTTCATATTCCACCAAACTGTCAGGGTTAAAACTTACTATCCCTCCCATGCCTCCAAGAAAAAACTCACCTGCAGGATCAATATATGAAGCCCCGGAATTGAACTCTTTTATTACCAGACCGTCATTTAATCCGTAGGTTCTGAATCTGAAAGTCTTTGTATTCAGCCTGGATATACCCTCATTGGTGGATATCCAGATATCCCCTTTTCTGTCTTTTAGTAAACAATAGGTCATGTTATTAGATAATCCTGAAGATGTTGTATAAAATTTTGTTTTGCCTGTTTTAACGTCAAACATGGATAAACCTCCTCCAAGAGTTGCAAGCCACATAATGCTGCTGTCTCCGGGGCATATATCGACGATGTGATACCCCTCCCCTGAAATTAAAAAGAGTTCTGACTCTTTGGTTTTATCGTTATATTTTACCAATTGCCCTAATGAGGTTCCTGCCCAAATTAAACTGTCATCACTGCAAAATATACTGAGAATAACAGATCTTCTATCTGACTTCCAGAGTATTGCAGATTCTCCTGTCGTGGGGAAATATCTGCTTAGGTTTTGGGTTCCGATGAGCAGGTTGCCATTCTTTTCTTCTGTAATCGTTCTGAATAAGAATTCGGATGGCTTATGCTGAATAAACTGATTGCTTTCAAAATCGTAAAAAAGAAGCAGGTTCTGAAAATATCCTATCCATATTCCATTATCAGTTCTCAGTAATGACCTGATATGTCCTGTTTCTCTTAACAGCTCATCGCTCAGGTATCCGGTACCTGTTCGACTTCCATCGGAAGCGAATTCTACTATATGGTTTTCCCCTCTTACACTTGCCCAGAGATTATTATCCTCATCCTTGGTAATTGCAAAGACTGCACCAGGTTCACGCGCTCTCTCTGTCCTGTAATGCCTGAAAAATGAATCTTTAAACACTATCTGTTTAACACCTTCAGGATCACCTGATTTTGACATTACCGAAATCCAGATCACATCATCTCCCTGAGCCATAATATGTTTAGTCATCGGACAGATATCAGGGCCGATTATTCTGGTAGCTCCAGTTTGCGAATTATATGAGTATAATCCTTCTCCGCGCCATGACCATTTAAACGTACTCTTGTCTGTGAATTCGCCTTGACTTATTTCACCTCTGTATTCCATGAATTTATTTCTGACTGTATCAAGAAAAAATAAGCCAATATTGGAAATCAGCCATTTGTTGCCCGATGCGGACATATAAAATTTAAAACTGAAACTGATATTGAAATCAATCGGGGCGGAAAGAAAGCTGCTTTCGACACTGTAACTATTAACAACTTCCATATATCGTTTTCCGTTTGAGCTTTCCCTCAGGGCTATTTCATAGTTCATTCTACCTGCCAGGTAAAGGTTATCATCCCGTGTTTTAGCCAGATCGTAACGATAATTAGGCAGTATAAAAGGCTGGTTCATTCTATCGACCACCCTGAATGCCTCCTTTCTACCTGTAACCGGATCTGTTTTAATGATCATCTCCCTGCATATTATCCATAAGTCACCGTTTTCGTCTGCATCAATGTCAATTATATCAGCAGGATTTATAATATCAGGATCAACAAAACACTTAAAGGAGTCAGTTTTACGGTCATATTTAAATATTCTGGAATTGCCTGTGAGCATCCAAAGGCGGTTATTTCTGTCAGTAACAAGTTTTAGAACAGAAAAGTATGGCAGGGAAGTAGTGTCTCCCGGTATATGGAAATAATTCTTAAAATCATAACCGTCAAACCTGCTCAGCCCGTCGCTTGTCCCAATCCACAAATAGCCAGTACTGTCCAATGCCATAGTATTCACGTCATTATTTGCCAGTCCGTTGTCAGTTGTGAAGGTTCTGACTGTATAGTCCTGTGCGA
Organism: Bacteroidales bacterium; assembly: GCA_041303415.1. Taxonomy (GTDB): domain Bacteria; phylum Bacteroidota; class Bacteroidia; order Bacteroidales; family VadinHA17; genus LD21. Next base: position 75,221 of record JBFYPG010000100.1, read on the forward strand.
TTGCATGATTTAAGCAAGTCAGCAGTAATAAAACTATTATTTTGATACCTTTATTTCTGAATATATTCATGATTCACTTCAGCAGGAATTAATACATGTAAAAATATAAAATGTTCCGGTTCAGTTATTTTCCGGGAAAAGTTTTGTCGTATCTGTCAATTTGAAATGTAAAAATGAGCCCCGGGGAGAGGATCATTTTTTTATGCCTGCAAAAGGTCAGTGCAGGCCGGGGGAAAATTCAAATGAATTTGTGATATTTGAGCAAACAATCCGGATGGACTTTAAACTTGTATCGGATTTCGTGCCTACCGGCGATCAGCCGGAAGCAATTAAGCAGCTTATCGAAGGTCTGAATAAGGGCGTCCCTTACCAGACTCTTCTCGGCGTAACCGGATCAGGAAAGACATTCACCATAGCAAATGTCATCGAAAAGGTCCGGCATCCTGTCCTTGTCTTAAGCCATAACAAAACACTTGCCGCCCAGCTCTATGGCGAGTTCCGCCAGTTCTTCCCCGAAAACAGGGTGGAATACTTCGTTTCATACTACGATTACTACCAGCCTGAAGCGTACCTCCCGGTTTCGGATATCTACATAGAAAAAGACCTCTCAATAAATGAGGAGATTGAGAAACTCCGCCTTAGTGCCACCTCAGCGCTGCTTTCAGGCAGGAGGGATGTTATTGTTGTATCCTCAGTATCATGTCTGTACGGCATCGGTAATCCGGATGACTATCATTCGAACACGGTCCAGGTAAAGAAAGGACAGAAGATCGGCCGGAACCATTTTCTCAGGAAGCTGGTCGACAGCCTCTATTCACGCAATGAGCTGGAGTTCAGGCACGGCACGTTCAGGGTAAGGGGCGATACAGTCGATATATACCCTGCTTATGCCGACATTGGCGTGAGGGTGGTATTCTTCGGTGACGAAGTCGAAGAGATAAATACTTTTGACCCTCTCAGCGGCAGCAGGCTTGAGGTGTTGGATGACTATATTGTCTATCCGGCGAACATCTTTGTGACCACCCGCGAAAGGATAAACCAGGCCATAGGCCAGATACAGGACGACCTTCTCCTTCAGATCACTCATTTCAATGACATCGGGAAGAAGGAGGAAGCTAAAAGACTTGAGCAGCGGGTTTCGTACGACCTTGAGATGATAAAGGAACTAGGCTACTGCAGCGGGATAGAGAATTATTCCAGATATTTTGACGGACGAAAACCGGGTACAAGGCCTTTCTGCCTGCTCGATTATTTCCCTGAAGATTTTATAACAGTAATTGACGAGAGCCATGTGAGCATACCGCAGATCAGGGGAATGCACGGGGGCGATCATTCACGCAAGCAGACCCTTGTGGAGTACGGCTTCCGCCTTCCGGCAGCACTTGATAACAGGCCGATGCGCATCGAGGAGTTTGAATCGCTGACAGGACAGATAATTTTTGTAAGCGCTACACCTGCCGATTATGAGCTTGAAAAGAGCGAGGGTGTCTTTGTTGACCAGGTGATAAGGCCTACCGGGCTTCTGGATCCGCCTATTGAGATCAGGCCGAGCATGAACCAGATAGCCGATTTGATGGATGAGATAAGAACCAGGGCAAAATCGGGTGAGCGCACACTTGTCACCACCATCACTAAGAGGATGGCCGAGGAACTGACTGCTTATCTTTTAAAGTTCGATATCAGGTGCCGTTACATCCATTCGGACGTCGATACCATTGAACGTGTCGAAATACTGGAAGGACTGAGAGCCGGTGCCTTTGATGTGCTTGTCGGGGTAAACCTCCTGAGGGAAGGCCTCGACCTCCCGGAAGTATCGCTGGTGGCCATTCTTGACGCCGACAAGGAAGGGTTTCTGAGGTCATCACGGTCACTGACCCAGACTGCAGGCAGGGCGGCCCGCAACCTTAACGGAAAGGTCATAATGTATGCCGATCACATTACCGGAAGCATGCAGCTGACTATCAATGAGACGAACCGGAGGAGGGAAAAGCAGCTGAAGTACAATCAGAAGATGGGGATCACTCCGACGCAGATATACAGAAAAACCGGCACGATACTTACCGGACTCACCGGCAAAGGCATCCCGGTGAAGGCTTATGTCGAGCCTGAGAGACCTGATATTGCTGCAGACCCTGTTGTTAAATACATGAACAGGGAGGCTCTTGAAAAGACGATAGAAAAAACAAGGAAGAGCATGGAAAAGGCAGCTGCAGAGCTGAATTTCGTTGAAGCAGCAAGGTTCAGGGACGAAATGGCCGACCTTCAGAAACTGTTAAGGAGCAAGATATAATGACGGAGGAATCTGGTGATCAGTGTGTTGCAGTCCACTTCTTTTCCCCTGCACTGTCTTTTACTGTTCCCTCCATCTTAGCACCGGATACCTTGCCGGTATAAAGCCTGTCATTCACCCTGAATGTGATCTCATTGCCGCGAAGCCTTCCGTCCTTTAGGTTAATACTCTTTACGCCGCTGGTAATCTTGCCGTAAACCATCTGGAATTCCTGGTTTATGGTAAGAATGTCCTCTCCAAGTTTCCAGTCACCTTCCACACTGGCCGGAATGATCCACATCAGCGCCGTGTTCCAGCTGTTCCAGTTTTCTTCCGTGATCACCTCATAATCAGGTTCCCACTCGGCCATGGTAAAGGTGTTCGATACAACCCGTGTTCCGGGCTTCAGCTCAAGGAGTTTCGGCCTCAGCTTAAGGTTTATCTCCGGCAGAAGGAACATCGTGATAACAGTTGCTCTGGAAAGGTCATATTCAAAAAGATCGCCTGTGATGAATTTTGTCCTGTCGCTGACTCCTTCAATCTCAGCATTCTTTATGGATAGTTCGACCATATCCGGATTAAATTCAACCCCGACAGCATATGCGCCTCTCTTGGCTGCTGTTATAACCGTTCGCCCGTCTCCCGATCCAAGATCCACCACGAAATCTTCAGGAGTAACGCCTGCAATTGAAAGCATTGTATCAACAAGCTGCTGTGGAGTGGGCACCCAGACGACATCCTTGCCGGCCTGCCCGACTTCCGGGACATAGCCTGAATCGGGCTGGTAATTCTGGGCTGCCAGCATGAGCGGCAATGAAGCAAGAACTATCAGTGCAATTAAGCGGCTGTACACGGTCTTTGATCTCATGGTCATTGAAGATGATTTGCTATAAAAAACATAAAATTATCAGATTTATTTTGAATTGATAACAAGTTGATGAACATAATTTGCGATCGCAAGGCAGGAGGTAAGCCCCGGCGACTCCATTCCCACCAGGTTGACAAATCCCCTGAAACCACGCTCACTCTCTTCCCTTATATAGAAGTCCCTGATCGGATCCCCCGGCCTCTGAGTTTTCGGTCGTATGCCTGCCATCTCAGGCACAAGGTCTTCGAATTCAAGAAAGGGCAGGAACCTCATTGCCGACCTCCAGAAAGCCTCCTGCTTAGATGTGTCAACCCTGTAGTCGTATATGTTTGAATCGAGATAAGTCACATCGGGACCGAGTTTGACCCCGCCTCCCATGTCGATTGTGACGTGGATCCCGATTCCTTCCATATTTTGATGAGGGACAGGATAGACAAGCCTTTTTAACAGCTTATTCTTCGGAGGCCTGATCCTGAAGTATTCTCCTTTACAAAAATGTATCTTCAGTATTTCATCAACTATGCCAGCCATTTCCGAAACCCTGTCAGATGTCAGTCCCGCTGAATTTATGACAACGGCTGAGGTGAAGCTGAATTTATCTCCGTCAGCATCCAGCAGCCTTATCTCATACCCGGACTCAATTTTTTTAATGCCTGTCACCTCGCTACCATAGACGATCTGTGCTCCGTTATTTAATGTGTTCGTTTCAAATCGTTTCATGAGTGAATGGCTGTCAACAACACCGGTTGTGGGCGAGAAGAGGGCTTTAATCGCAAAGATGTCAGGTTCCAGCGCATATACCTGGTCTTTGTCCAGAACATCAAGCTCCACGCCGTTTTTTGCAGCATTTGTTTTAATGCCTTCAATCACAGACACTTCCTGGTCATTTGTGGCAACGATAAGCTTTCCGCAGTTATTAAAAGGTATGTCAAACTTCCGGCAGTAATCATAAAGAAGGTTTTTACCTTCAACGCAGAGCTTTGCCTTCAGGCTGCCCTGAGGATAATATATCCCTGCATGGATAACTTCGCTGTTCCTGCTGCTCGTCTCCTGTCCGAAGGTCCTGTATTTTTCAACAAGGAATATGTTGCTGAAACTCCCGGAAATTTTTTCCGCAACAGCCAGCCCGATAACTCCTGCACCAATAATTGTTACATCTGCATCCATTCTTTTAATCCGCAATCCGCAATCCGAAATTATTTAAAGATGGTGATTTTAATTTATAAATGGAATAGTTAATTTTACATTATCTTCATCGGACCCAAGTCAGGATAACAATATAAAAACCTAATTATGAAAGCAAGAGCGATCGGATTACTATTCCTGCTGATCACAGCCTGTTCAGCGGAAAAGGAAAAGCCATGGAAGCTTGTATGGTCGGATGAATTCAATTATACTGGGCTTCCCGATACAAATAACTGGAGGCACGAGGAGGGTTATATAGCCAACAATGAGCTTCAGTACTATACTCCCAGGAGGATTGAGAACTCTGTAGTGGGAAACGGGAACCTGATGATCATCGGACGAAAAGAGCCATGGGACTGGGCAGGATATACATCAGCTCGAATCAATACTCTAGGGAAACAAAGCTGGACCTATGGCAGGTTTGAAGCGAGGATGAAGCTGCCAGAAGGCCAGGGCATCTGGCCAGCCTTCTGGATGCTCGGCAACAATATTGAGCAGATCGGATGGCCGGCATGCGGGGAGATAGATATCATGGAGCATATCAACAATGAGGATATCCTGTATGGTACCCTGCACTGGCTTTACGGGGAGCATGTGATGAATGGCGGGAAGACCCCGTGTAATGTGACTGATTATCATGATTATGCGGTAGAGTGGGATGCCGATTCAATAAAATGGTTCCTTAATGGTAAACAGTATCACCAGGTAGTCATTAAGGATTCAGTTAACAGCACCTTGGAATTTCACAAGCCATGCTATCTGATACTGAACCTCGCCATAGGCGGCGACTGGCCCGGGAATCCCGATGAAACAACCATTTTCCCTGATACTGTGTTTGTGGATTGGGTGAGGGTTTACCAGAAGTAATTCAAGATTCAAGATTCAAGATTCAAGATTCAAGATTCAAAATGTAAAATACAGAATTGGAGCAGCCTGATCGATCTTATTCACTTCGCCACAGGTTTATAATACGATTTTATTTATCTGGTTGCTTTTTGTTTGGAATATTATTAACTTTAATGAATTGTTCCGGGAATTTCCGGTAAGCATAATATCTACGGGAATGAAAAAAGCGCTGATCTTTACCTGCCTCATACTACTGATATCCAGTAATTTCGCCCAGCAAGCCGGTACTTCCACACAGATTGATACCTCATATTTCATTACCCATACGCGCGAGGAGCTTATGGTCAAGCTTGTTGACCTGCCATGCGGTATAAAAGCAGACGATCCTATAAAAGTGATCCTGAAGAAACTCGACACCTGGCTCACAGCTTTTACTCCGGAACCTGAATATTCAGACGATGTTTACGCAAAGGCTGCAAACATACAGGCCCTCAAGAGCGTAATGCAGGGAGGATATGGCATCGGTTCAGTGCTAGTCGACAAGGAGGGGAAAATCATCTATGCAGCCCACAATTCACAAATGCAGAGAAACAGGTCCGACCTTCACGCGGAAATGACCCTGCTGACAAAGTTTGAGAACCATCCGAAGTCTCATAAATACATGACCGGATATGTCTATAAGCCGGGTCTTACGGTTTTCAGCTCAGCAGAGCCCTGCCCGATGTGCTTTATCAGGATAAGCACCGCAGGCTGTGATACAAAATATTGCACACCGGGACCGGAAGACGGAATGGTTACCAGGATCTGGTGCCTGCCCCCATCATGGCAGGAGATGGCTTCGAAACAGAAAGTTGAACTGGGCGACTGCTCCCCGATAATGCAGAAGCTGTCACACCTGCTGTTCTATTCATACCTTCTTGATAACAGGGGCCCTTACTAGAAATCTTAACTATTTAGCAATGAGAAATATTCTTATTATTGTTACGGTTATTCTTTTAACCGGAATTGGATCATTGTCCTGTCAGTCAGCCCTGCCGTCAAAATTCAATCATCCGCTGCTTGGTGAAAATGTATTTGTATTTGACCCGGGAATGAACATGCAGGAGATACAGGTACTGCTTGATACAATATTTGCAAGGCAGGCAGGACGAAGAAGCGAATTCACCACAAACCGCTATGCCCTGCTGTTCAGGCCTGGGAAGTACAATCTTGACGTTAAGCTGGGTTATTACATGCAGGTGCTGGGGCTGGGGGATTCACCTGAAGATGTTGTGATAACAGGTGCGGTGAGATCGAACACACGGGGCAGCAGCGTACTTACCAACTTCTGGAGAGGAGTCGAGAACCTGACCATAGTGCCTGAATCCCCTGATACCACCGTGATCTGGGGCGTATCACAGGCTGCTCCAATGAGAAGGGTTTATGTTAAAGGTAACATGAACCTCTATGATAAAGGGTATGCCAGCGGCGGATTCCTGGCCGATTCAAAAATTGAGGGTAGGGTATCCTCGGGTCCCCAGCAGCAGTGGTTCACGAGGAACACTGAGTGGCAGAAATGGACGGGAGCCAACTGGAACATGATGTTTATGGGAGTTGTGAATGCGCCCGAAGCCAACTTCCCTGAAAATCCTTATACGACATTTGAAACCGTGCCCTTTGTAAGGGAGAAGCCTTTTCTGTCGGTATCGGGCAAGAGTTTCAATGTAAAGATCCCACAGCTGAAAATCAATTCATCGGGACCGGAATGGAGTGACGATATTAACGATGAAACTCAGCTGAATCTTAACAAATTTTATATTGCAAATGCCTCCGGGGATAATTCAGCAACCCTGAATGCTGCACTGAAGAAGGGAAAGAATCTGCTTTTCACTCCCGGGATCTATAAGCTTGACCAGCCGCTGAAAGTATCGAAGACCGGCACCCTGATCATAGGGCTGGGAATGCCTTCCCTGGAACCTCTGAACGGCAATTCAGTTATAGAAATTGCTGATGTTGATGGTGTTACAATAAGCGGGATACTTCTTGATGCCGGGTACAGGAGATCGGAAGCGCTCCTTGTGGCCGGAGAACCCGGGTCAGTTGAAAGCCATTCTGAGAACCCGACTTTCCTTTTTGACGTGTTTGTAAGGATAGGCGGTCCTCATGAGGGTTCGGTAAAAAGCGCCGTTGTGATAAACAGCAATAAGGTTGTTATTGATCACATCTGGCTATGGAGGGCGGACCATGGCAACGGTGTGGGCTGGGAGAAGAACTGGTGCGCCAACGGGCTGGTTGTCAACGGTGAGGATGTGCTTATTTACGGATTGTTCAATGAGCATAACCAGGAGTACCAGACACTCTGGAACGGCAACGGAGGAAGGGTGTTTTTTTACCAGAGCGAGATGCCATACGACCCTCCTTCAGCCGAATCGTGGAAGCATGACGGCGTTTATGGCTTTGCTTCATACAAGGTGGCAGATAATGTGAAGACTCATGAAGCCTGGGCTCTTGGAATTTATAATTACTTCCCCGATACACCGGCTGTTGCTGATAATGCAATTGAGACTCCTCCGCATCTTGAGGGGAGCATACATAATAAAATAATCTTCTGGCTCAACGGCAACCCCGGGAGCATAGTAAAGAGCATCATTAACGGCAAGGGCGGCCCGGTTACCCAGGAGTCGAGGAAGGCCATGATGAGGTAGCTGGCAGTTGGCAGTTGGCAGTTGGCAGAAAAGCTAAGTCATTTCAGGTTTATTATTAAAGTAATTTGTATATTTGTGAACAGTTGAACAATTGTTCATATAAGCATAGATGAAAACCAGGGTAAGCAAAAAGGTTCAGTTCGTCCAGGAAGGAAAGGTAAAGGCCGTGAAAAGCAAAATGAAGAGCGAGAAATTCTTTCACTACCTGGCTGAGACATTCAAGGCGATGAGCGACCCGACAAGGACTAAGATAATATATGCCCTCTGTCTTGAGAAAGAACTCTGTGTCCGTGATATCGCTGCTATTATCGGTTCAACCAGTTCTGCAATCTCACACCAGCTTAGGACACTCAGGAACATGAAGCTTGTCAGATACGATAAAGTGGGCAAGGTAGCCTATTATTCGCTTGACGATAAGCATATTAACAACCTGTTTGCCGAGGGACTCAGGCATGTTGAGGAGAAATGATTTTTTTTAAAACAATTGAATATATGTTCATATATCACCACAAAGGATGAAGGAAGAACGTGACAAAATCAGCCTGGCTGAAATGGAAGACGGGCAGTTCGGCATAATTGATTCAATGACAGGTGGTAAGAACCTGGTGAAGCGTCTGGCCGACCTTGGTATCACAAAAGGGGCGGGGATAACAGTGTTGAGGCGGACCCTTTTTTCCGGACCGGTGCAGGTTGAGGTTTGCGGCTCCAGGTTCGTGCTGGGACATGGTATGGCATCAAAAATCATGGTTGTACCTCATGACAGATGAGAAAAAGATTAATATTGTCCTTGCCGGACAAGGAAACACGGGAAAATCTTCTGTATTCAATTTTCTGACCGGACTGCACCAGCATACCGGAAACTGGGCAGGAAAAACCATAGAAAAACTTGAGGGCACGCTGTTCTATAAAGACCATACGATAGACGTACTTGACCTTCCGGGAATTTATTCACTTACCACATACTCGGTGGAAGAGGTTATATCCCGCGAGTATATCGTAACCCAGAAACCCGATTTTGTAATCGATATCGTCGATGCGACAAATCTTGAGAGGAATCTGATCTTTACCATTCAGCTGCTTGAACTGGAGTGCCCGGTCATTCTCGCACTCAATATGATAGACCTGGCAAAGAAAAAAGGAATTGAGATTGATCATAAAAAGCTTCAGTCCATTCTGCGTGTCCCTGTTGTTACCACTGTTGCATCAAGGGGAAGGGGAATCACGGAGGTAATTGACAGGGTGATTGAATTGAAAGAAACGAAGCCTGCCTATAAACCGCAGGGTTACGGAAAAGAGATAGAAAGCTGCATATCACAGCTGGCAGGAATGATGGACGGACTTGATATTCAGTATCCTAAGAGGTGGATGGCAATAAAGCTGATAGAAAAGGACAACGATATTGTAAAGCTGATCGGGGAGAAAGCTCCTGCGATCCTTGTTAAAGCCAATGAGCTGGGAAGAAAGCTTGAGGAGATCCACGGTCACGATTCGGGGCTGGTGATAGCCGATGAGCGGAGCCACCTCGCTGCCCAGATAACCAGGGAGATAGTAAAGATGGCGCCTCACAGGAAAATGTCGATGAATGAAAGACTCGACGTGATCACCACTCACAAGTTTGCAGGGTACCTTATCATGATACTTATCCTGGGAGGAATGTTCCTGGCTGTATTCAGCTTCGGCAACTGGCTATCCTCGGCGCTGGACCCGGTATTCCGGGGATGGCACGAATGGTGGAACACAGCTGTAGGAACAACCTTTTTTGCAGCGCTTGCCTGGTCGGCCATTGAGGGAGTGCTGGCTCTGATACAGATTGCATTACCTTATATACTTCCCTTCTACATATTATTATATGTACTGGAGGACTGGGGCTATATAGCCCGCATCTCATTCCTGATGGACAAGTTCATGCATAAGATGGGAATTCACGGCAAGGCATGCATCTCTTTTATTATCGGTCTGGGTTGCAACGTCCCGGGCTGCCTCTCATGCCGCATCATGGAATCAAAGCGTGAGAGATTCATAACCGCGGTGCTTGTAACTCTTGTACCCTGCTCGGCAGTCTCAGTAATTGTTTTCGGCCTTGTGGGGAAGTATGTCGGGCTTCTCTGGGCCCTCGGGTTATATGTGTTTGCAATGATTGTTGTGTTCCTTGCCGGGAAGCTCTCCTCAAAGCTTCTTCTTGGGGAACCTGTTGAGCTGATCATGCATATGCCGGGTTATAAGACTCCTAATCTGAAAACGATACTGGTGCAGACCTGGGACTCATCAAAGGAGTTCATATATATTGCAGCTCCACTGGTTATTGTTGCAGGGGTTGTTATCCAGGCAATCAACCTGGCAGGCTGGATGCCGGCCATATCATCATTTCTTAATCCCATTACAGTTACGTGGCTGGGACTGCCTTCAATAACAGGTATTCTGTTGATATTCGGCATTTTGCGTAAAGAATTGATACTGGTGATGCTGGCAGCCTATCTTGGAACGACAGAATTTGCCGAGGTGCTCACAAAGACCCAGATGATCACCCTGGCAGTTGTAAGCATGTTCTATGTGCCTTGTGTTGCAACCATTTCAGTATTCTGGAAAGAGTACGGCTGGAAGAAAACTATGGTGATAGTTTTTATCGAGATACTGTTTGCGATCGTACTGGCAGGATTGGTGAAGAGAATCCTTGATCTGATATTTTAGTATTTAACAGGGTTATTGTCCCTCTGTTCTTTTCATTCAGAACTCTCCTCCGACCAGTTTACAGAAACAATTATCTCATTTTTCCTGCCAAAGGGTTGAAAAGGAGGATTATACCCGAGGTATGTAAACCTACCGCTGTGGGTAATTCCTTTCTCTTCCAGCAGTCTGCCCAGTTTTTCTGAATAGGCTTTAATATCATTGTCGGAGGCATATCCCCCGAACCTGATGGCCGCAACATACATATCGCCTGTTTTCTCAATGGTGACATTTGGGTCGTCAGGCTTCGGAAGGTTATCACTATTAAAAGAGGATGGCATAACAAAACTCATCGATGACCTGTTATCATTGATATCCATGTGCACCGGCGATGTCATTGAGATTTTCGTTTCCGATTCATTTCCTCCGAATATGTATCCTGCCAGTTTCCTGAATCCGGGATAAGCAAGCTCTTTGTATGATCCGGCTTCTGAATGAACAGTTGCGAGCATGGCTGAAGGGTAAAACCTTATTTCAAATTCCTTTTCGGAATGAACCACCCTGTATTGTTGTTTTTCTGTTGCCATAGCGGGACTGATAAATAATTGGATAATTAATAATGCAGAAATAATTTTAAATGGTTGACCGTATATCTTCATAATTGTAATTATTTTAATACCTGATGATTAAACAAAAAGAACAATAAAATGTTTAATTTGAGATAATTTGTAAAATATGAAACCTGTTCAGGTTGGAGACAGAATCCCTCTTTTTTCACTTCCCGATCAGTATGGTAACCTGTTTGATATCAGCACTGTGCTTGGAAAGAAGAAACTGGTGATATTCTTCTATCCGCAGGATGGGAGCCTCAATTGTACAAGGGAGGCCTGTTATTTCCGCGACCTTTCTGAGGCTTTTGAAGAAGCAGAAGCTGTTATAATAGGTATCAGCGGGCAGTCGGTGGAGAGTCACCGCCAATTTGCCGATTTAAATCATCTCAAATATACCCTCCTAAGTGATAAGGGGAATGCAGTAAGGAAAATTTTCGGAGTACCTTCGCTTCTATTCGGACTGGTTCCGGGTAGGGTAACATATGTCACCGACAGGTCGGGGAAGGTTGTTTTTATCTTCAATTCACAAACAGACGTACAGGGTCATGTTAATGAGGCTTTTAAGATGTGCCTGCTGCTTAAAAAAGCTGATTAGCTGATCAGAAGTAATCAGAAGTATTCATTCTCTGATATCTTGGTGACCCTTGGTGTCTTGGAGTCTTGGTGGCAAATAATTTAAGCCACCAAGGCACGAAGGCACCAAGTTACACCAAGTTAATAGAAGTACATCAAAGTTATGTGATCAACCACAGTTTATTACCGCAGTGGGGATGTACTGTTAGCCATATTTACAACAGCAACAAACAGAATCTGTGCAAGATCCTCCATAATTTCTGGTTTGATAATGTCGAGGTTATCCAGCGGAACATGGTAGTAGTTGACTGAACCAAATGTAGAGAAGCTGAGTGAAGGGACGCCTGCGGTCAGGAATCTTGCTGCATCAAGCCGCGGCCTTCCGAGGTTTGAAAAGTAATTTGTCATAAGCGGCCTGTGAACATATTTGTTGTTTGCATCTTCAATGAACGACCAGAGGAGAGGATAATTCTTACCGGCAGCACCACTGATTGAATGACCGATTCCTACACCGTCCATATTGAGGAGAACGCTCTTTTCGAGAGGCATAACGGGGTTTTCAAGATATGCCTTTGACCCCATAATACCCTGTTCTTCTGCGCCAAATGAAAGAAACATTACTGTCCTCTTCAGCTGTATCTTGCTTTCTGCCAGCGCCTTTGCAATTCCCATCATAACGGCAACGGCCGATGCATTGTCATTAGCTCCGGGGATAATCTCGTAGCATCTGCCGAGGTGGTCAAGATGGGCGCCGATTATGATTGTTTCTCTGCCCAGCTCAGGATCCGAACCCTTTATCATGCCTGTTATGTTGCATCCCCTGCCATCAGGGAAGTGCTTTGTGTTCATCTTTATTGTCACTACCTTTTTTGTATAGAATGAGCGTGGTTTGAGGGTTGAATTTATCTCCTTTACAATTTCATCATGTTTCAGACCGGTGCCCTTGAAGATATCCTTCACGACCGAATCACCCACATGCACGTAAATGAAATTTTCTATATAATCATTGTTCGGGTTCCCGATTGGTCCGTAATTGTAGATCATTCCGGAAGCTCCGTGTCTGACCGCATTTGCCAGCTTGTTCTGGTGGAATGAATGCCCGTACCACGGGTTGAACTTTTCGGGTCCGGCGCTAGGACTCACGGGAGCCTCACGCTCGATCAGAATTATCTTCCCTTTCACGTCAATTCCGGTATAATCGTCATAACCCAGCTCCGGCGCCGTAATTCCATATCCGGCATACACAACCTCACCGGTGACAGTTCCGCTGCCAGAGGTTGATCCCGGCATATATTCAGTAATATATTTATATTGTTTCTCAATGGTGCCTCCGTTCTTTAGCGGAACATGAAGCGAGAGTCCGCAATCGGGAAAGACAAGAGTATAAGGTATATCAAACCATTGGAACCAGCTCCCGTTATCGCCCCCCGGAGTGAGTCCCCATTCCGCGAATTCTCCTGCAAGCCATTCGGCGCATGCCTGGTATCCGGGTGTGCCGGTCAGCCTTCCCTCATACTTGTCATCACACTGGATCTTTACATATTCAAGCAGGTCGTGGCTTGATATTGTGTGCATTGCCCTGAGAAGAGCTGCTTCACCGGTATTTTGCGCATTTACTGAAACAGCTGATAAAAACAGGGTGACGATGAGACTTAATTTTTTCATGATTCGTTGCTTTTCATTCGATGTCAAACCAGCAAAATGTGAAAATCAAATATAGCTCTTTAAGCAATAAAAAATTACGTCATTTATAAAATATACACACTATTATCCTTGACATCAGTTAGTTAATTTCATAACTTTGCTATTTCATGCTTAAGGCTTCCAGATTATCATCTATCCGGCTGAAATGAAAAGAATTACCATTGAAAAGATCAGTTCATTTCTTTTAATGTTGAGTTTTCTTTTTACATCAGGCTGCAGTGAAAAGGAGCCTCCCCCGACAACTTACGGTGATCCCTGCAGGACAATGAGAATGATGACAGTGCATTGCATTGCCATTGCTCCTGCAAATGGCGCAGTTCTCCGACCTGAGAGTGTAACATTGAGCTGGCTGGCCACAACAACTGGTCCAACATATACATTGTTCCTGGGAACGTCAAAGGAGAACCTGAAGGAAATCTCAAAACAGAATGAATCAACGTATATACTGAAGGATTTAACACTAAACACAACATATTACTGGAAGGTCAACGCAGTTAATTATTGCGGATATGGCTGTTCTACTGGCGGCAGTTTTATGACAGTGTCTGATGTGAATTTGCCTTTTGTATCAACATCTCCTCCTGTGGTGCATGTCAGTTCACCTCCAAGACTTGGGGGTGATGTTAAATATGAAGGCACTTCCAGAATAACCGGCCGCGGCATATTTTTAGGACTTGCCTCTGACCCGGAAACTACAGGTTTGAAATACAATATTGACTCCGGTACCGGGCTCTATTCTGACCTGATTCCCGGATTGCTGTCTAATACCCTTTATTATGCAAGAGCCTATGCAACAAATAGTTCAGGTACTTCAATGGGGGAGGAGATATCTTTTACAACAGGTCATAATTCAGATTATGGATCAGTAACGGATATTGATGGCAATGTTTATTACACGGTAAAAATAGGAGATCAGACATGGTTATCGGAGAATCTGAGGACGACCAGGTTCAATGACGGAACAGAGATTCCGAACATTACGGGCAATGCTGAGTGGAATGCTCTGCTAACTCCCGGTTACTGCTGGTATGATAACAATCCCGGTTATAAGACCACGTATGGAGTTCTATACAACTGGTATGCTGTGGACAGCGCCAGCAATGGACAAAAAAACATATGTCCCGCAGGGTGGCATGTTCCGTCCCTGGAAGATTTTTCGTACCTGGTTACAACTCTTGGAGGGAAAGAAGCGGCCGGAATTAAACTGAAGGATGCAGGATATTTCTACTGGGAAGAATATTCATCAACTGCCGGTGACAATAGCAGCGGTTTTTCAGCTCTCCCAGGAGGACTGAGGTTCGGATCAGTTGACTCGTCACCTTCATATCAGCAATTTTATTACCTTGGCACAAATGCTTTTTGGTGGAGCTCCACCGGTACTCCTCATACCTACTCAATGGAGACAGGTTTTAGTCAATCCTATTCTAACATTTTATACATACATGACAGGAAAACCGGACTTTCAGTAAGATGTATCAAAAACTCAAGATAAATCCGGGAGATAGTCATATTATATTTAAAAAAAAGCTTAATATTTGAACCTATCGGCAAAACATTGCTACCTTTGATGCTTCAGGTTCATACTGGCTTGATTTATTTTAAGTCAGTTCATTTATGCTCGCGAGTATTTAATCCGGTGGGAAATAATCTGAAATGGTGCTGTGGCTATCACAGTAATAAGGTCTTTTATCTGTATGATTGATTGATAATTATGGGGAACAATATAAATACTTTCAGAAACTCGAACGTTAGTAAAACATTGTTTGCATTAAGTATAGGGATATTGATTTTCTGGTTTGTGAATCACAAGCTCGACTTCTACAATTATGCTCTGCTGGGTGCAATCTTTGAGCTCCTCTGGCTCTTTATGCTTGTAAAGCTGGTAATTATTCCCGTAATGTCGTTCGTATACCTTATCAGGGAGAAGTTCACCTTCAGGTCGCTTCATCTGTACACATTCATAATTGCAGTCACGAATATCTGCCTTACGATCTTTATAATTAAGTAAGCTTAATTTGAAGCTATAAAGTTAAAGGGCACATTCAGGTTCATGGAAAGGATTGTTCCTTTATCAAGCATATCCTGATCAGCCTCTTCGTAGTACCAGTTAATTATGATCTCTCCCATTTTATCCCTCCCGTGAATATTATCGATCATACTGAGAAGGTATTTTGTGCCGGCGCTGTTGATATATTCAAGATGGATCTCAATATTGGTAATATAAGCAGGATTTAGGGAATACTCATTTATCCATTCCACAATTGGTTGAAAGAATTCTTCGGCGTTTTCAGGTATCATCCGGCCGGTAAATTCAATAGTTCCTTCCGGGTCTAGGATGACCTCCGGGGTACTTTTTGTGGATGGTATTTTCTGGTAATTCTTACTCAACGTGTTTTCCCTTCATGTATTTACTGATGTACAAATAATTAAACATCAGGTTTATATTCAAAGTTAATAAATTTCTTTGATTATGGTGTATTTTGCATAATCGAAATTGTTGATTAATTTTGCGGTTGTTCTGGAATTCGGGGTGTGGCGCAGTTGGCTAGCGCACTTGCATGGGGTGCAAGGGGTCGTCTGTTCGAGTCAGATCACCCCGACAAAAATGAAACGCAATTATCAACTATACAGGTAATTGCGTTTATACTTTCCTGGCACCCCGCACCCCGCAACATAACATGCCCTTCTTTTTCCTTGCTTCTTTCAGATATCGGGAGTATTATTATCCCCGGTAACCGTCATGATATCCTTTGCTCATCCATTCCAGCTTCTCATGCCTGAAAAACGGAGCAAGCAGCAGGGCATATCTTTGTTTTTCCTCCTCATTCATCGGTTTGAAATTCCGAAGTATATTGAGATTTGCATCCATAACCTTCCTGCTTTCCATCCCAACAACTATCCCGTCGGGACCTTCAAGCGATAAGGCAAAACGCACCAGTTCGTCCGGATCAATATCCTTAATCGTTTCTTTTGGCCTTACAGCTTTCATAAGCAGTATCCCCATTCCTTTTGCTTTTGCCGCAGGAATTATTTCTCCCTGCCTGTTGTCCTTGTTCCCGCCGTAATGATTCATGGCAAACAGCATGCTGTCGAACCTCCCGGTTTCAGCCATCATCATAAGAGCCTGGGTATTGCCGTGTCCTGAAAATCCGATGAAACGGGTCACCTTTTCTTCCTTCAGCCTTGAAATGATATCCAGCAGATTACCCTTTCGGACAATATTGTTTACTTCATCAGCTGATTCAACAGCATGAATCTTCAGCATGTCAAGATGGTCTGTCTGGAGTCTTTTTAGGCTATCCTCAATTTCGAATTTTGCCTTTTCCGGATCGCGCGAGCTTACTTTGGTCGAAAGGAATATCTCATTACGACGGTATTTGACAATATGTCCGAGCCGTTCTTCGCTTACGGCACCTGTCTCAGCATTTTCGTAGATATGGGCTGTATCCCAGTAATACAATCCGTTGTCGAGAGCATAATTGCATAGGTCAATAGCCTCATCAAGTGTGGCTATATTGCAAAACCTGCTGCCCAGCCCAAACACCAGGCGGGGTATTACGACCCCTGTATTACCAAGCACAGCAACAGGCAGTCCCTTAGGATCATACTGCTGTTTCTCAGAGTTGCCGGGAAGTACTGATCCGGATATCTGAGAAAATGAAATCCGGGAACCGGCAAGGAGAGCTCCTGCGCTCAGTGTGCCCTTAACAAATATCCTGCGGTTAATTTTTTTGTTCATTTTGTAGGTATTTTGATTTATTCTGCTGAAAACCAGAGTTATCTGACAGTGTGAGCTTCAGTGAATTCAACTTTTATTTTATCCTGATCAGTTATATTCAGCAACCAGCGGTTACCCCTGCCTACCGAAGGGCTGTTAAGGATCTCATTCTCCCTTCTTTCCTTAAGGGTATAAATTGCCTCTTGCATATCGTCAACCAGGAAGCAGGGATGATTCGCGGATGCGTCTCCTGAACTCAAAAGTTCAATATTTTCAGTGCATTCTGGCATTGCAAGATATAAAAAAGAGGGGTCAACTGACTGGTCATCAGGGTATTTCCATATCATTCTGAAATTCAATGCTCCTACATAGAAAGGATCTTTTACCAGGACTTTCTCAGCATAAAGTCCTGCGTGATGTATCCGTCTGGATATCCTGGTATCTGATACAAACTTCCCTGCTGACTTTTTATGGAGTGAGTTGGCCTTAAACTCAATGAATTCAATCATATTCCCGGTGGGATCAGATACTGTAAAAACATCATTTCCTGCTCCATCTGTGGTCACTGACGGGGGAACAACAATACCGTTCGACCCGAGATACATCCTCATCTGATCTGCATTGTCAGTTTCGAACGATACTGAAAGCATCCGTGGTTTTTCCCCGGCACTCTTGTTCTGAATAAACTCCAGGAACTGCCTGTCGTTCACCTTGAATGATACTACCGTACCTTTATCAGACTGATAACTAAAACACTCCTGAAAACCCAGGAACTTCCCGTAGTAGCTTCTGGCGGTTTCAAAATCTGATACTGAAAATGTGATCTTTGCTATCCCCCATATTGCAGGTCTCTTCATTTCCTGGGCACTCAGATTTAATGAGAGAAGGATAATTGACAGAATAATTGCAAATTTTGAGTATTTCATTTTCCCTGGAGATAAATGTCAGAGTACCAATATACATAATTTCGAATACACATTTCGTCTTTCCTTTTTGTCGTTCGGCATTAATAATTAAATTTGATCAGCATTTTACTCTTAAATTTATATAAATGAAACGGAAATATCTAAGCCGCAGGAGATTCATGACCATACTTGGTGCGGGAGGAGCCCTGGTTGCAATAAATCCTTCAATAGGGAAAGCTGCAGATATCCAGCAGAAACCCAAACCCGCGACCAACATTGCCGATGCTTCAAAAACACCCAGGATAAACGGATCAATGCCGGGTATCTACCCGGGCAAAGTCGTACAGGTCAAACACCCGGGATCGGTGGTTGACAATGAGGCGGTCGAAGCTGTTGCCTATGTGATGCTTCAAAAGGCGATGCTGGAGCTGACTGGCCAGAAGAAACTGAAAAACGCATGGAGACTCTTCGTAAATCCGGGTGAAAAGATCGGGCTCAAGGTGAACCCTGTCGCCGGCAAGGAACTCTATACAAGCCATGCCGTGGTAAAATCTGTTGTTAAACAATTAACAGAGAGCGGAATTAAGAAAGAGGATATCATCATCTGGGACAGGAGGGATATGGAACTCAGTGATGTCGGGTTTACTCCGGAAAATTACCCTGGAATAAAGATCAGGGGAACCGAGTGCAAGGATGAGAATGGTTCTTTCTACGACAGTGAAGGAAAGCTCTACGGTGAAAGGAACATCGATAAGGAGTGGTATTACTGGGCTGATGTGGAGGGGGAATATGATGCCGAAACAATGCCCTATATGGTTAACACAGGTAAATATTCGTATTTCTCAAAGATAATTACACAGGAGGTCGATAAGATTATAAACATCCCTATCCTGAAGAATGCAGGCAGCTCCATCACCAATGCGATGAAGAACCTGGCTTTTGGCGCAGTCTCGAACACAGGCCGCCTGCATGCTCAGCTATGGAACGATACCTGCGCGGAAGTGTGCGCCTTTGCCCCGCTGCGCGATAAAGTTGTTCTGAACATCACCGACGGACTGAAAGGATGTTTCAACGGCGGTCCCGGAGCAAATCCTCAGTTCATCTGCAACTATAATGTACTCCTGGCAGGATCGGACCCGGTTGCGATGGACAGGATAGCTTATGACATAATTGCAGAGAAGCGGATCGCGGAAGGACTACTGAAAGTACCTAATCCTGAGGTGCTTACGTTCCTTAAAATGGCCAATGACCTGGGACTGGGCGTGTGGGAGAAGGATAAGATTGAATTGAAGAGTTTTGAATTAACCTGACAGGCTACCGGCAACAAAGACGCAAGACGCACGGTGCAAGACGCAAGGAAGAAGCAATAAGAAATCAGCAAACCAGCAACGTCCACCCCACACCCCTGACCCCCAAGGGGGCCGACCACGCACCCTGCAACAAGCAACCAACAAACCAGCAACCAGCAACCAGCAACCAGCAACCAGCAACCAGCAACCAGCAACCAGCAACCAGCAACCAGCAACCAGCAACCAGCAACCAGCAACCAGCAACCACCAACAAGCAACCAGAAACAAGCAA
>JBFYPG010000101.1:0-9997 GCA_041303415.1 Bacteroidales bacterium
TGAAATTGCTTCGTATTGCATTGATAATGATAAGAATATATGGATAGGCACAAGGGGAGGCGGTCTTTTCCTTAAATCTCCATCCGGGAACCCGGTACTTTTTTACCGGTCGGGGAATTCAGGGGAAGATTATGTGAACGACATAGCGGTTGATGAAAAATACGTCTGGATAGGAACCCTTAACGGCGTTGTACTGATCAACAGGCGGACAGGGACGGTAAAAAACTGGTACAACATAAACAACGGCCTTCCTCATAACATGATCAACCAGGTGTTCATCACCAGGGAAGGCAACGCTGCCATTGCGACAAGGAGCGACCGGCTCTATCTTATCAATCCTGAGACAGGTATCATCCCCGGTAACGCAATTCTCTATGGGACCGTCATGAATGAAATATCCTCGTTCTGCCAGACAACAGACGGAAATATATGGGCTGCGACAAAAGGAAACGGGGTCTTTGAGTTTTACGGCGATTCTGTCAGGTCATGGTCAAGAGCTGACATGCTGATGTCGGATTATTCCTACAGCATACTGGCCGATTCTGTGAACAGGATATGGATAGGGCACGACAGGGGATTTTCAAGGTACAACCGCAACAATAGCATAATGCGGACATACGGAACAGATTATGCACAGGGTGGCATTTGCAATAACGACGGCATGTATGAATCGCCTGACGGGAAGGTCATGATTGGAACAAACCAGGGTTTGATAGTGTACGACAGGCAGAAGGACAGGAAAGTAAATACGCCGCCGCTGAACAATGTTAATTATTTAACAATTAATGATATCCGCTATCCATACAGGCCTTCCTATTCGCTTCCGTACAGCAAGAGATACAGTGTGAGGGTCAATTATGTGGGAATAAATTTCAGCGATCCCGACAAAGTCTATTACCAGACGAGGCTGGTTAACTATGACGATGACTGGTCGAGGATAACTACCGACAGGGAAGTGCCATATTCGCTCAGCGACGGCCGCTATCAGTTCAACCTCATCTCGGTAAATGAAAGCGGATTGACACAGGACACTCCTGTCACATTTGATATCAGCATCAAAAAGCCTTTCTGGAGAACATGGTGGTTCATACTTGCAAGTATTTCTCTGATCTCGGGAATAATAATACTGATAGTAAAGGAGAGGGAAAAAGCCCAGAAAAAGGTCCAGGATTATCTCGAGAAGGAGCTTGAAGCAAGGACAAGCGTGGTGATGAAGCAGAAAACCGAGATCGAGCTGGCGAATCTCGAGATCACCGACAGCATCAACTATGCCAAGAGGATACAGACCAGCATCCTTCCCGACTTCAGCAAGCTGAAATCAACATTCATGGAATCCTTTATCCTGTTCCGTCCCCGCGACATAGTGAGCGGCGACTTCTACTGGTTTGACCAGCTTGACGATGAACGGTTCATGATCGTATGCGCCGATTCCACCGGTCACGGAGTGCCGGGCGCATTCATGTCAATGATCGGATCTACCCTGCTGCAGGACATCGTTTCGCGCCAGAAGATATCCAAACCGTCGCAGGTTCTTACAATGCTTGACAAGCAGGTGTTTTCGACACTCAACCGCAACATTGAACTGGGGGTGGCAAACGACGGAATGGACATTGTGGTTTGCGAGATCAATGTCAAAACCCGGCATATCACATTTGCCTCGGCTATGCGGCCCGTGATCATTGTCCTTGGAGGTGAGTCATTTTACATAAAGGGCAACCGGTCGTCGGTAGGCGGTGAGTCGGTGATCGAAAAGTATTTCGATGATCAGGAATATTACCTCAGCCCGGGCGATACTATCTACATGTTCTCCGACGGTCTGCCCGACCAGTTCGGCGGGACCGATGGCAAGAAACTGAAAATAGCCAGGCTTAAGAAACTGATCGAGGATGTGGCAGGTCTCACAATGGAGGGCCAGCAGGAGGTCATCGCGAAATTCTATGAAGAATGGAAGGGAGAACATGAGCAGGTTGATGATATCCTCCTCATAGGGATCAGGGTCTGATCCGGTATTCAGTATGTGCCATTAACCGAGAGCGGTATCTCAGTGGTTAATTCGGTGTTGCTGAAGTTATCATTCCTGTCTTTCAACCAGAACTCATACATCACGGTGTCGCTGTCAGCAGGTTCATAAAAGAGGTAAATGAATGTTATGTTGATGGTACCCTTCAGGATCTTGTTCTGTCCTTCGCGGTCCATGTAAGGAATCCTGTACGATGATGGCTTCATGCTGTCATCATCAGGAACCTGAACCATCTCCCCGTCAGTTTTTCTGTACAGAGTAAAAAACAGGTTTGTGGTATCCAGGCCGGTATCCTCAGGTGAAGCAAGACCCAGGTTACCGTCGCCGTCTTCAAAGTAGAACTTGAGCCGTCCGCCCTTGCAGTAGTTGCCCAGAATATCAATGGTATCAAAAACCGTGAAGTCCCTGTATTCAATAAAGGGCTCAGGCGGCAATTGCTGGATCCTGGTGCATGATCCCGACAAAACCAGCATTATCAGCGTTATGTAGAAACCTGCCTTTTTCATTATCTTACCGGCAACATACTGTTTTTGCACAAAAACCACACCAAATTTGGTTATTTTTTTCTGAAAAATATTCTCACCGGCATCCCGGTAAACTCAAAATTCTCTCTCAGCCTGTTCTCAATGAACCTCCTGTAGGGCTCTTTCAGGTATTGGGGGAGGTTGCAGAAAAATGCAAATGAGGGTACAGCTGCAGGCAGCTGGGTCACATACTTTATCCTTACATGCTTTCCTTTAAGCGATGGAGGAGGATTTTTACCGATTATTTCAAGCATAACCTCATTTAGCTGAGACGTAGGAACTTTCCTTTTCCTGTTTGTATTTACCTTTTCAATGGTTTCCAGCACTTTATGTATCCTCTGCTTGTGTATGGCTGAAATGAAAAGTATTTCGTAATCCGTGAACGGTGCCGTCTTTTCCCTGATCTCCTTCTCAATCATCTTTGTAGTGTTCGTCTCCTTCTCAACGAGGTCCCATTTGTTCACCAGGATAATCAGACCTTTGCCGTTCTTAAGGATAAGCGACATTATGCTGAGGTCCTGAGATTCAATTCCCCTTGTTGCGTCAATCAGAAGAAGGCAGATATCCGAATTCTCAATGGTCCTCACAGCCCTCATCACTGAGTAGAATTCGATGTCTTCGCTTACTTTCGATTTCTTCCTGAGCCCGGCTGTGTCAACGAGAAAAAAGTCATGGTGGTATTTATTGTACCTGGTATAGATGGAGTCTCTTGTAGTGCCTGGCAGAGGCGTTACTATGTTTCTTTCTTCGCCAAGAAGCGAATTCACAAGCGATGATTTGCCCGCATTCGGCCTTCCCACTATTGCTATCCTTGGAATTTCGGGGACTGAACCGGATGCTTCCCCCGGGAGTTTTTTTACCACTGCATCAAGAAGATCGCCCGTGCCGCTTCCATTGATCGAGCTCACAACGAAATAATCGCCCAGGCCGAGCGAGTAAAATTCGCTTGCATCAAACAGCCTTTCTGAATTATCAACCTTATTGACTACCAGAATCACCTTCTTGCCTGAGTTCCTGAGCAGTCCGGCTACGGAAGTGTCAAGAACATGAATGCCCGTTGTGACATCAACCATGAAAAGGATCAGGTCGGATTCTTCAATGGCCAGGACGACCTGCTTGTTGATCTCTCCCTCGAAAATATCGTCGGAGTTCATGACATACCCGCCGGTGTCAATCACGGAGAAATCAATCCCGTTCCAGTTGCATATGCCGTAGTTCCGGTCGCGCGTGACACCGCTTACCTCATCAACGATGGCTTCTCGCGTCCCCGTGAGCCTGTTGAAAAGAGTTGATTTCCCCACGTTCGGCCTTCCGATTATTGCAACAATTCTGCTCATTTTACGTATAATATATATTAGCGGTATCCGAACCTCTTTAGCATTGCCGGCTTGTCGCGCCAGTCCTTAGTGACCCTGACATACAATTCAAGGAATACCTTCTTTCCGAAAAAGCTCTCCATATCCTGCCTTGCCTCAGTTCCCACCTTTTTAAGCATCGAGCCTCTGTGACCGATAAGAATCCCCTTCTGGCTTTCCCTTGTAACATGGATCAGGGCTCTTATCCTGGTAAGCTTAACTTCTTCCGTAAAGCTTTCAATTTCCACTTCAACGGAATAAGGCACCTCTTTCCTGTAATTGACAAGTATTTTCTCTCTTAGGATCTCTGAAGCAAAGAAGCGCTCATACCTGTCGGTGAGCTGGTCCTTCGGGAAATATGGCTCACTCTCGGGAAGCCTGCTCAGTATAGCATTCAGCAGGGTCTCAAGATTGAATTTGTTCAGTCCCGATACAGGTATCACGGGCGATCCGGGGAATGATCCCTTCCATGCGGATGTTATTTTTTCAAGCTCTTCCTGGTTTGAAAGGTCTATCTTGTTTACCGCAATTATCACAGGAATCGCGGACTCTTTGATTCTTTGCTTGAGTTCCTTTTCAGACGAAGGATCCTCCTTTACATCGGTAACATAAAGGATAACGTCAGCGTCGTTCAGGGCGATCTTCACGAAACTCATCATCGCTTCCTGAAGCTTATACTTTGGCTTTATGATGCCGGGCGTATCGGAATATACTATCTGGAAATCTTCACCGTTTACGATCCCCATTATGCGATGCCTCGTGGTCTGGGCCTTGGAAGTGATTATAGAAAGCTTCTCCCCTACGAGGGCGTTCATGATCGTCGATTTTCCAACGTTGGGATTACCGATAATATTTACAAAACCTGCCCTGTGACTCATAATATTCGTTAAAAAGCGCCTCTTTTAAGCATAGTTATCTCCTTCTGTGTCAGGAATCTCCATTTGCCCCTTTGAAGATTCTTTTTTGTAAGTCCTGCAAAATAGACCCTGTCAAGCTTCTTCACCATATATCCGAGCGACTCGAACAGCCTCCTCACAACCCTGTTCTGCCCTGAATGGAGTTCTATACCTATCTGTGACCTGTCTTCCATATCCGCATATGAAACAGCATCTGCGGCCACAAATCCGTCTTCAAGCTGAATCCCTTCAGTAAGCCGGAACAGGTCTTCTTTCGGGACCACCTTGTCAAGAAATACATGATATATCTTCTTCCGCTCGTATTTCGGATGAGTGAGTTTTCCTGTAAGGTCGCCGTCGTTGGTAAGCAGAAGGACGCCGGTAGTGTTTTTATCCAGCCTGCCGACAGGATAAACCCTTTGAGGACAGGCATCTCCGATAAGGTCGAGCACTGTCTGGTCAGCATGCGGATCCTCGACCGTGGTGACATACCCTTTCGGCTTGTTCAGCAGGATATAGATTTTTTTCTCAGCCGACAGCCTCCTGCCCCTGTACCTGACTTCATCGTTGTATGTTACTTTTGTGCCCAGGTCGGTAACCTTCTTCCCGTTGACGGTGATCAGCCCTCTCCTGATTATTTCATCAGCTTCTCTACGGGAGCTTACACCGCTGTTGGCAATGAACCTGTTGAGCCTCATTAGCGCCGGTTCTTTTTTCACCGGTCCTGTATGTTTCATTTATACTTTTATCAGGCTGCAAAGGTACAATTATTTGGTAATTCATGGTTTGGCGTTTTTTTCGCACCTTTGTGGTCTGAAAAAAAACGGCATGACACTGATTAAATCCATATCAGGTATCAGGGGGACAATTGGCGGAAAACCGGGAGAGAACCTTACCCCTGTCGACATTATTAAATTCACCGCTGCATACGGTTCATGGGTAAAGGGAAGAAACCCGGGGAAACAGATTTCTGTTGTTATTGGCCGTGACGCCCGGAGATCAGGGCCGATGGTCAGCGGCCTGGTAATTACTTCTTTACGAAGCCTTGGTATTAATGTTACCGATCTCGGTTTGGCTACCACGCCGACAGTGGAACTGGCAGTGACAGGAACAGGGGCAGATGGAGGCATCATTGTAACTGCAAGCCATAATCCGGCCCAGTGGAACGCACTGAAGCTTTTAAATGAAAAGGGAGAGTTCCTCTCTGCATCCGATGGAGAGAATGTCCTGAAAATTGCAGAGTCGGAGAATTTTGAATTTGTCCCGTCAGGTTCGGAGGGGACACTGGATGCCGATGATTCATGGGGCCGCAAGCATATAGATCAGATACTTGGACTGAAGCTTGTGGACAGGGATTCAATAAAAAGGGCAAATTTCGCTGTGGCTCTTGATTGTATTAATTCTGTCGGAGGGATCATTGTTCCACAGCTTCTCGAGGCACTGGGAGTAAAGAGAGTTACAGGACTGAACATGATACCTGACGGCAATTTTGCCCATAATCCCGAACCGCTGCCCGAACACCTTAAAAATATTTCCGAGCTGGTGCTGAAGGAAAAAGCCGCGCTGGGTTTTGTCGTTGACCCTGATGTTGACCGTCTGGCTATCGTTTGTGAAGATGGTTCGATGTTCGGTGAGGAGTATACCCTGGTGGCTGTCTCTGATTACATACTAGGGCAAACCCCGGGAAGCACGGTTTCAAATTTATCGTCAACAAGGGCATTGAAGGATGTTACCGAAAACCATGGATGCACTTATTTTTCATCTGCAGTGGGTGAGGTGAATGTGGTTGAGGAGATGAAAAGGAGAGGTTCGGTGATCGGAGGCGAGGGGAACGGGGGAGTGATATATCCCGCACTTCATTACGGGCGTGATGCGCTTGCAGGAATAGCCCTTTTCCTGACCCATCTTGCAAAGAGCAGGCTGAAATGCTCAGAGCTCCGTAAGAGTTATCCCGCGTATGTTATCGCTAAAAAGAAAATCTCACTTGATGCCGGAAAGAGCTTCGGACTTATCCTTGATGCCGTAAGGAATGAATTCCGTGACATGCAGATCGATGAAAGGGACGGAATGAAAATTGACACTCCCGGCGGATGGGTACAGGTCAGGAAATCGAATACCGAGCCGATAATTCGCATCTATGCCGAGGGAAAAACACCTGAGGATGCGGAGGAACTGGCATCAAGGATCATATCGATTGTTAATAAACACTAAAATTTTAAAATTTTTCAGGCGGTCAGGAATAAACTTCCCCCAATGAATGTCTTTTATGTTGTTAAGAGGCGGTCAGGTGATGTTAAATATTGTTAATGAATGCTATCCTTCACTCCTCTTTTGAATATTTTTGCGACGGTTTTTTGACAGTTAATTATAAGTACAATTCATTATGAAGAAAACGATCATCATCACGTCTGCTGTTGCTGTTCTCGCAATTATCGTCATAATTATGATCAACAGGGCTTCTGCAAAGAAAGATATGGCAAATCTCTTTGTTGAAGCTCAGAAGGGCCAGTTTGATATAATAGTTATCACAACAGGCGAACTTCAGGCTGAAAATTCACAGGATATTACGGGACCTGAATTCACCCAGAGCAGGATGATCAGGGCGATGGACATCAAGATCACCGACCTGGTGCCGGAAGGCACTGAGGTCAAGGAGGGTGATTATGTTGCAGAACTTGACAGAACATCATTTGACAACAGTCTTAAGGATGAGCTTGAAAGGCTGACAACTTATGAGACCAACCTGGAGGTTAAGATACTTGATACCGCAGTGTCATTGAGCAACCTGAGAGACAATATCAAAAACCTGAGATTTGCCGTAGAAGAGGCTAATATCACTCTCCAGGAATCCAAATATGAACCACCCACAACCATACGCCAGGCTGAGATCGCGCTTGACAAGGCCAACCGTTCGCTTGAACAGTCCATCCGCGGCTATGAGCTGAAAGTGGAACAGGCACGCTCGGATATGAGGACGATAAAGAACCAGCTTTCGGAGCAGAGGCAGAGGGTGGCCGATCTTCAGAAAGTGCTCTCAAAATTTGTCATAAGCGCTCCATCATCAGGCATGGTGATATATAAAAGGGACAGGACCGGAGCTAAAAGGAAAGTTGGATCTTCAATAAGCCCCTGGGATAACGTTGTCGCAACTCTCCCCGACATGACAAGCATGATTTCGAAGACTTATGTGAATGAGATTGATGTGAGCAAGGTGAAAGTCAATCAGAAAGTTGAGATCCTGGTTGATGCCTTCCCGGAAAAGAAATATACCGGTACAGTGACAAGTGTGGCCAATATAGGTGAACAGCTTCCGAACGCCGATGCCAAAGTGTTCGAGGTGCTTGTAAAGGTTGATGGTACGGATCTGATACTCAGGCCGTCAATGACCACCGGCAATAAAATCGTCACGAAAACCATCAATGATGTGACCTACATACCGCTTGAAAGCGTCATGACGGGAACCGATTCCATCCCTTATGTATATCTTAAGAATGGCACGAAGCAGATCGTTGTACTGGGGGAATCAAATGAGAATAACGTAGTTGTGGAGCAGGGTCTTGAACCAGGCACAACAATCTATCTCAATACTCCGGAAGAACCTGAGAGATTTACAAAAATAACAGGAACTGAGCTTATTCCTGTCATTAAACAGAAGGAGAAGGAGAAGAAGGAAGCCGAAAGAAGGGCAAATATGGAAGCCCAGAGAGGCGGTTTTGGCGGCAGGATGGGACCAGGCATGGGACAGGGAATGGGTGAAATGACCCCCGAAATGAGACAGCAGTTTCAGCAGATGAGAGGAACCATGCAGCAGGGAGGCCAGGTGGACACAGCCATGATGCGGAGATTTCAGCAGATGAGGAACAGCAATCAGCAGGGAGGTACCCGTCCGGTACAGGGAACTCAGCAGCAAGGCCAGCAGCAGCCTCAGCCGCAATCCCAGCAGGATCAGGTACGTCCGGTTCAGCAGCCGTGAAAGATTCCAGGTTAACTTAAATTTAAAAAGGGAATAATATGTTCAAGTTTATCTTAAGGTATTTCCACGACATAGAGATCGCTGTTGAATCCATCATATCCAACAAGCTGAAATCGATGCTTACAGCACTCGGGATCATTTTCGGTGTGGCCGCCGTTATTGCAATGCTCGCAATTGGCAAGGGTGCCAAGCAGGAGATCATGGAACAGATGAAAATGGTGGGAGTCAACAATATACTGATCAATCCCATTATACAGGACGAGTCATCTTCAGGCGAAGAGGGCGAAAAACAGACCAAGAAGTTTTCAAGAGGCCTGAGCATGCTTGATGTTGATGCTATCCGTGAAACCATCCCTTCGGTGAAAAGGATCAGTCCGGAGATATCATTCAACTCGACAGCTATGATGAATGGTGTAAAATATACTGCCAAGCTTGTGGGAGTCTCAAATGACTACTTTGATCTTTACAATCTTCCACTGACTGCAGGTGCATTCTTCAATGATTACCAGGAAGAGAACGGGATACAGGTTTGCATTATCGGAGCCAACATCAGGGCAAAATTCTTCAGCCAGGTCGACCCCTTAGGACAGTATCTTAAGTTCAACGGCATCTGGCTCAAGGTGATAGGGGTGCTCCAGAAGACAACCGTCAGCCTGACAGGTTTTGAGGAAAAAGGAGTGAATGTATATAACGACAACATCTATATTCCGATACAGACCATGCTTCTGAGGTACCAGAACAGGGCGCTGGTAAATACAAAGCTGGTTTCAGAGGCATCTTCAAACATTATGGTCATGGGAGGCCCGGGAATGGGAATGGCAAGAATTGTCACAAGCAGTTCAGATGCCGGTACTGATGCAGAGACCAATTACAACCAGCTTGACAGGATCGTTGTCCAGGTCATTGAAACAGAACAGATAAACTCCACCACCGAGATACTGAGCCGCATGCTCGCGCGGCGCCATTCAAACGTCAGGGATTTTGAGATCACGGTGCCTGAGCTGCTCCTCAAGCAGCAGCAGAGAACCAAGGACATCTTTAACATCGTTCTCGGAGCAATCGCCAGCATATCCCTGATAGTCGGAGGCATCGGCATCATGAATATCATGTTCGCTTCCGTAATGGAGAGGATCAAGGAGATAGGCACCAGGATGGCTATCGGAGCCAAGAAAATGGATATTGTTGTACAGTTCCTTTCAGAAGCAGTATTGATAAGTCTTTCCGGCGGT
>JBFYPG010000102.1:0-15427 GCA_041303415.1 Bacteroidales bacterium
AGGGATCTCCTTCTCTCTTTCTGCAATTGACTAAAATTGAGATGTGATGTAAGATTAGGGTTGCACCGGGGGTTATTCATATTCAGCTCCTTCGGAGCAGTATGTTGTAAATAATCATCAGCATCTGATTAAAATCAGATACTACCACAATTATTCTGTTAAGGGTGTTTTTTTGGTGAAAACAGGAGAGTATTAATTATTGGTTCTCATTCTCTTTTATTTTTTCCACTGGCTTTTTTTTCGGAAATTGTGCTAATTATCAAATAAGTCAATTTACTGTAATGAACAGGATATTACACATTTTAATTCTTACACTTATTCTTGGATATAATTCGTTAAAAGCACAGGAGATAAATGCTTATAACAGTTTTATAAAATTTACTGACTTATATAAAGTTGGGGATTTTAGGGGAGCAGAAGGACAGATGCTAAATGTAATTAATCATGAAAATCAGGTATCACCAATCTATAAAGTCTTCGCATATAATAATATCGGTTTAATTAAAAAGAGTCTTGGGCAATATTCTCAAGCATTACAATACTATAACGATGCAGAAAAACTTCTTAGTGAGATTGCTCCAACATCAAAAGATCTTGCAGACATTTTTGTCAATAAATCCAGGATATTCACATTTCAAAAATCATTCTCGAGCGCGATTGAATATCTTGAAAAAGCAATCAGGATTTACGAAGACGTTACCAATCCTGACATAAGAACATTAGAAAAGAAATCAGGAGCTTACTTAAACCTCGGAATAGTATACTATGAATCAGGTGATTATAACAGAGCTCTAAATAACCTCAAAGAAAGCCTTCGCTTAAAAACACAAAACAATCTTCCGGAAATTGAACTTACATATTTAGCTCTTGCAAAAACTTATGTTAAAATCGGAGAATTCGAAAAAGCTGAAGAGCAATTTCTCAGAAGCATTGAGGTTATGAGCAACGAGTCTGGTGAAGAGTATTATAGGTTAGCTGAAATCTATTTTGATTACGGTTTATTTTTAAGAACGGTTGGAAATCCTGACAAATCAAAGGAAATTAACACTAAAGCTTTAAATATATGCCTGAAAAACTATGGTAATAAACATCCATATGTCTCATTAGCTTACAGAAATATCGGAGATCATTACCTTAGTGTAAATGATTATGATTCATCACTCTTCTACTATCAGAAATCATTGACTTCAATTGTAAAAGATTTCAATGAACCAGACATAAATAAGAATCCGGTACTTGATTCCGTTATTTTGGATGTTGACCTTCTTAAGACATTAAGGAGAAAATCGGAAGCTCTTGAGTTGTTTTCCGCTATTCAGACTGATTCTTCGAAAAAGTTACTGGCATTAAAAATCAGCATGCATACCCTCGATCTCGCTCTTCATCTGATCGATAGGATCAGGAATGATTACATGTCTGAAGAGAGCCGGATTTATCTTGCTGAAAATGAGAAAGAGACCTATCTGTCTGCCATACATTCGGCAAAAGCTCTTTACGATCTGACCGGTGAAACCATCTATGTCCGGAGGATGTATGAAATCGCCGCACAGGCGAAAGCTGCAATCCTCCGCAATACAATCACTGAGAATGACCTGCTCTGGTCTGCCGGGATCCCTGATTCACTGAACCGTCAGAGAACGAGCCTCTCCGTCAATATTGCAGCATATAACAACCTTTTGCTGGAGGAGTCTCAGACAAGAGCCCCCGACAGCAGTAAAATCTCGCTATGGAAAGATGCTCTCTTTGAGATGAACCGCAAAAAAGAAAAGATCAGCCTGCTTGTCAATGAGCAATATCCTCAGATCAGGGAAATCCTTCTGAAAACAGAGCCGGTGCCTGTGGATGAGATACAAAAACATCTTCACCGGAACGAAACAGTGGTCGATTACCTGCTCTCAAACGAATACAATAACGGTAAAAGGGATCTCTACACCTTCATTATCACCAGGGACACCATAAGGTTTATAATGAACAGCCACGATTCGCTCTTTGCGGAAAATACCGGAATAATCAGGGATCACACCCCGGATGATGATTTCAGCGATTATACCGATGCACTGTCATATATGTACCGGGTACTTGTGAAACCTGCAGAAGAGGACTTTAACGGAAAGAGGCTGATCATCATTCCTGACGAGGAGATTTCATGGCTTCCGTTTGATGCGCTTCTTATTAGTCAGCCGGGAATGGAGCATACTGACTATGAAGGCCTTTCATACCTGGTGAACAAATATTTTGTCTCTTATGCTTATTCATCATCCCTGATATGGGGCAGGAGCGGCAGGCTGAAAAGAGGAGGGAATCTCTATGCTTTTTCACCTGATTACGGTGATGAACCTACCGGAATACTGACCGGTGCTGAAAAGGAAATAGAGTCTGTAGTAAAAATGTTCCGCGGTTCAGGATTTACGGACACAATGGCAACTGAAACCAGTTTCAGGCAGGTTGCAGTCGATCCTGCTATGTTCCATCTTGCTATGCACCTGGTTACCGACAGCCTGGATTCAGAGTACTCCTTTCTTGCCTTCGACCGGGAAAAGGAAAACAATGAAGACGGGAGGCTTTATAATTATGAGATAAGCCTCATGAGGATGAGATCGCCAATTGTTGTGCTGAGCGCCTGTAATTCAGGTTCCGGGACACTCTACCATGGAGAAGGTGTAAAGAGCATGGCACGCGGTTTTTTGCTTGCCGGGGCGTCGTCAGTTGTCAAAACCTCGTGGGAAGTAAATGATGAAACCAGCTCCGGCATCATGATCAGTTTCTACAGGAATCTTTCAAAGGGTATGTATAAAAGCGATGCCCTCCGGCAGGCAAAGCTCAGCCACCTTGAACAATCAATCCCTGCTCTTTCTGATCCCTGGTACTGGGCAGCTTATGAAATAATGGGCGATAATTCACCAGTTACTCGTAATAAAACCGGATTAATAATGGTACCGGCGGCTCTCGCATTGATTGCATGCGCACTGGTGCTTTATCTGAGGCGCCGGAGAATTCTTTCTGAACGCTCCGAATAGTAGCCGGGCGTCTGCGCAAGGAATTCAAAATTCTCCCGGGCTTTCATCTTGTCACCATCTTTCAGGTAAATAAGACCCAGGTACCACCTTGCCTCTTTTGCATACCCGCCTTCACTTACTGCAACCTCCTCAAGCAGACCGGCAGCCTGGATATAATCTCCAAGTGCGAGATGCGACATACCAAGATAAAACCGGGGCAGCATCAGGGATGGATCATTTGAGATGATTTCAGAAAAGCCGGCAGCGGCAGCATTGTAATCGCCTTTATTATAAAGGATTACAGATTCAGCCAATTTGTCTGTTCCGTTCATGTTCCCCGTTCGTGTTACCGGTGAGACTGCCGGAACAGGTTCGTAATACTTTTCAAAGAGTCTGCCGGGATCGTTTGTCCTTACAAGAGCAGTTACAATAAATATGATGCCGGCCAGTACGGCAGCTGCTGATGATGCGTATCTCAGGAAAAGAAATCTGGTTATAACCTTTTTTTTCCTGCCTGGCTGATCTCCTGATCGTTTTTCATTTTCTCCGGCAGAACGTGTAATGAATTCCCTTATCTCTTTTATTCCTTCCCCGTTCTTCTCTTTCTTTATTTCCCATTCCTCTACCCATTGCGATGAGATCTCATTGAGATTGTTCCGGCTGATCTCCTCACTGATCCCTCTCATCTCACTATCCGTACCCTCAATGATGAATTCTCTGTTCTCTGGTTTTACTTCGGAACAGCTATACCCGGAGATCATTTCATCTGCAACACGGCAGGTCTCCGCAAGTCCCGGATCATTCCTCACCTCCTCAATATCTGATACTCCCCTGAAGTAGTCACTGATCCTGCCAAAAAGGTCATGATCCTCCTCCCTTACCAGAAGCTCATTCCATCCGTCCGCCCTTCTGCTTTTTCCCATTCCCTCCTCCAGGTTATATATACACTCTTTTGTCATCCTTTAATCCAAATACTGTCTTTAAACACCACCCCGCACCCTGTACCCTGTACCCTGTACCCTGTACCTAGCACCCAATAACCTTCCCCGCCCTCTTCTTCTCCTCCATCAGGTTTTTATACCCGGCATGGTTCTTAACCCTCCTGATCAGCTCTGCCTGCGACTCGCATTTCTTTCGTCTTACATATCCGTATGATACTCCGAGCTTTTCGGCAATCTCCTGTGGCGAGTAATCCTCCCAGTACAATCTGAGAACCGATTTGCATGCATTATCAAGCGAATCAAAAGCCTCCCGGAAAATATCCTCGTACAGTTTATCATCCATGACCTCTGTGAAATCTCTTTCAATATCGCTCTCATTTCTGCGCAGGAAATAATTGGCCGCACGCTGCCGTTTAAGCAGAATGCTTTTCCACAGGTTCTCGCTGATGCAGTAAAGGAAGGTTTTGAATTTGCATGTAAGGGCGAACTCCCCGCTGTCAATCTTTTCCAGGATGATCATAAGACTTTCCTGGAAAATATCCTTTGCATCTTCACTGGTTCCGCCAAGCCGCGTCACAACCAGTCTGACCATGGAATTATAGCGGTCCCATAGATAATGAACCACGCAACTGTCACGTTCACGCAGACACCTGATTATTTCACTGTCGGTGTATTCTTTCACCCGTGCTGAAATTCTTTGCGGGGGCAAAAAATCGCAGATCAAATTTAAGTTTTTTTCCGTTCAAAGCAAAAAAAGTTGCAAAACCAGGGTAACAATTTGATGCCAATGACTATTAAACCTTGTTTTTACTTCGCAAACTTCGATTTGCATTTGATTGATATGAGGTTTATCAGGTCTCAGTACAATCATGGTTACCCTTTCAGCAGGGTGGGGCAGGGGACCCTCCCTGATGCCGGAGAGCTATGTTCAGATGGCTTCGGGCATGCTGAAGGTGTGCCTTTTCAGTTGATCTTCGGGCAACAGACCGGGGAAGGAATCTACTTGAACACGGGGGTAAAGATTTCGCATTTGCTCGGAATTGCGCCCGAAGATTTTACTGAAAGCCTATATTACAGTATCATTGAGGAGATTATTCCACTTCATGGGAATATTCCTGCAGATCCTGCCCTGTGCCGCAGGAAGTTCATCAACGGCGAGATTAAAAGCTATGCCGCGGAGGTTCTGATCCGGCTTCCGGACGGAGCAAAGAAATGGATCCTTGATACTTCTGTTCCGCTTTACGATAATGACACAGGCAGAGTCATAGGTTCACAGGGATTCCTGTACGACGACAACGGCAGGAAGAGGATACTTGACATGGTTCTGGAGCAAAGGCGCCAGTCCGACGAGACGGAAAGGCTCAAGGCGGCATTCCTGCATAACATCTCGCATGAGATACGGACGCCGCTGAATGCAATAATAGGATTCTCCACCCTGCTTGAGGAGTACGCCGGCGATCCCCTGAAACAAAGGGAGTTCCTGGATATCATTTCGCGCAGCTCCGATCATCTCCTGGCTATAATTGACGACATTGTTGAAGTTTCGAGGATTGATGCAAAGAGTGTGAAGATCAGCAGGGAGAGAGTAGATCTCGATCTTATTTTGTGGAAAACATATGAGCAGTTCAGGCACCTGGCCTCCTCCCGGGGTTTAGCTTTTAACTATACCATCTTCCAGGGGGACGCTTCACCTGAAGTATTCACCGACAGGTACAAGGTGATGCAGGTGCTGAGGAACCTTGTAAGCAATGCAATCAAGTTCACCCATAAGGGCAGGGTGGAATACGGCTACAGCCTAAGGGATGGCATGATAGAGTTTTATGTCTCTGACACCGGCATAGGCATATATGATGATCAGCGGCCGCATATTTTCAGCCGTTTCTACCAGGGCGACAGCTCCGAAAGGCGCAGTTATGACGGTACCGGCCTGGGGCTATCGATCTCAAAAGCCTATGTTGAGCTTCTTGGCGGCGAGATCTGGTTTGACTCCCGTCCGGGTGAAGGTTCTGTTTTCACGTTTACCATTCCGGAGGAGAGGGTGGGGTGAGGAATTGAAGCAAGTGTAATGCCAGAGCCTTCTCCGCCAACCGACGGATGTGGTCAGTTACTTCTGCTGCTATCTCCTTCAGTGTGGTTTAAAACCGGTTTCTCCGATAATTATAATTTCAGTAAATTTACCCGTATTGTATGAGGTAATTTCAATACATGCTTAATCTAATTTGTTATATATGAATAAAATACATCTTTGCTTCATCGCCTCTCTGTTCCTTGTATCATGCGGCAGTAAAAAGGAACCGGCAACACCCTCTTTCAAACTCATTCCTGCCGAAAAAGTCAAATTCAATTCATTTGTCGACTGCAATATGGCGGAAGCCTGGATAGGCGATACCTTCAGGATCTTCCCCGGCAAATACGGCGAGGACCCTCTCTGGGGCTTCTCCGAAAACCTTAAATATGCCGACGGGAAAAATGCTGAAGAGGTCTTCCTGAAGGAGTTCTCCGGGTTCACAAGCCCGGATATCACGAAGAACGTTCCTCCCGGAGAACCGGGCCTGCATGGCGCAGTATGGTTCGAAACCGTTTACCAGGATCCGGAGGATAATACCGGCAGAACTCTCTACGCTGTTTACCATAATGAAAACTACCCTGCTACTCTTCCATACGATTCCGTTACCGGAAGAGGTTACAGGGATAAGAACTGGCCCCAGGGCCTGCTGGGACCTGAAAGCCCTGCAGCTGTTTGCAGAATTGGCATTATGAAGTCAACCGATGGCGGCAGGAAATGGGAAAACAAGGGACTATTCATCGAAGACCTTGATCCGCGTCTGATACTTAAACCCCACAACACATCGAATACCTTCGCCGGAGGGGTAGGTGATCCTTCGGCCATAGCCAGCGGTGATTACCTCTATCTTTTTTACGGGGAGTATGGTTATCCTGGAGAATACGATGAAGAAACCTATGACCGTAAAACCGAATGGTCGGGCCAGTGCATCAGTGTCGCCAGGATCGCCCTTAATGATCTCGATAACCCGCAGGGCAAAGCTTTAAGATGGGATGGAGAAGGTTTTGGTGCACCCTGGGATGGCGTCGGGAGGCCCATAGAATCGCTTCAGATCCCCATGGAGGATGGGGGAGGGGCGGCTTCATCGCCTGAGGGTGGGTTCCACTGGGGACCTTCCGTTAGCTGGAACACTTACCTTGAGTGCTGGGTAATGCTGATGGGCAAAGTAGTTGGTCAGTCATGGAAAGGGAGCCAGGTTTATATCTCCTTCAATTTCAACAGGGAGTTCTCCGATCCGCAAAGTACCCAGCAGTGGACAAAACCACAGCTGTTCTATGAAAAACCGGGGTATACGCTCTGGTATCCTTCCCTTCAGCCCCTGAACACAGCGGAGGATATTAAGAACAAATACACATGCCTCCGGCTGGGCCGGAGAGCCCGGTTCTTCGTAAAAAGCCTGAAACCTTACGAAGATGAGTATTCATCGGAATTTATAATTGAATTTGAAAAGAGGTGATTGTGATTCTTATCAGCCGGACTTTATAAAATTGCAGGGGATTTCATAAATTGCATCCTCAAAGGTCAGATTATCTTATAAAATCATTCCTGATGAAAACAAGAAATCTCTTTTTCCTGTTGTTTGTATCTGTTATTCTGATACTTAATTCCTGCGCTCCGGCCTATGTCCCAAACGTCATCAATGCGCCAATGCTGACCAACAAGCATGAGTTGCAGGTAGCGATCCATGCCGGAACTTCAGGCTTTGATCCCCAGGCCGCATTCGCAATTACCAACCACATCGGGATAATGGCTAATGCAAGCTTCATGGACCAGACATCAGATTCAACTGACAGCTACCATAAGCATGGCTTCATCGAGTTTGGTGCAGGTTACTATACGAATTTTGCAAAACGGTTCAAGTTTGAAACTTTTGCAGGAGCAGGCTTTGGAATAATTGAGGCCGCTTATGATAATGAATCGTGGACATCATACTCACAAGCTGATATTAAAAGGTACTTCATCCAGCCTACACTTGGAATAACCTCCAAAGTGATTGATTTTGGCATCTCTGCTAGAATTTCACTGGTTAATCTGGAACAGCAGACCCGTACAATAACCGGGCTTATGCTTGAGCCGGCAGCCACCCTTAAGCTTGGATGGGATCATATTAAAGCAGTAGCACAGGTTGGAGTATCGGCTCCATTCGATAAGCATATTGATTTCAATTACCAGCCGTTCCTCATTTCGCTGGGCCTTCAGGGCAACTTCGGCAAAATATTCCAGTAATCAAACACCGCCATACCGCCGTACCGCCGTACCGTTATACCGTTCTGTTTCTGGCACATTATTTGTGCATTTCCCCGCATAACCCTCTTACCATGAAAAAGACGATCATCCTCAGTCTGTTTCTTACATGCCTGTTCTCATGTGAAAAAATTGATCTCTGTGAATCCGAAAACTGCACAAAGTATCTCCAGATATGGGAGGAGCTTTTCATCTCCAGGAACGATATGACACGCGATTATTTCGACAAGCATATAACCGCCACCTATTCGACCATTGATTCCTGGAACGACGGGCAGTCATTCAGGGTGGAGTACAAGGTAAAGATCGACTGGGCCGAGGCAACTCTCGCTGATCAGTTTATCATTCTAATAAGCCCCTCAACTGACGGGCTTTATCCTTCACTTCAGCTTCCGCGCGGAACATGGCTCACCAAAACCCAGATAAACAGCGCCCTTGACCTGTTTGCCTTCAGCTCACAGATATACAAGGTTGCAATGGTCGAACATCTTAAGTATCCGACAAAGAAGGAAGCACAGCAATTACTTGAGACAGAATCCGGGATCGCCAATCTGGAAGAGGGTTCGATCTGGTACGACAGTCCCAGCTTCAATGAATGCCTGGGGCATCCGTTCCTGCATATCAGGGATGAGATTGACAGGGCCAAAAACGAATGTATCTCATGCAAGCTTGACCTTGTTTCGGGCGATACTGAAATAAGGAATACCCCCTGCACGATCAGTTTATTTTAGTATAGATAAAGCAGATAATGAGACGATTGGCTTTCTCCCCGATATTGATGATCTCACTCGTTCTGGTTGTGATCATTTCATGCGAAAAGAACAGGTTTGAGAACACCTGCGGAGTTGACGATCCTGTTGAAGAGCTTGCCTGGCTAAGGGATCAGATCACTTATATTGAACAGCTGGATATGGAGGCGTCCCAATACTACTACATGAAAATAGCAAAATACAGAGGCGGGACAGTATTTCTTCCCGGCAACTGTAATCCAGTCATTAACAGTGTTTTTGTTGTGCTTAACTGCTCCGGAGAGAGGATCGGCATCATCGGTAATGGCGAAGATATGATCGGCTGGGAAGAACTGAGTGAAATTCAGCTTATATGGCAACCTGCTTATTCAGCCTGCAATTTTCAATAAAACCTGATTCCTTTCTGACATTCGATTGTGAACAGCCATTTCCTCAATTTTCCTAATTTTACATATCCGATAACAAAACTCCCTGAGTCTTGTTTTACTTACTGATACGAGGGGGATGAGAAATATGAAGCATATAATGGCTTTTCTAGGTCTGGCAATCCTGACTGCCGGAACAATCAGCGTAAAAGCCCAGGATATTATTATAAAGACTAAAACGGGTAATGAATTTACCAGGCCGATCAGCACTGTTGCCAGCCTTACTTTTATTAACAGTAACCTGCTGATGAATTATTTTAGCGGAGCTCCTGAATCATTCAACCTGTCTGATATCCGGGCAATTTATCTTAATTCAGTATTGACAAGTACTGAAAATACTGATGAGAGAACTGGAACCGGAATACTCTCGTTCTATCCGAATCCTGCTGATAACCGGATATACCTGCTTAACCTGCCTGAAGGCATATCCTCAGTAAGGATCTGCACTATTGACGGGAAGGCAATATATAATGGTAAAATTCATTCAGAAACGGGATGGATTGATATCAGCCGGCTGGTTAAAGGGCTTTACCTTCTTTGCATAAACGACATGGTGTTTAAGTTCGTCAAATTATGAGAATAAGCCTGGTCATGCTATTCTGCCTGGTTTTACCTGCATATATGTATGCCCAGGAGAAGATGTACATTCACCTGAATGACAGGATGACTCTCGGGGCTCCGGTAGATGCAGTTGAAGATATATTTTTCAGTAACGAAAATTCCCATGTAAATTTTGTAATAAACAGCAAACTCTTTCAATACCCTGTTTCGGAAATTGACAGCATTTCATTTGGCGAAGAGTCCGGTACCGTTCTGATTAATTATGACGGTGTTTCCGTTTCAGTGGTCAATCCCCTGGCATTTGAAGGGATATCTGTCACTGCCGAAGGTGCCCATGTTACAGTAACCTCAACAAATGAGGACGAAGAGGCAAGTTATCGCCTGAGCGGAATTACTACGGATGGTTTGTTTAAGATATACAGTGATCTCCGGTTCAATCTTTTGCTTGATGGAGTCAGTATAAAAAATCCTGAGGGCCCTGCCATCAATGTTCAATCAGGGAAAAAATGCACCCTCATTCTGAACGGGGGTACTGAAAATTCACTTGCTGACGGTACTGTCTACAGGTCGTCAGCTGAGGACCAGAAGTCTGCACTTTTCAGTGAAGGTCAGTTAGTTATTAACGGTAAAGGTTACCTTGAAATAAAAAGCCTGTCAAAGCATGCTATCTGCAGTGATGATTACATCAGTATTCAGTCAGGTACGATTTCAGTTTCAGAAGCTCCGGGAGACGGGATTCATTGCAATGACCAATTTGAAATGAGTGGCGGAACCTTAAGCATAAATTCCTCAGGCGACGGCATTGAATCTGAGAACGGGTTTATCTCTGTTTCAGGAGGGGACATCACTACATATAATTCAGCTGCCAATACTGAATCAATGAAGAGCGGCAGCACCATGGCCATATCAGGAGGAAATATTAGCATGACTGTAACCGGTGACCAGTCAAAAGGGCTGAAATCTGCCGGGGAAATGACACTCTCGGGAGGATCAATCATCATAAATACTTCAGGTTCAGCAGTTCTTATAGCATCCCCTAATGGCTATGATCCGTCATATTGTACCGCCATTAAATGCAACAGCACCATCTCAGTTGACGGATCTGAGATAACAATCAACACTACCGGAAAAGGCAGCAGGGGAATCTCTTCAGATGCAGACATATACATCAACAGCGGCACGTTGAATATTAACACTTCAGGAGAAGCGGCCGTTTATTTAAGTTCTCCGGGTACATTCAGTCATTATACCGCAACATGCCTCAGATCAGATGGCAATACTGAGATTACAGGCGGCAATGTCGCACTCTTTAATTCAGGTCCGGGCGGTAAATGTATTTCCACTGACGGGATGTTTACACTTGGCAACATCAGCAGTTCACCAATTGTGATTCTCACAACCACAGGAGATTTATTCCAGGTTTCAACTTATGAATTCTCTGAACCCAGAACAGTAAAAAGTGACGGATATATATATATAAATAATGGCTCACTTTTAATATCATCAAATGATGATGCCCTGAAGTCCCAAACAGGGATCACAATCAACAACGGTACAATAACTATAAACAAATCAACAGAAGGCATTGAGGCTCCGTTCATTACAATAAATGGGGGCAAAATTGAGATTACGGCTTCCAACGACGGTATTAATGCAACATACGGTAACCAGTCAACAACGGATGACGGAAGCTGCTTAACTATTTCCGGAGGTTATATTGTTGCTGATGTATCAACAGGCGATGGCATCGACAGCAATGGTGATATAGTTATCAGCGCCGGTATTGTTATTATTCATGGCCCGACATTGCACCCGGAAGTGGGGTTGGATTTCAACGGTATATTCAATATTTCAGGAGGTCTGCTTGTTGCCTCAGGTTCAAATTCGGGGATGACAAAAGCACCAGGCAGCGCTTCAGTACAGTACTCACTTAAAGCGGTCAGCAATGCCAGGATTCCGGCATCAACACTATTTCATATTGAAGATACAGATGGCAACAGCATCATTACTTTTTCCCCGGTCCGTGATTATTATTCTGTCATTGTATCATCGCCTGATTTTGTAAAGCACTCTTCTTATAATATATACACCGGCGGATCTTCAACAGGCTTCGTGCTCTACGGCCTGTACTTCGGCGGAACATACTCGGGAGGAACACAGAGAGATTCTTTCTTTATCTCAACCAAAGTAACCAGTGTGGAGTTCTGATTCCGGCATCGCTGATAATTGAAAAAAATAATTTCCTGAGAGTTTTTATTGCATAACAGGCTTCTTTTGTGTAACTTGTAGGTAACTTTATAATTCCGGGAAACATGAAGAAGATATATGCATTACTGATATTGGTTCTGTTAGTTCAGGCTTTGGAAGCCCAGGATTATTTTACCGTTATCAAAGTGAGCGGGAATATTGTCATTGAAAGGACAGGAACCCCTCTGGATATCGGAACTTCCTTCTCCCAGGATGAGAACCTTTTGTTTAAGGTCCCTGATTCAAGAGCAGCAGTGATCAATCCTCAAAAAGGCAGGTTCATCATAACTTCCCAGAACATTGCTGAGTTCAAAAGCTTGAAATCAAATTATCTTCCGTCAGCCGGAAAGATAAGCACACGTTCTGTGGGATTCAGCTCGCGAAGAGACGATCTCAGGAAACAAATAGAAGGTAATTACGTCATACTTGATGAATCCAGGATAAAAGTAGATACTGATTTCTTTCCTCTGACTGATAAAAACTACTTTTATATTACATATGACTTTAATGACAAGATCATAAACAGGAAGCTGGCATTTAATGAAGACACCATCCTCATCAGGAAGAACGAACTGCTTGCTATAGACGGAATCGTAATACCTGATCCCCGCATTCAAATAATGAAGCTGGTATACCTTGAAGAAGGACAGGAAAACAGCTCCGAGATTATCTGTTCCTTTTTACCTGTTTTTCCTGATCTAGCCCAGCTTAAACTGGAAATAAAGGTGATCCTTGAACAGATGGAAATGAGTCCCTATGAAGAAAAACTTCGCGAAATATCTGCATTCATTAAGGAGTTTTATGGCAACCTGGATGAACCTAACCTGAAAAGATGGCTGTCTGAGAACTTCAACCTCATTCCATAATGCCAGAACCGTATATTAACTTCCTTTATGAGGATATCACTATTAATTCTGTTCATCCTGACGGTATCTTCACCGGGCTTTTCACAAAGAACAACTCCGAAAATAAGATACTATTCACCGCGTGAATACGGGAAGGGCAGGGAAGCCACAAATAATGCTTGCATACAGGATAAAGCCGGAGTCCTCTATTTTGGGAATGCAGGCGGAGTACTGCAATATGATGGCGTAAACTGGTCATTCATCCCGGTTAAAAACCAGAGCGTTTGGGTTCAATCACTTGCTGTTAGTGATGATAATACGGTTTTTGTCGGCGCCCAGGGCGAATTTGGTTATCTGGCCCCGGGTAAGACGGGGAAGCTTTACTATGTCTCCCTGTCCGACAGCCTTCCGGATAGCCAGATGCCGTTTTCAGATATAATACGTGTCCTGGCCTGGAAAAACCAGGTGATATTCCAGGCGCAGGAAGCAATTTTCCTGTACTCAGGCGGTGAACTTATTCCAATATATCCCCAAACATCATTTTATGTGGCATCGCTGGTCAGCGATGAGTTATATGTCCGACAACGGGGAATAGGGGTCATGAAGCTTTCCGGAAAAAACCTGGAGCTTGTCAGTGGAAGCGAATACCTCAGGGACATTGGAGTCTTTTCAATTCTGGAGAGTTCCGATCCTGATAAAAATATCATTGTTACACCACTTGACGGATTCTGGTACGTAAACAGGGAAACTTTCGAAGGTGAACTAATCAAAACCAACGACAGCATAATATTCAGAGAATCAGAAATTTATGGCGCAATTAAGCTTGACGATGAAAGAATCGCTGTAAATACTCTTT
Source organism: Bacteroidales bacterium (assembly GCA_041303415.1). Classification (GTDB taxonomy): domain Bacteria; phylum Bacteroidota; class Bacteroidia; order Bacteroidales; family VadinHA17; genus LD21. The sequence goes on from JBFYPG010000102.1 coordinate 13,930, forward strand.
TAAACGGCATCATAATTACTGATGAGACATTCAGAGTAATGTCTGTTATAAATAAGGAGAATGGACTTAAAGTCAATGGAGTAAATTCGCTTCTGCAGGATTATCAGGGAAATATATGGGCTGGTTTGGAAAACGGTATTGCACAGATTTTTTACTATTCACCATTGTCTGTATTCGGCCCCGAATCAGGGATTTCAGGTAATGTCAAAGCAATTATAAGATATAACGGGATACTTTTTACGGGAACAACGGAAGGACTCTTTGTACAGAATAATGATTACAAGAACCTATCAGATGCATTTATACCTTTCAGAGGGCTCTCAACCGAAATAAGAGGCCTTTGCCTGGCTGATAACCGGTTGCTGGCAGGAACCAGGGACGCTTTATTTGAGATAGAAAAAAATAAGCTCAGAAAAATCGTAAATGCAGAGATTAACGCTTTATACTATTCTGATGAAATGAATATTCTCTTTGTTTCTGTGAAGGGGAACATGTTGTTGTTTAAATACTCGGAAGGATGGAAAAAATTCAGGGAGATTCCTGAAATAACAGAAGAAATAGTACGCTTTGAAGAAGAAATAAACGAAGATAATGTTACATTATGGATGGGAACACCTCTGCAGGGAATAGTGAGGCTCCGGTATTACAGACCTGATAATTTTAAGATAGACAGATACGATTCATTCGACGGATTGATCGATAATGACTGGATCTTCCCGTTCAGGTTTGAAAACAAAGTGATCTTCTCGCAGCGCAACGGACTAATGGCGTTTGTCGATGAAATGGAAATCTGGAAACAATTGCCTGACTCAATGAAAGATCAGCCGCCTGATTTTTACAAGGGTTATTTTGATATCTACAGCCTTGATACAACCAGGGAACGTATCAGCAAACCCTTCTACTTCATTGAGGATACAGACACCAGGATATATGTTAACCTTGATGGCGAGCTCGGATATTTTGACAAAGCAGATTCCTGTTCATTTGTTGATCAGCCTTTCCGGCTTGAAGATGTTGGCAAAATCAATGTCATCTATCACGAAGAAAACGGGGTATGCTGGATGGGAGGGAATGACGGACTCTTAATGTTCAGCGAGAACAGCACCAGAGATTACCACACTGGTTTTAATGCCCTGGTTACAAGCGTTTCCATCGGAGGAAGAGATTCTGTAATATATCATGGAAATGCTCAGAAGAGTGCTGCAAAACCTGAAATAAAGCACTACCTTAATACATTCACCTTCACCTTTGCCGCTCCTTTCTTTGAAGGACAGGATGATATGCTGTATTCTTATATGCTTTCCGGACAGGATACAGTATACAGCTCGTGGGGTACCGATAACAGTGTCGTCATCGGAAACCTTTGGGAAGGTGATTATGCTTTCAGGGTAAAGGCAATGAATGTATATGGACATTTAAGCAATGAAGCTGTTTACGAATTCAGGGTACTCTCCCCATGGTACCGTAAACCATGCGTATATCTCATATATATTGTCCT
>JBFYPG010000103.1:0-16197 GCA_041303415.1 Bacteroidales bacterium
ACCCAGGTGCTGCATTTTATGACGGCAGTAACATATACCCACTCCTATGTGAGAGGCTGTTTTTATCACCTCAGAGGCTCTCTCGTAATCAAGAACATGAAGTGAATTTTCCTGCGAGAGAGATGATTCATTTACAAATACCCTTCCAAGCTGTGTCTCACCCTGGGTGAAGAGACCTTTGATGAAATCTTCTTCGATATTCATGTACTGGTAAAAGAGTTCAGAGAGTTTCTTCTGGTCAATGTCGTTCCTGTACCTCATGAGCGAAAATTCGAAGAATCCTGCCATAGGAGGGGGCATTGAATAAACCACATCATCATTGTGCTCAGCGTCAACAAGTAAGCCGCGGTCAGAGAGATCATTGAGGATTTTACTTGCATCCTCTTCTTTCATTTTCCATATTTTCGAGGCTTTTCTTGCATTGAACGGCTTGATCGGCAATAGTGAAACAAGACCTGCTTCTCTCTCGGAAAAGAGTATTTTCAGGATCTCAAAAAGCAGGTCGGACCATGGTGCTCCCTGCGGAAACCTGTTGATCCGCTCAGTCAGTTTGTAATAGCTGGTTTGTTTTACAGTCAGATGATGTGCCATGTTTTTCCGGGTTAAATCAAAGATATTGAAATTAATAATGTAAAGGATAAAGAAATCAGGAAAGTCCCGCCTGACCGGTCGGGCAGGCAGCCAACACAAATCAGGTAATTATATAATAAGGTTTAATATTATTGATAATCAATAGCTTCAATTGCCGTTGGCTTCAGCCAACGGATTCCAGGGAAAAATTCTTATCTTTATATCATAGCAGTGTTTTATGAATAATTAAAAATGAAAGATCCTGCCCCAATGCCAATCTTTCTGAGCCATATAATAATTTCATTCATTGTTCTTTCGGGTTGCGGCACTGCAACAGAAAGCACTATTCAAAAACCTGACGATAAAAGCATCAGCACCATAGGATATGACTTCAACAACCCTGATGACATATTCTTCCTGCCGGCTGTTCTGCATGAAATTTCGGGAATAACTGTTTTTGACTCATCCTCAGTTGCCTGTGTCCAGGACGAAAACGGGATAATCTTTATTTATGATCTAGATAAAAAGGCAATCCTGCGTTATATAACCTTCTTTGGAAATGGCGATTATGAGGGTATTGCCAAAGCTGATGGCATCTTCTATGTTTTAAAAAGCAATGGAACTCTTTATAAGATTTCTGATCTGAACCGGTCTATACCACCTTACGAGATCCGCCTTAAAGGGATTCCACATAAGGATAATGAGGGACTCTGTTATGACAAAAAAAATCACAGGTTGCTCATCTCTCCGAAAGACAATACAGGCAGTGATTCAAAGGCAGAAGTAAAACAGGGACTCTATGAATATGACCTTAACACGGGCGTATTAAATGCTGATCCCATTATTGAGTTTAAACTGTCAGGCATAAAAGAGTTTGCCGTCTCGAACGTTGTGTTTGAACCGGTCGAGTTCAATAATAAGGGTGAACCCAAAAAGCCGGATATCAGTTTCAATCCTTCAGCCATAGCTGTTCATCCCGTCACTGGGGTACTTTACCTGCTGTCGGCCGCTGACAGGATGCTGTTCGTCTTCAGCTTGAATGGAGAGATTGAATATATGGTCAGGCTGAAGCCCGACCTGTTCAAACAGGCTGAAGGAATAACCTTTTTTGAAAACGGGGATATGCTTATATCAAATGAAGGGCAGAATGGCAGCGCCACTCTCCTCAGGTTTGATTACCGCAAGAAGTGATCAGGTTTTTTCAGTCTCTATAGAATATCTCAAGCTCTGCAATCTTTTTCTTGTAGTTTATCCTGACGATTTTTACTTTCATGATATCCTTGCCGGTGATTTCGGAGACATCCTTCAGCAGCTTGCTGTTCCTGTCAGACCTGAGCAGGTCAATATTTTCATATATAATTGTGTAGCTGATAATATTATGCCTGGAGGTAAACCTTTCAAGGATAATTGCCGTGGCAATAATTATTATGTTGAAGAATATCACCCCAAGTACAGGAAAGCCCACCAGCTTCAGGGAATTTATTACCGAGATCCCGATAACCGTGAAGATATACGACATATCCTTGAGGCTGAAATTCCTGGTTCTGAAGCGGAGGATTGCAAAAATGGCAAACAGGCCAAAGGCCATCCCTATTTCAATAAAGACTGATTTCAGCATTGCGGTAATGAAAAATACCACTACCCCCATCAGAAAAAATGTAAACAGGAATTTCTCCTTCTTTGAGTATTTGAAATATACTCCCCAGATGAGGATTATAAGAAACACCAGGTGAATGGCGAACCGTAACATAATCCCATAGAAATCAGGATTGTTCAGATTGAAGAAATTGTCAGACATATGATTAACGTATTAATTTAAAAACTCTTGCATGTGTTAAGAATATCTTCAACAACCATATTCCTTTTCCCCATTCTGTCAAAAAATCCATCAAGGTAATATGAAACATCTCTTTTTACTTTCTGGTCAAGGTATGGAAACTCACTTATCACACTATAAAATTCATCTTTTTTTTCTGAAAATATCTCCATACGTTTCAAATATACTTCCCTGCTTCTGCAAACACCTGTAAAGAGCCTTTCACGGACATTTTCCAGTCCTGTCTCCTCAATAGGAAGAGCATAACCCGGATTTACAAATCCGGTCCAGTCAAAGTCGTAAGGAATAGCTATTGCTAATCCTGACTGGGTGATAGACATGGATTTAAAGACCTTTACATTATGCTGACCGGGGATGGACCAATCGTAGTTGCCCACCATATAGTTGAATATGGCCATCCGGTCCATTATATCAGGGGTAATACTTTTCTGGGTCAGATTTGGAGATTTGACCTGGATACAATTTATCCTTTCTGCCAGTTTCTCAACCGGTTCGATAAAGAATCCATAGTGATGCATCGGTTTTCGTTTATTCCCGGAATCAATATAGTTGATACTGAGAAGTCTGACCCGGAAGCTTGAGTCGGTAAGAACGTTGAAGAGTTTGTAAACCAGGTATTCTTTTAAGACGTAATCTTCATAAATTTGTCCTGATTTACATTCAGTGACCAGCTTCAGTTTACTGATGCTGTCCAGATCTGAATATCCGAAACTCACTTTCTTGAAATTCAACTCAATAGGAGGGTAAATACACCATGAATTACGGAATATTCCTCGGGTTTTCATGCGGATATCCCTGCTTATGGAATCGGTTTCGCTTAAATGAATAGTAAAAGTGGCAGGAAGGTATTCTTTCTTCGTTTTTGTCCTTGTATATGTTGAAAGGTCAAAACGAAGAGTTATCTCAAGCATTTCCTCGTCTTCAAACAGCCTGAAACTTTTATAAATGGAATCCGCTTCTGACTGACCGGCCGTTTCAGAAGCGATCTCTCCGGTTACAGGAGCAGAAAAACAGAGCACCAGAAAAACCAGGATTAATCCCCATTTCATATAAATCAAATTTATTAAATTTTTCTATATCCTTATACCGATTACAAGGATATCATCAGTCTGTTCCTCATTCTTCTCATCACGCCACTTCTCGATTTCCTCAAATAGTATGTCCCCCTGTTCTGGCATTGAATTGCCCTGGATACCTAAGAGGAAATCCTTTAATTTGCTGGTCTGGTATCTTTTATGGGATTTCCCGCCAAACTGATCAGCGTAACCATCAGACAGCAGGTATAATGAATCCCCATGCTTAAGTTTGATCGTTTCAGATGCGTACCTGTTATCATCGCTTTCACCGGTTTTATTCTTCAGGTTCCCGGGCCTGTATTCATCCAGTTTGCCGTCGCTTATGTGATATAGCGGATTTCCGACACCAGAATATGTCAGCACCTGCTTTTTTACGTCCAGGCAGCACAAAGCAATATCCAGGTCATCAGACACACCTGTGATTTCCGGATCCACCTTCAGGAACCTGTGCATCTTTATATATAAATGTTTCAGTATTTTACTGGTATTGGTCAGATGAAGGGTATTAACCGCTTCGTCGAGTATCCCGTAGCCGATGGTGCTCAGCAGGGCTCCTGGAATGCCATGCCCTGTACAGTCGGCTGCGGCAAAAGTTATCCGGTGGTCATGTTTGCTGATGAAATAGAAGTCACCGCTGACGATATCCCTGGGCTTGAACAGGATGAAGCTTTCGGGGAAGCACTCCCTTATAAATAGATTATCGGGCAGAAATGACTCCTGGATGTGAAGCGCATAGTTATAGCTTGACTCAATTTCCTTCAATGCTTCTTCGATTTTTTTATTCCCCGCATCCATCATCTGCTCTGCCTCAGGCGGCAGTTTCTTCAGATTTTTGATCTGCACATTCAGCCTGCGCGTCTCCTCAAGTATCCTGTTTATACTGCTTTGGGGTTTTAACGCATACGGCAGTCTGCTTATCTTCCCGGGATTTACATGGAATACATCGTAATTGACATCCTGCAGCAATGCGGGTATCATCCTCACCAATGCTCTGTCCTTTTCCTTTTCCGATTCCGACAGATCTTCATAGGCAATTATTGACGGATGGATTTTCTTGTTGTCATCTTTTGTCTTTCCGAAGATCCAGCCATGAAGTATTTTGTCCCAGCACCACCTTATATGCTCAACCCTGGCCATGGTTTCAACTTCGTCATCGCTAAAGCGGAGCACTGCAGGCTTGAATCCTTTTCCCGTCTGACGCAGCTTATAGCCTATTGCAAGCAGTTTGGCAGGGATCTGATAAGCGTTATCAAGATTGGAATGGCTGATCTCTTCAGGCAGATCATCAAAATTCTCTGCAAGGGTTTCCCTGCGCTCTTCCTGGTCGTGGATCCAGGTGAGCCAGGAGCTTTTTTTTGCTCCGGTATCCCTTTTTCTTATTTCGCGGATATATCGTGCATGAATTGCCCTGGCAAACTTCAGGACCATCTTTCCGCTTATCTCGGAGATCTCCTCGGGTCTTATTATCTCGTATCCTGCTTTTTTAAGCGACACCGGGATCAGGTGGTTAAGCTCGATATAGAAATGCTTTTGCTCCGGGGTCAGATCACGGAACGGAACGAACGTTTTTTTGTTTTTGTGATCAGCCTCTGATCGCTGGCAATAACTGTGATAGTCTGCACGTGCCAGGGTCTCCAGGTCCCTGTATGGTATCAGGCAGGTTCTGCAAAAGTCCGGGTATGGCCTTATGTACAGGTTCAGTAAGCGGAGTTTCCCGGGAATGTCACAGGCATAGTCATACCATGGCATTTTCTCACTTTCCGTAAGTTTTGAAAACTCCTTTTTAAAAGTCCAGGGAGAAGAAAAAAGATGCTTTGTGCGCCGGATATCAGTATAGAGACTTTCCGCTATATTGTCAACAAATAGTTTCCTGTAATCGGTCCAGTTCGCAGTAATTTCCCGGATCAAATTATGTTCCGGCCTGTAAATGACTTCGATCCATTTCAGGATCTCCCTCTTTGTTGATTCACCTGACATTAAAAAATGAAATCCTGATTAAAGATCAATCAATCTCCTTTTCAATATATTCAAACGGAGTCTTGGAGATCTTCGACATCTCCTTACCAACCTGAAGCATATCCAGGTCGTCCTTATCATAGTGCCACCTGACTTCCAGGTTGCTGCCTTTTGACCTTGCATCCCCGATCTGCTTGCAGAAATCGAGAATGTATTTTGCCGAAGATGAATTGAAATATTCAAAGTCAAAATCAAATACCGCCGTGTCTATCTGTTCCTGCATCCTGCCGCGGGATGAAGCGTAATCATCAAACCATTTCAGGATCTCAAGATAGAAAGATGCGACATCAGAAGGCCTTGACTCGCCGGAAATCTCGAATCTGTTGATCTCCGGATCGAAAATCACACTGGGTGAATTTACCGTCTTGTCAATAATTAACTTTCTCATGGTATTCTTGTTTACTGATACTTGTATCTCGAAAAGCGTATAGCTGTCATTTATCTTTGTAAAACTGAAATCTATCTTCCTGCCCGATTTAAGCCTCATGAGTATAAATCCGAGACCTGCACCGGCGCCGTTTTCTGATAGCCTGGCCTCCCTGTTGAGGATATGCTCATAGAGGTCGGTCAGCCCTTCCATGTTCATGTTATTCACCTTATTAAGCCTTGCGGCCAGCATATCTGTTTTTTCATGCGAAACAATATTGCCCGCATGGATGATGATGCACTCTTCCCACTCACCGGCAGATATATAGGGATGCTTTCCGTTTTTGTAACCCGGATCACGGACAGAATGCTTCGACATGTTCTCAAGACACTCAACAATTATTGAATATACCCTTTTACCGGAAACCTTGCCCAGGCTGCGGTACTCTTGCGTTTCTTTAAGGTTCTGAAGGATGTTGTCAATAACCGCCTGATCAATGGGACCGCTGTAATCCAGAAAAATTTTTCTTTTTGCCAATTATTTGCTAACTTGGGTTAAACAAAGATAAACTTTCTCTTATTTCTTTATTAAACCCTGATATTAAATAATTTATCTTCCTGCAACTAAATATTAACAAATCCAATGAGTGAAACCATTCTTAACGCCCTTGTTCAGCTTTTTGCACTGATTGGCGATATCCATGACGAAACCGTCATAACCAGCAGGGAAAAGGATGTTGTGAAACTGTTCCTGGCAAGGCACCTGAACAATGAGCTGGTTGCCCGGTATATGAAGATGTTCGAGGAATACCTGGCACTCTACAACTCTGAAAACATTGCCAAGGGAAGCATCAGGGACAGGAAGCGTGTTGCCCTTAATGCCATGAGGATCCTTGCAATATGCGAGAAGATCAATGAGGAGCTTCGCCAGAATCAGAAAATATATGTGCTGATTCAGCTTATGGACTTTATCTCCCTTGGAGAGGAAATAACTGAAAACGAACTTGATTTCCTCCAGACAGTTTCGGACGCCTTCAATATCCCCCCATCTGAATTCCGGGATATCAGGAGTTTCATAATGAACGATATCAATGATGTAAGGGATAAAAGCAGGCTGATGATATTGGATGGGAAGAATCAGGGGGAAAACAAAGAGATCAGGCATATATTCAATGAAAATCTGAACGGAACAATCTCATTTCTCTATATTGGAAGTACAAACACCTATATATTGAAGTATAAAGGGACAGGGGATATATACCTGAACGGCCAGAATATTTTTACGGGTCAGACATATATTTTTGACCATGGCTCAACATTAAGGGGCTCGGGCATGAAAACCGTATACTTTTCTGAGGTCAGCAGCCGTATTTCGGAAACCTCATTCAGATGCAGGATCACCCTTGATGCTGAGGATGCGACTTTTAAATTCAGTAACAGCGAAAATGGCATTCATGACCTTAATTTCATTGGTGAGTGCGGCGAGCTGATAGGAATACTGGGAGGCAGCGGCGTGGGCAAGTCCACAACACTGAGCATCCTCAACGGAACCCTTAAGCCGCAGCAGGGGAGAGTGCTTATAAACGGGTATGACCTGTACGATGAGAATGAAAAGGAGAATCTGAAAGGCGTTATTGGATTTGTACCCCAGGATGACCTTTTGATCGAGGAGCTTACGGTTTACCAGAACATTTATTATAATGCAAAAATGTGCCTCAACAACCTTGATGAAAGCAGGCTGGTTGAGGCTGTTAACAAAATACTTATCGATTTTGACCTTGAGGAGATAAAAAACCTTAAAGTTGGCAATCCTCTTAAGAAGATAATCAGCGGCGGGCAGAGAAAACGAGTGAATATAGCACTCGAGTTTCTTCGCGAGCCCACAATCCTGTTCGTTGACGAACCCACTTCAGGACTCTCTTCTGTTGATTCGGAAGCGGTAATGAATCTTCTGAAGGAACAGACGCACAAGGGCAAGCTGGTCATCATAAATATCCACCAGCCGGCCTCGGAGATTTATAAGATGTTCAACAAGGTGATGTTCATTGACAAGGGCGGGTACCAGGCTTTCTTCGGCAATCCCACTGAAGCAATCATCTATTTCAAAACCATAACGAGGCATGCCAATCCTGATGAAGACAAATGCGTTAAGTGCGGAAATGTTGAAACCGACCAGATACTCCAGATAATTGAAGCTAAAGTAGTGGATGAACACGGCCGGGCAACAAGGATCAGAAAAGTGTCTCCCGGAGAGTGGGCCGAAAAGTTTCGCGCGAAAGCCGGTCTGAGTGAGCACTCCGGAATTCATGAAAAACAAAAGATCCCTGAAAATAATTTCAGCATCCCGGGGCTGTTGAAACAATCGGTAATATTTTTCACCCGTGATTTCCTGGCAAAATCATCTGATAAACAATATCTTATGATCAGCCTGCTGGGGCCTCCGCTGCTGGCATTCCTTCTTGCTTTCTTTACAAGGTACGCAAATGAAACATATAAGCTCAGCGAGAATGCGAATATCCCGGCATATCTGTTCATGTGCGTGGTCACCTCACTGTTTTTCGGACTGATGATCAGCTCCGAAGAAATAGTGAAAGACAGGAAAATACTCAAGAGGGAATCATTCCTTCATCTGAGCTGGTTCAGCTACCTGAACTCCAAAATTATGATCCTGTTCCTGTTGTCTGCCTTCCAGACCCTCTCGTTTGTGATTATCGGCAACCTCATTCTTGGAATAAAAGGTATGACACTCAGCTACTGGCTCGTCCTTTTCACTACGTCATGCTCGGCCAACATCCTGGGACTGAACATCTCATCTGCATTCAATTCAGTGGTAACCATTTATATTCTTATACCTTTTATTATAATACCTCAGCTTCTTTTCAGCGGCGTTCTTGTGAAATTTGACCAGCTTCACCTGGGAAGCAGATCGTCAAAGGAATATGTTCCTGTTATCGGGGATATGATGACTGCCCGCTGGTCGTTCGAAGCCCTGGCAGTTGAACAGTTCAGAAACAATAAATATGAAAAGCCGTTCTTCAGGTACAATCTGGATGCAAGCCAGAACAATTATTATGGAGCAATACTTGTAAATGACAGGCTGAGTAAAGACCTGTGGATCTGCCGAAATTACAACGACAGATCAGGATATGAAGAAGAAGTGAGGGAAAGCTTTGCGAGACTTAACCATCATATTAAAGATCTGGCCGGACTGGCTCTGATTGAACCGGGATCTTGGAAGGATTCCCTGAATCAGGAGCGATTCAATCAACAAGTTTACAAAGAAGCTTCGACTTACCTCATTACCGTCAGTAAGCATTTTATGGATAAGTTCAAAATGGCTGTCTCTTTAAAGGAACATTTAAGTGATTCATTAAAGAGTGTTTTGGGTAATGAAGGTTTAATTTCTTTAAAAGAGAATTATGAAAACAGGCAGTTGAAGAACGAAGTACTCCGTGTATTCAGCCTTGAAAAGATAATGAGCACTCCATGGAAACACATACAGAAATGCGATCCTGGTTACATGAAAGCGCTTGCAAAAAACGGACGGGCGCACTTTTATGCTCCTTTTAAGAAGATCGGAAATTTTGAGATAGATACTTACTGGTTTAATATTCTTGTGATCTGGATTGTATCAGGGCTCCTTTATGCTGCACTCTATTTCAATCTCCTGAAACGATTAATGAAATGGATCGAGAACCTCCGCCTTCCCCGGTCCGAAACCTGACCTACTCTTCCTCGGGCCCTTCAGCTATTGGTTTCTGGCTAAGAGGTTTCATCTGCGGGAAAAGCAGGACATCCTGTATTGAAGGCTGATCTGTCAGCAGCATTGTAAGCCTGTCAATCCCCAGACCCATTCCTGATGTCGGAGGCATGCCGACTTCGAGTGCTTTCACAAAGTCAAGGTCAATGAACATCGCCTCATCGTCCCCTTTCTCAGAAAGCTTCAACTGTTCCTGGAAACGCTCCATCTGGTCAATGGGGTCGTTTAACTCGGAATATGCATTTGCGATCTCCTTGCAGTTAATGAAGAGCTCAAATCTCTCAGTCAGGCCGGGTATGCTCCTGTGCATCTTTGTAAGAGGAGAAGTCTCTGTGGGATAGTCAATTATGAACGTGGGCTGAACCAGGGTGTGTTCGCATTTCGCTCCAAAAAGAGCATCTATCAGCTTGCCCTTGCCCATGGTACTGTCATGTTCAATACCGAACCTGTCACACACTTTTCTTAATCCTTCTTCATCCATCCCTGAAATATCGACACCCGTGTTTTCTTTAATGGACTCAAGCATGCTGATCCTTTTAAACGGAGGGTTGAGGTTTATAACCTTGTCTCCATAGGTGATTTCAGTCTTGCCGTGAAGGTCCATTACTGCCTTTTTGATGATTTCCTCCGTAAAGGTCATCATCCAGTTGTAATCCTTGTAGGCAATATATATTTCCATCACAGTGAATTCAGGATTATGTGTCCGGTCCATTCCCTCATTGCGGAAATCCCTGGCAAATTCATATACTCCTTCATAACCTCCCACAATGAGTCGTTTCAGATAGAGTTCGTTTGCGATCCTCAGGTAGAGAGGTATGTCGAGCGTATTATGATGTGTGATGAAAGGACGGGCTGCTGCACCTCCGGGAATTGGCTGAAGTATGGGAGTCTCAACCTCGAGGTATCCTCTCGAATTGAACAGCTCACGCATCGACTGAATGATCTGCGTTCTTTTAAGGAATACTTCCCTGACGCCCGGATTGACGATCAGGTCAATGTAGCGCTGGCGGTAGCGCATCTCGTGATCAGTAACCGCATCGTAATAGACGCCGTCTTTCTCCTTCACAATAGGCAGGGGATGCAGCGACTTGCAGAGAATCGTGAACTCCTTAACATGTACGGTAGTCTCACCCATCTGGGTTTTAAAGACAAATCCCTTAACCCCGATAATATCACCGATATCAATGTGATGCTTGAATACTGTATTGTACATGGTTTTATCTTCTCCTGGGCAGATATCGTCCCGGCGGAGATAAATCTGGATCCTTCCTGAAGAGTCCATGATTTCGGCAAATGATGCATTGCCCATGATCCTCCTTCTCATGATCCTGCCTGCCACGCAGACATCGGGATAGTTGTTCTTTTCAGGAATGAAATTTTCCAGGATTTCCTTTGCAAAGGCATTGGTCTTGTATTCTGCTGCAGGGTATGGGTTAATACCAAGCTTCCTGATCTCTTCCAGCGATTTTCTTCTTATTTGTTCCTGTTCACTCAGTTCCGGGGTATTCATGGCTGATAAAAATTTGTGCAAATATAGAAAAATTCGGACTACGGGGATCTGGGCTTTAGCGACCTGACCGCGGCATCAAATTTCTCACGCAGAAGTATGGTAACTGGTCCCGGTGCGCCATTCCCGACCGGTTTCCCGTCGATTGAGATCACCGGTGCTATTTCAAAGGATGTGTTTGTTACAAAAGCTTCCGTGATCTCGCCCAGCCTGGCAACGGGCAGCGGCTCTTCCCTCACCTGGATGCCATTTTCGCGGGCAAGCTTCAGTATGTTCTTCCTGGATATTCCTGAAAGTATTTTCTCGCATTCATGATGTGTGACAAGCGTGTTATCGATCACAAAAAAGACGTTTGAATGCGCACATTCGGTGATATTTCCGTCTTTCATGAAGATACACTCAAGGGCACCCGATTCCCTTGCTTCCTGGAAGCTCAGGATGTTGGGAAGGAGTGATACTGATTTGATGTCGCAGCGGATCCACCTGTTGTCATTGCGCAGGATGGTTTGAATCCCTTTGGAGATAAGTTCCTTCTCCGGCCTGAACCCGCGTGCAAAAGCGTATACTGTTGGAGGTATCGGAGAAGAAGGAAAAGCATGGCTCCGTTTTGCAACCCCCCTTGTTACCTGCAGATACACGAGTGTGGGAATATTATTAAGATTGTTACTGTTGACAAGCTCCAGTGCAGTCACCGGAAATGTGTCAGCTTCAGGCCATTCCAGCCTTATTTCCCTCATGCTTCTCTTTAGTCTTGCCATATGGCTTTCCATATCGAAGAAAAATTCCCCGTACCATCTTACAACTTCATACACTCCATCGGCAAAAAGAAAACCCCTGTCGTCAGGGTCGATCCTGATCTGGTCTTTCGAAAGAAAGGTTCCGTTGAAATAGGCTGTTTCCATAATTAAAGGCTTTACGGCGCAAAGGCGCAAGGGCTCAATGGCCGGTTATCTTGAAGGCATTATTATCTCAGTTCTGTAATCAATTCCTGATCTTGCTTCTTCAGGTGTTTTTGCATTTCCGCAGGCTGCCTGGACAAAAAGGGAAGCGCCGAGGACAGTCGTTTCTTTGTGGTCGATCACTTTAACAGGAACACCAGTATAGTCAGCCCTCAGCCTGTTCCACAACCTGTTCTTTGATCCTCCGCCCACGCATAAAATACTTTCTGTCCTGAACCCGCCCGCCTCCTCGAGTGCTTTTTTCCCGAAAACCAGTCTTTCAGACAAAGCCTCAAGCATGGCACGGTAAATTTCATCCCTGGTGCTATCCATGGTAAGTCCCCGGATCTCTCCTCCAGGCTTTCCCTTCAGCTCCTCGTAGAATTTTGGCACTACTTTCACGCCGTTGCATCCGGACGGCACTTTTTCAGCTCCGGCTATCATTTCCTCATATACATCTTTCTTAATGTCCCTGTAAAGATTTCTTCTTGTCCATTCCAGGATGCCGGAGGCAATCCATTGATTACCAATGTTATATAATCCGGGCCGGGAATCAAGCTCAGTGGTGATCGCCATGTCAAGCTGTTCCCTGTCTGACCTGTATCTTTCAGACCGAACCATGAGTATCTCCCAGGTTCCCGAACTTAGTACGGGCTGGTTTATTTCCGCACCCGATCCGAAGATTGCAAACTGTGTATCATGACCGGTGGCCGCCACGGGCACACCCGCCGGTATACCGGTTTTCTTCGATGCAGCGCCGGTGATTTTTCCCGTTACGGTCCCCGGCTCAACCGGTACTCCAAATTTTTCAGACGGGAATCCTATCCTTCCAAGGATGGACTCTGAGAATTTCCTGGCAGACAGGTTAGTCATCATTGATGTACCGGCCATGGTAACATCATTGACCATTTCGCCTGTCAGCATATATGAAAATATCGATGGCATAAAGAGGAACCGATAGCTTTTTTCTGCCAGCTCCGGCCTGTTTTCCGAAAACCAGATAAGCTTGTTGATCGTATTGAATGTAAACGGAAGCACGCCACACTCCCTGTACAGGTCAATAAGAGAAACATATTTTCCGATATCTGCCATGATACTGGCAGTACGTTCGCATTGCCATGATATGACCGGGTAGAGCATTTTTCCCGACCTGTCGAAAAGGGTGCCGTCGACTCCGAATGTTGTTACCGTTACACCGGCAATTCTGCCAGGGTCGATCAGGCTGATCACCTTTCGTGAAGCCATGCAGATTTTTTTCCAGATCTCATCCACGTCCCAGATCCTGTATCCGGGATAGAAAGGATCGGGTTTTGTATTGTTAGTGATGGATTCTGAAGCAAGGATCAAACCTTTGCTGTTGATGGCAATTGCCCTGACGTTGGTTGCCCCAACATCGTATACTATTATTATATCGCCTTTTGCGTTCACCCGAGGTCTTTAATGAAATCGAACGATGCTCCCAATGCCAGAAAGGTAATGACATATACCACAAGCGCCACAATAATAACAATTCCGACATATGTAAAATATGATCTGAGGTTCCTGAATGCCTTTTTCAGCTCTTCCTTGTCATGGGTTTTAGCTACTCCTGATATGAACTTCGAAAACCTGTAGATATAGAGCATCGGGAAGAAATTTATTACCGAGGCTGAAATGATGATTATGCAAACCAGCCATCCGGGATAACTTGTTGATGTATCCCCCTTATTGAATATCGAGAGAAAGATCCCTGTGAATATACCCACTATCAATAGCACGCCGATCGCAATGAACCCGAGTATGGCAAGGAACATGGTCCACCTGCGCGTCCTGTCAAGATCTCTGAGAGTTTCAAGCTCCAATTCTATTTTTGGCTTCTCCTCAGTATTCTCCATAATTCTTTATTCCATCCTGTTAATTCATCTTTTCTTTAGCCGTTGCGCCTTTGTGCCGTTACGCCGTTACGCCTTTGTGCCGTTACGCCTTTATGCCTTTGCGCCCTATTTATATAAAGGCCCGTACGTCCTGCATGCCCTGTAATCAGAGCCTTCTGTGTCCATTCCGAATGCATTCCATGAGCTGGGCCTGGAAATCTGGTCTTCAGGCACATTATGCATGCATACAGGTATCCTCAGCAGAGAGGCCAGGCTTATAAGGTCGGCGCCGATATGACCGTAACTTGATGCCGAGTGGTTTGCGCCCCAGCCGGCCATTACCGAGTAAACATCGGTAAATGGTCCTTTTCCTGTGAGGCGTGGTGTAAACCATGTGGTTGGCCACGTCGGGTCTGTCCTGTCGGTCAGGATCTTATGGACTTTCTGAGGCAGCTCAACGGTCCACCCTTCTGCGATCTGGAGCACAGGGCCAAGCCCTTTCACCAGGTTAACCCTTGAGATTGTCAAAGGCATAACACCTTTTGTATTGAATTGCGAGGAGAATCCTCCTCCCCTGAAATAGCCGGTATTTGCAGGTTCCCAAAGAGTTGCTTTCAGGCACTCTGCGACGTCCTTTGATGTTATCTCCCAGTATGGTTTTATGCAGGATTCTCCTTTTCTTGTTTCCCTTCCTGAAAAGTCAAGTGCTGAAGCGCCGGAGTTGATAAGGTGTATGATTCCGTTGGCTGCCAGACCGGCCGTTTTTACTCCCGTTACCCTCTTTATGGCGGCAGGGCTCCAGTAAGTACGGATATCTGAAAACATCTGGGCTGTGTTTGTGAGAAGATATCCGAACAGCATCGGAACTCCGTTCATTGCATCGTTTTCGGTAGCAACCAGATATGGGGGCCTGATGCCGTTCCAATCGAATGAAGAACAGAGAATAGCTTCGAGAAAATCACCGTTCGGCATGTGATCGGTCCAATGCCTCTGTCCCTGGAACCCCGACAGAATCGCATTGTGTCCGAGAGCTTCTTCTCCGAAACCGAGCTTCTTCAGCCTGGGATTGCCCACCATAAGATCGCGGGCTATAATTGTCATTTTAACCACGATCTCCCACTCTTCATCCTTCCTGGCTCTCGGTTTTGGCTTTGCATTCATGTCCTTCCCCTCTTTGCAATATTTCTTCGTCCATGCCAGGGCTTTCCTGAATTCATCCTTATCATATATTCCCTCGTTCAGTCTTCTGTTGAATTCGCTCATATCAACGTACTCATTCCTCATTCCCAGGTACTCCTGGAAGAAGTCTTCCCTTACTATCGAGCCGGCGATTCCCATCGATACCGATCCCATCGACAGGTATGATTTTCCCTTCATTATTGATACGGCAATGCCTGCCCTGACAAACCTCAGGATCTTTTCGCTCACGTCGTCGGGAATCGACTGGTCGCCGGCATCCTGAACATCATGCCCGTAAATGCCGAAAGCAGGAAGGCCTTTCATTGTGTGTCCTGCCAGTGCGGCAGCCAGGTATACTGCTCCCGGGCGTTCTGTGCCGTTGAAGCCCCAGATGGCTTTTGGTGCTGAATTATCCATATCGATGGTTTCGCTGCCGTAGCACCAGCAGGGAGTAACAGTAAGGCTGACACCCACACCTGATTTCCTGAATTTCTCAGCACAGGCGGCAGCTTCTGCAACACCCCCTATCGTCGTATCGGAAATGATGCATTCGACCGGTTTCCCGTCAGGATATTTAAGATTTTTTGAGATGAGTGCAGCTGCACTCCTGGCCATATTCATGGTCTGTTTTTCCAGGGATTCCCTGACTCCCATTTCGCGGCCGTCAATTACAGGACGGATCCCTACTTTCGGGAAATCACCTATCACCGTCTGATAATTCCGGTTGATCTTTATTTCATCGGTTGCCATATTGTAGAGTATTTGAAATTAATTTTCGGATCAAACAAATATAATATAAATCTCTTTGACACGTACCCACCTCCTTTGTCCCCCTACCTGGAATGCACGTACCCACCCCCTTTATCCCCCTCCCTGGACTGCACGTACCCACCCCCATTATCCCCCGCCCTGCTGTCGCAAGGAGGGGGAAAGTGCTGGTATACAGTACAATAAGCCCCCTCCTTAAGAAGTAGGGAGAGCCTGCACTGAGCGAAGCGAAGTGGGGTTGGGGGATGGGTACATGATGTTCTCCTATATAATTTCATACCTTTGCCAGATTAAATCTCAGTATGCAAAGAGGCAGGCGGTTACCGG
>JBFYPG010000104.1:0-14184 GCA_041303415.1 Bacteroidales bacterium
GGCGGCTCGGCGCCGAAATACACAGGAAAAAATATTATCAATCCGCTGGCAGCCATCTCTTCGGGTGCCATGATGCTTTATACACTGGGTGAAACGAATGCTGCTGAAGCAATAGAAAAAGCGGTGATGGACGTAACTGCAAACAAACTGAAAGCCTTGGGTGCAGGGAAGATGGGTTACTCAACAACTGAAGTCGGGGATCTGGTTGCAGGTAGGATATGACCCCCGTCCCGCCTCAGGCGGGACTGCCCCCTGAAGGGGGCCTAAAACCCTATACTACAGTACAATAAGTAATGGATCTAGCCCCCCTTCAGAGCCCGCACTGAGCGGAGCGAAGTGGGGGTTGGGGGGTCGGTTCCACTGGGGGCTTCGGGGTGGAAGTATGTGTGTCTTGTCCGTGTTATAGCCAGTGCTATTATAAATCAGTTCTTTATCCGGTTCTAGGTCTCAGATAATAAGTTGAATAAATCGATATTCAGAAATATTATCTCCTTACCTATTTTTTGAGATGTCATGATTCCGAGTTCTTCCATCTGCCGTAAATATTTCTTTGCTGTATTAAGACTTCTTATATCATGACTCAGTATCTTTTTTGGACTGATATAAGGCTGTTCAAAGATTTTTTCTACTGTTTCTTTATGAATATGTGGTAATTTTTGTTTGATAAGATCATTTGTCCTATAAAACAGATTGTCTATCTCTGTTATTTTCTTTAGCGTAAAAATCGAGGTTTCTTCTATTGCTTTAAGCATGTAAAGAATCCATTCTCTCCAATTTTTCAATGTTGTCACATTATTCAGCAGGTAGTAATAATCATCCTTATTCTCAATAATATAGGCACTTAAATAAAGTATAGGTACATCCAACAGATTCTTTTGGATCATCAGCAGCAGACTCAAGATCCTTCCTGCTCTGCCATTTCCGTCTCTGAATGGATGAATTGCCTCAAACTGATAATGTGAGACGGCAAGTTTTATTAATGGATCATGTGAATATTTTTTATCATCATTTAAGTATGATACAAGGTTTTCTAATTTCTTCTGAATCACTTTTTCGCCACGGGGAGGAGTATAAACCACCGCCCCTCCCAGATTCCCACTCCCTCTCTTTTTGATTACGGTTTCTGTTTGCGGAGGTCGAATACCATCTCTTACCTGTTTGATCTCCTGATAGATTTTAATCATTATATCTATATTGAAACCTCCATAAGTCTTAATGTCATTAAACCCTGACCAGAGTGCCTGACGATATCTCAATACCTCTTTTGCATTGCCTTTTAATCCATGATCCTCACCCGAAAGAGCTTTATAGAGTTCTTCATCGGTAGTAAATATATTCTCGATCTCTGTACTTGCTTTTGCTTCCCGAAGGGAGATTGTATTTACAAGCATTGACTGGTTCGGAAGTGTTCTGGCTAACCCTTTCAATTCTGCTAAAGTCTTGTTTGCAGCGATTGCTGCCTGCAGGATCTCTACAGTTATTATCTTTTCATCAGGAGGAGGAAGCAACGGCAGTTCATTGTATGGCTGATTCCGGTCGTATGGATATTGTTTTGACATTTAAAACTTATTTTGTCAAATATAGCTATAATCTGACAGTTACACAAATTTAATGTCATATTTCTAATCATTATGATATTTACTCAATTTGGTCGTCGCATTTGACAGATAAAACCTCAATTGTCAATTTTAGGTGTTTTTTGACAGATTATAGATTCCAGGGTGAGTAGTACATTGGCGATATCTTAAAAAATAAGGTATTCCGTTTCCCGTCAGGTTCCAGGTACAGGGTTGCACCAGGGACGGGTTTACTTTCCGCATTAGTAATTCTTCCTGATATCCTGACCGTCAGTGCGTTGTAGTTATAATCTAATGTTTTAAAGTATTATATCAAGATTAACACTCCTGCAAATAGCAAACACTCCATTTCCTCCGGATATGTTTCCGTTCAGGTATACCGGTTCTGAAAATGGATCATCAATTATTTTGCTGTAATTGTAAAGGCCTTTTTCGATATTATATAATTCAACCGGAATTGACATAAGCTTGATTTTTACATATTTAAGTTTCTCAATCGGAGAGTATCCATCATTATATTGGACTGCCAGGGTCATATAACAGTAATCTTCAGGAATTTTACTTCCGTCTATAAAATAAGCAATGGCATTGGAAATCGGGCCATCAATTTCTCCTTCTTCTGTTAATACCCAGTGATATGTGTTTATTCCTTGCATTTCGGCAAAGAATCCGGGTGTGTTGGTCCCTCTTACAGAAAAGTCGTGAGGACCTGAATAGGGTGTGATATCATACAATCCACGTACTGTCAATAATATCATATAATAGTTGTCTTTATCATAATTGTTGGTAAATGAGATATCAAAAACAACAGTTTTTATATATTTTATATTTGTACCGTCGCGATATAACCCTGTCGACTCAATCGGAGTAACTTCTTCTCTGATAGATTTCAGTATTAAATCTGAAGGGATTTCCGGTACTGTCGTTTTGGCTGTAATTTGTGGCAGATCCTTTTCTTTTGCCTGAAAATAGTAATCATTCCCCGTATAAAAGATCAGACTATCAGGAAGCTCAAATTTCAAGGGATTTATTATAGTTCCGGTATTATGAAAACTAAAAATTTCATCAATCTCGGAATAAATTTTAAATGACAGATCACGTAATGAATCATATAGTTCCGTCTGGCAGTATTCTGATTGAAAAGATTTCTCAACAGAAAGATAACGGGTACTATTTCTTGTATCTATTATATCGCGTAAAGAAAAACTGTAATTTGTTGTATCATCTACATCAATAATTCCAATGACGCAAAGCTTTTCCGGTAAATCCGGGCGATAAAATCTGTCATTGCTTTCACAACATGAAAGAAGTGCTGTGAATAATATTAGAATGATTGACAGCAGTATAATTGATATATTTTTTTGAGAATTCACTTTGGGGAAGCTTCATTTTATAAAGTCTAAATCCATGGTGAGAAGTTAATTTTAAGACCGGTACTTCTGCAAATTGCAAAAACTCCAATCCCGCCTTTAATATTACCTCCAAGGTAAATAGGTTCGGCAAACGGATCTCCTGCTGTTTTCCTGTAGGTGTAGAGGCTCTTTTCAAAGTTATATAGCTCTGCAGGCACCGACAGAAGACGTATCCGTATGGCTTTGAATGTATCATATGGGCTGTATCCGTCCCAATATTGAATATAAACTGACGTTGAGCATTTCGGATCCGGTATTTTTGCCCCTTCAAATAAAAATACGGGGGCAGGTGATGTAACGAGCTTTCGATGACCTCCGGTACAGACATAGTGATACATATCCAAACCCTGCATTTCAGAAAAGAAACCGGGGATATTGCTTTCTGTAATTGAAAAATTCAAAAATGCCGGATGCGGAATCCATGTGCCCCAATGGGAGAATCCCCATCCTTCAACTATTAGTGCATAAAATAAGTCTTGATCTTTTTCAAATGAGAGAGTGATAGTAACAGATCTGGCAAAAGTATCTATTTCGCATCCATTTGGTATCGGATAAATTGCTTTACCTTGATTAATTGAGATAAGTTCAGGTTCTGACGGTGACTTAGAAGGGATTACTTCTGCAGAAATCTCATGTATTCCCTTTTCTTTTGCCCACAGGAAATATTTCTCTTCCGGATTAAAAACAATACTGTCAGGAATTCTCAGATCAACGATCTTAATAACTCTTGAATCGGAAAAATACCGGAATAATTCCTTTTCCGACGATGAAATAGTAAATTCAATCTCTCTTATCGAATCCGTAATTTCTCCGGGGTATTCCGATTGAAATGATTTCTCAAATGACAGATGACGCAGACTGGTTTCATGCCAGAGAGGTACGTATTGGCTGGTACTTGCCGTATCATCAATATCGATAATTCCGAAGACACATAGTTTTTCCGGAACATCGGGACGATAATACCTGTCATTACTTTCACATGTAGCAAATAAAAATAATGTGCTGCAAATCAGTCCTGTTATTATATTTTCTTTCAACCATATCTTTTTCATGATCTATTCTGTTAAATCTTCCTTTTTGCATCAGTATTTGATTGTCACAGTCACTGATGGCATTACCGGGAACAGAGAGATGTTTTTAAAATAATATACCTGTTCCTCTTCATCCCAGGTCTTTCTAAAATAGAAGGTATTTTTCCGGTTATATAGGTTGTATATGTCGGCATCTATAAATATTGAAAATCTCCGCTTGTAGATGATCTGTCTGAATGAAATATCCAATCTGTGATAATCGAAGTACCTTATGTTATTCTTCGTTTCAAAGAACTCTCCGTATGAAGTTTCATGCATGTAAATGGTTGCCGGGGCGCCTGACCGGTAAACCCAGTTCAGTCCGAAGCTTGTGGAAGGCTTTAAGTAATACTTCATCGAAATGTTAAAATTATGCGGCCTGTCGGCTCCCGAGGGGATCCAGATCATTCCCTCAGGCGATCCCCATTCTCTTTTTGATCTTGAATATGTATAGCTGACACTGCCGGTGATCTTTCCTTTATTTTTTATTAACCCGGTCTCAACTCCCCAGGCTTTACCTCTAACCCTGTCGAGCATATCAACAAAAGATGTATCGATAATGAAACTTGCCCCCGGCCTGAAATCCACCATACCGGATATATTCTTGTAATAACCGTCTATTGTCCAGGTAAGATTATCTTCTATATTTCCCTGAAAACCTGCAGAGAATACATCGGATATTTCAGGACCGAATTCTTCATAAACCGGCAGCCACAGCATACTTCTCAGTCCGGCATTCGATCCCTCCACAGAATGATCCGACTGGCTCAGCTTTACATAATTGATATGGGGAGATATCCGTTCTCCATCATTAAAGGATATCCTTAACCGGGGTTCGGGAATGAAAAAACCAATGTCCTTCTTAATTATCCCCGTCAGCCTTATCCCGGCGTCAATTTTGAGTTTTTCTACAGGGAGTAACGTCGTCGATATGAAAAGGGCCGTTTCGTTTACAATGTCATCCTCTCCGAAATTGATCCGGGCAGTGTTATCATCTATAGTGTTAAGGGAATAGTTATTCTGCGTGAAATACCTGAACCTGTCGGAGATACCTGCATCAATACTTATTTTTTCCTTCGTCAGGTTAAATGATATGAGCGTGGCAACATTATCGACCGTTGGATAGAAAGATAGAAGTGTTTCTGATGAACCTGTTTTTTCAGTACCATATAGTAATTCTTCAGAGGATGAATAGATTTTCCTGCCTGTAGATATCCTGTTATAGTTAAGGTTCAGATTCCACTTCACTGCTCCGCCTGAAGGCGGCAGCCACTGAACGGAATGGACCATGTTATTCCAGCCTGTCGATATACCGTCGGTGTATTTCACTAAAGTATCGCCGCTCTGACTTTCAAACCTGTTTTCTTCTTTACAGTTATCGTAATTACCGAAAAACAGGTAAGTAATATCCCCGTACCGTGATGAAGAATGGGAGAGTCTCAGGAACCCGTCGAAAAAGGAGTATCTATTGGGTGGCAGAAAATCGCCTGTTTCTTCCGATACTATCTTTTTCAGGATCGGCGCATAAATAAAATAGTTACCGGCTTTGATTCCTGCTGTCAGCTCCCAGTTTATCTTTCTTAGAGGAGATTCTAATATCAATCCCGAAGAGAGCAGTCCTGCCCTGAACTGTAATCCGAGAGAATCGGAATGAACCTTTTTAAAGTCAAGACTTATCACCGAAGAGGCGCCGTTGCCGAGTCCAGCAGGGAAATAATCTTTATACAGCTCCGCGCTTTCAAGAAAATCGAGATCATAAGGTGACACTATACCCAAAAGATGTCCCGGCAGGAAGAAATAACAACCGTTGGCAAGAACAACATTTTGTCCCGCGCCTCCTCCCCTCACGTAGAGGTCGGAGGTACCTTCCTTACCCGAAACAACACCCGGCAGCATCTGAACGGACTTTAACAGGTCGGGTTCGCTGAAGAGCCTGGGAGTCTCACGAATAGCAGCAGGCGTCACAACATAACTACCTCTCTGTGTTATCACAACATTCCTTGCCGAATCACCTGTAATGACCACTTCACCGAGCTCAACCGGTGAAAGCTTCAGATAAAAGTCAATAACAGTATCGGATATTAATTCGAACCTCACTGACTCTGACCTGTATCCCAGCGCCCTGGCGGTCAGCTGCTTGTTCCCCGGAGCAGAACCAATTAAATATTCTCCGGAATTGCCGGATATGGTCTGTTTCCCGTCAGGTCCCAGAAACAGAGCAGCTCCCGCAATGGATTTTCCTTCTGCATCTGCAACTTTTCCTGATATCCTGACCGGCTGTGCAATTATAAAAGCGCCTGTAAAAAAGCATAAAACCAGAAAAACAGCTGACCTTTTCATGGTTAATTATATAAAACTTACACGGGTAAGTTTTGTCTCAGCATCAAATTTACGAGACAATCACTATTTATGTCATGCTTTTACGGGATTATTTACCGGAAAATGTGAATATCCGGTCGATAAAATGGAACAGGTCCCGCACAGCAGGAAGCCTGTTATTTTACCGGCATGTCAGATGTAGCTTTTTATTAATGAGTTAACCTCAGATTTTAATTTTGGAAAGTGGAGAGTTACAATACCCCAGATATTCTCATCTGATACAGAATCATAGCCGTGAATTATTTGATTTCTGAGTCCGATTATCCTTAATGCGTTTTCGATAGTGAATTCCGGATTTTCTTTTAATAACCGATTCATTGCTTCCCCAATAATTTCAAGATTCCTTTCAACAGCACGCCTCAGTATAGAATTGCTTTTGTAATTCTCAAATGTTTTGGCTTCTGTCTCAAAATATGAATCGATCTCGTCAATCGCCATTTTTATGTCATAAAGAAGCTTAAGCTGTTTCTCTGTCATAGATTAATTTTTTGTCTCGATCAAGAATTTTCCGGAAGATCGGGTTTCGAATTGCCTGGTTTTCAAGCAGGTCTATTTCCCGGCTAAATAGTTTTTCGAGTTTTTCTTTAAAATCGAAATAATTGTCTGCATATTCGAGAATATCTACATTGTAAAACTGAACCAGCAAATCAATATCACTATCCTTATTGAATCCGGAGGTCACAACAGAACCAAACAGATACAGTTCTTTGACTTTATGTTGTTTGCAAAGACTGATTAATGAGTCAATATTCTCCTCAATTATATTCATAAATCAAAGATAGGAATTCTTTTTATTCCGATTGTAAATCATAAAACACGTGCAGGCATGTATATCCGGCAATGTTAAATTTAAGAGACAAATACAAAACATGTCAGGTTTTTAAGAGTCTTTTTGGAAAAGCCGTGATGAAAGTTACTGCCAATAAACTGAAAGACCTTGGAGCAGAAAAGATGTGTTATTCAACAACTGAAGTCGGAGATCTTATTTCGGAAAGAATCTGATCCGGGACAAAGCCCCCCAGCCCCCCTAAAGGGGGGTTAAAACCTAACAACAATAGAATGGGTTTATAGCCCCCCTTCAGGGGGGTTGGGGGGTCGGTTCCACTTGGGGTTAGGGGGTCGGTTCCACAGGGGATGGAGGGTCGGTCTTTCATGGAGGATTGGGATTTTGCAGTTTAAAATATTTTCACTATCTTTGTATTTATATTATTAAGCAATGGCCAATTTAATGTTACATCATCACCACCATCATACTTGCTCTCAGGCGAGGAGATAGTGATTTGTAATAATTATAAACAATATCAAAAACCCGTCTGAGCATACCAGGCGGGTTTTTTGATTCTCCGGGTTTGCTCAGACTAAAATGAAAAAAATGAGCAAACTGAAAATTGCAATCCAGAAGAGCGGACGCCTCAGCGAAAATTCCCACAAACTGCTTGAAGAGTGCGGTATAAAATTCTCAAATGGCACTGGGGTTCTGAGGAGCACAGCAGTGAATTTCCCGGTTGAGATCCTCTTTCTCAGGGATGATGACATCCCTCAGTATGTTGAACAGCAGGTGGCAGATATAGGCATCCTCGGTAAAAACATGGTGCTTGAAAAGAACAAGGATGTGACGATCCTTGAACAGCTGGGTTTTGCCGGATGCAGACTCTGCCTTGCAATCCCCAGGGAGGAGAATTATACCGGCCTCCAGTTTTTCAGCAATAAGAAGGTGGCTACCAGCTACCCCAGGTTGCTGGGTGAATTCTTCAGAAAAAGTAATATAACAGCCGAGATTGAAGAGATCAGCGGCAGTGTGGAAATAGCCCCGGGAATCGGATTAGCCGATGCTGTATGTGATATCGCCAGCTCCGGAAGCACTCTGATGACAAACGGGTTAAAGGAGGTTGCCACCATTCTCAAAAGCCAGGCGGTTATAATTGCAAACAAAAACCTGAAAGGTTCAAAGCAGGAGATACTGGAAAAGCTTCTTTTCAGAATAAGGGCTGTGAAGAACTCAAGGGAAAATAAATACATACTCCTTAATGCGCCGGAATCAGCAGTCCCGGAGATATGTAAGGTCCTTCCCGGTATTAAAAGCCCTACAATACTTCCGCTTGCCGAGAAGGGATGGTGCAGCCTTCACTCTGTAGTAAAGGAGGATGAGTTCTGGGAGAGGATCGATCAGCTTAAAGCTGCCGGCGCCGAAGGGATTCTTGTCATACCGATTGAAAAAATGATACTGTGATGAGAACCCTCATTAATCCTGAAAAAGAGATATGGGTCACTTTAAGCAGACGCCCGGATTCCGGAAAAGAAAATATTGACGAAACTGTCGGAAAGATCCTCCGTGACATTAAATCTTCAGGCGATAAAGCCCTCCAGGAATACTCATTGAAGTATGATAAAATAAAACCAGGGAAAATCAGGGTCTCCCGGAAGGAGATCGTGGAATCAGGAAATAAAATCCCTGAAAAACTGAAGGAAGCCATTGACATGGCTTACAGGAATATAGAGAAATTCCACATGTCCCAGCTTTGCAGGGAAGAGGTCGTGGAGACAATGCCCGGAATAAGATGCCGGAGGAAAAACGTGGCAATTGAAAAGGTTGGCTTATATGTCCCAGGAGGTTCCGCTCCTCTTTTCTCTTCAGTCCTGATGCTGGGCATCCCTGCAAAAATTGCCGGCTGCAGTCAAATAATAATGTGCACACCTTCCGGCAGGACGGGAAAGGTGGATCCGCTGATCCTGTATGCCGCCTCACTGACGGGCATAAATGAGATCTACAAAATCGGCGGAGCGCAGGCAATCGCGGCGATAGCTTACGGGACTGAAACCGTGCCGAAAGTGAACAAGATTTTCGGTCCGGGCAATCAATTTGTTACAAGGGCAAAGGAGTTGGTTCAGTCCGAAGGTGTTGCCATCGACATGCCGGCCGGTCCGAGCGAGGTGCTGGTAATTGCCGACGAAACAGCTGATCCTGAGTTTGTTGCGGCTGACATGCTCTCCCAGGCTGAGCACGGGCCCGACAGCCAGGTTGTACTGGTCACAGATAGCAGGAACATTCTTTCTGGTGTAATTGCAGAGATTAAAAAACAAATTAAGCTATTGCCGAGAAAAGATATCGCGGAACAGGCGCTTAATAACAGCCTTTTTATCATGGTGCCGGATCTTGAGAACGCAATCAAGTTCAGTAACGAATATGCGCCTGAACACCTTATAATAAATTGTGCGAACGCAGCTGATCTGGCTGAAAAGGTGATAAATGCAGGTTCGGTATTCGTAGGGAAATATTCCTGCGAAAGCGCCGGCGACTATGCCTCAGGGACAAACCACACCCTGCCCACGAACGGCTACGCGAAATGCTACAGCGGAGTGTCGGTTGAGAGCTTCATGAAAAAGATCACCTTCCAGGAAATAACACGGGAAGGTATCGAAGGAATAGGACCTGCAGTTGAGCTGATGGCGGAGGCGGAATCGCTTACAGGACATAGTAATGCTGTTAAAGTCAGGTTAAGAAAGTGAAATACCCCCTTTCCCGTTTCCCCCAAGGGGGAAAAGCTTTTCCTCCTGCCCCCTTGGGGGAAGGTCGGGAAGGGGGTGGCTCAAAGATGAAAAATAAAATAAGATGATAAATCCAGATAACCTTATCAGAAAAAATGTAAGGGAAATGACCCCATACTCATGTGCCCGTGATGAGTTCGGGGGAAGGGAGGGAATATTCCTTGATGCTAATGAGAATCCTTACGGAACACTCAACAGGTACCCCGATCCTTACCAGAAGGAACTGAAGAGTGTCATAAGCACACTGAAGAATGTTCCTGCAGAAAAATTATTTCTTGGCAACGGAAGCGATGAAATAATTGATCTTTGCTTCAGAATATTCTGCAATCCCGGGACCGATAAAGCACTCACCTTCTCCCCTACCTACGGGATGTACGAGGTATCAGCCGCAGCAAATGACGTTGAAATGGTCAGATTACCCCTTGACACTGATTTTCGTATCGGGTATGAAAAACTGATTCCATATCTCTCTGACATAAAACTGAAGCTTATCATCATCTGCTCGCCAAACAATCCAACCGGTAACTGCCAGGATCAGGATGTGATCGAAAAAATCATTTCTTCATTCCCGGGAATAGTACTGCTTGACGAAGCATACATCGACTTTGCAGGCAAACAATCATTCAGATACCGGATTGACGAATTTCCGAACCTCATCGTAATGCAGACCATGAGCAAAGCATTCGGCATGGCATCCGTGAGGGTTGGAATTGCATTTGCAGATCCCGCAATTATCAGATATTTCAACAAGATGAAACCTCCCTACAACATCAGCACTATCAACCAGGAAACCGTGCTTAAGAGACTTGCGGATATTTCATTTTACAAAAAGCAGGTCTCAAAAATCGTTGAGGAGAGGGAGAGGCTTTCGAAAGAAATCAGAAAGATAGAGGTCGTTCAAAAGGTTTATCCTTCCGATGCGAATTTTCTGCTTGTAAGATTTTCAGATGCAGATATGGTTTATAATTATCTGGCTTATAAGGGAATAATCGTCAGAAACAGAAGCAGGGCGATCGACAACTGCCTCAGGATCACAGTCGGCACAAAACGGGAGAACAACCTGCTCCTGAAAACATTAAAAACTTTTAGCTCATGAAAAAAGTACTCTTCATCGACAGGGATGGAACGATCCTTAAAGAACCTGAAGACGAACAGGTTGACAGCCTGGAAAAATTCAGGTTCATACCGGGCGCAATTTCAGGTCTTGCAAGGATCGCCGTGGAAACAGATTTTGAGCTTGTTATGGTCACAAACCAGGACGGTCTTGGAACCGCTTCTTTCCCCGAAGAATCATTCTGGCCCTCACATAACAAGATGCTGCAGATCCTCAGGGATGAAGGAGTTGAATTTGCAGAAGTCTTCATCGACAGGACCTTTCCTGAAGATAATGCGCCAACCCGCAAGCCTGGTACGGCAATGCTGGTGAAATATCTTGCCGGCGGTGTCGACCTTGGTAACTCATATGTTATCGGCGACAGGAAAACAGATATCGAACTGGCAAAGAATCTTGGCTGTAATGCCATTTTCTTCAAAAAAGAATTTTCTGAAGATGCAATGCTCTGCACTACAGACTGGAATGAGATCTGCAGCTTTCTGAAATCACGGCCAAGGATATCGGCGGTCATCAGAAAGACAGGTGAAACGGATATTACTGTCCGTCTCAATATTGATGGTACCGGGAAGAGCCTGATCAATACCGGGATCGGATTCTTTGATCACATGCTTGATCAGATCGCCAGGCACGGGAACTTCGACCTTGAGATCAGTGCCGCAGGCGACATGACGGATGACGGCCACCATATCATTGAGGATGTCGCTATTTGTCTCGGCGAAGCATTCAGCAAAGCCGCCGGCGCCAGGAAAAGCATTGAGAGGTACAGCTTTGTCCTGCCCATGGACGACTCTCTTGCACAGGTTGCCGTTGATATGGGAGGAAGGCCCTGGATCGTCTGGGAAGCTCAGTTTGCAAACACTGAAACAGGAGGAATTCCTTCAGAAATGTTCTTTCACTTTTTCAAAACATTCAGTGACAATACAAAATGCAGTCTTAATATAAAGGCTGACGGGAGCAATGATCACCACAAGATTGAATCGATCTTCAAGGCATTCGGCCGCACGCTGAAGCAAGCTCTGAAACAAACAGATAATTATAAGGTGCCATCCACGAAAGGAATACTATGATCGCGATCATAAAATATAATGCCGGGAACATAAGGTCAGTCGGGAATGCTTTGAACCGACTCGGATATGATTATTCTATCACCGATAACAGCGATGAGATATTTCAAGCTGATAAAGTTATTTTCCCGGGAGTCGGCGAAGCAGGCTCTGCAATGAGATATCTCCGGCAGAAAGGCATTGACAAAATATTGCTGTCGCTGAAACAGCCTGTGATGGGAATATGCCTTGGCCTTCAGCTGATGTGCCGGAGATCAGAGGAAGGCAATACAGAGTGCCTGGGCATTTTTGATGCCGATGTGAGGTTGTTTCCTAAAACCGGCATAATTCCGCACATGGGATGGAACAATTTCAGCTCAATAAGCGGGGATCTGCTAAAAGGGGTTTCCGCGGAGAATGATGTCTATTTTGTTCACAGCTATTATGCTGGAATATCATCATGCACCACAGCTGTCTGCAATTATTTATTGCCATTCAGCGCTGCCATGCAGAAGGATAATTACTTTGCAACACAGTTCCATCCTGAAAAATCGTCAGCAACGGGAGAACAGATACTTAAGAATTTCCTTGAATTATGAGAATAATAATCGCCCTCGATATAATTGACGGCAAATGCGTACGGCTTTCACGCGGGGATTTCGATACCAGGAAAACATATAGCGAAGATCCCCTGGAAGTTGCGAAACAGATTGAAGCCGCCGGATTGAAATATCTCCACCTGGTCGACCTTGATGGTGCAAGAAACAGGCAGATAACAAACTTAGGCGTACTGGAAGAATTATCCTCAGAGACAAATCTTGTAATTGATTTCGGCGGAGGGATTACTACAGAGCAGGATCTCGTTTCGGCTTTCAATGCCGGTGCAAAACAGGTTACGGTCGGGACAATCGCCGTGAAACAGCTCTCACTATTTACGGAGTGGCTTGGAAAATACGGAAATGAAAAGATCATCCTGGGTGCCGATTTCAGAAAGAGGAATATCGTGTCAGCGGCCTGGATGGAATCTTCGGAGAAGGATATTGTGTCGTTTATATCGGCTTACAGTTCCCGCGGTGTGAAATATGCAATATGTACTGACGCGGAAAGGGACGGCATGATGGCCGGTCCTTCAACAGATATTTACAGGGAGATTCTGGAAGCTTCCGGTATAAATCTTATTGCCAGCGGAGGCATCTCTTCCCTGAAGGACATTGATGAGCTCAGAGCTGCCGGCTGTGAGGGAGCGATCGTGGGAAAAGCAGTGTACGAGGGGAAGATCAAACTAACTAAACTAAGTACAATATGCTGAAAAAGAGAATAATACCATGCCTTGACATAAGGGACGAAAGGACCGTAAAGGGCATCAGCTTCGTAAACATCAGGGATGCCGGAGATCCTGTCTCCCAGGCAAAGGTATATGCTGAACAGGGTGCTGACGAACTTGTGTTCCTTGATATTACGGCAACCATTGAGAATCGCCGCACGTTTGCCGCCCTGGTCGAAAAAATCGCAGCTGAAATAAATATCCCCTTCACTGTCGGAGGCGGGATAAGCACTACTGCTGACGTGGAAATGCTTCTCGGAGCCGGCGCTGATAAGATAACGGTAAACTCAGCAGCTGTACGAAGACCGGAACTTATTTCCGAAATAGCCGGAGCATTCGGAAGTCAGTGTGTTGTTGTAGCAATTGACACTAACGCTTCAAACAGTGATTGGATGGTATACCTTGACGGCGGCAGGACCCCTGCTTATCTTAAAACCATTGACTGGGCGCGAAAAGCAGCCGATCTTGGAGCCGGAGAGATTTTGCTTACATCAATGAAAAATGATGGCACAAAAGAAGGCTTTTCCATCGAACTGACTGATATGATAAGCAGCAATGTGACAATCCCCGTTATTGCTTCAGGCGGCGCCGGTAAAAAAGAACATTTCAGGGATGTCTTTTCAAAAACATCGTGCAGCGCCGCCCTGGCCGCAAGCGTGTTTCATTATGGGGAAATCGGTCTGAGAGAATTGAAAGAATATCTTAAGAATGAAGAAATA
>JBFYPG010000105.1:0-6492 GCA_041303415.1 Bacteroidales bacterium
TAACTTGTTTGTAGAAGTAGTAATGTTAATGGATGTTTACACAAATTGATGGGTAGTGTTAGGTTTGATGCCTTTTCACTTTAATTGAAAATTCACTGAACTGTTGCTTACCTAATACTAACCTTACGTGAAGAAACCTGCTTATTGATAACCTTTAATTATCTTTATAATCATAAGTTTATTCCCAGGTAAATAGTTCGTTGCAATATCCCAGATAATCTCGTAATCGACTCCAAAATATTCATGTGTAACCCTGTTCCTGAGATAATACATCTCATGCCATGGAATATCCGGATAACGTTCCTTTATTCATCTATACGTACTTTACCTGCTTTAGTATATTATCCTTTATCTGTTCCTTTAAAGCATTTTTTGTAACAAGATCGATTTTGCGCCCGAATATATTTTCAAGAAAAATCTCAAGAGTGAAATACTTCCATCCAATAGGTTTCTCAAACTCAATCAAAATATCAATATCACTTTGTTCAGTAAATGAACTATCTGAAAATGACCCAAATAAGCCAATTTTACTGACAAAATAGTCCGTCATTAAAACCGGCTTTAGTTCCCTTAATTTATCCAGTATCTCTTTCTCGGAATTCATAATTCAAAGATAATGAATTTTTTACTTGCAATTAGTCTCCGGATTGCTGTCTATTTCACGTCCAGATCATCTATCGGACTCCGCACCGCTATCAGATTCCTCCGGCTTACATGCGTGTAAATCTCAGTCGTCCTGGTGCTCTTATGCCCTAGCAACTCCTGTATATACCTTATATCCAACCCATTCTCGTGAAGATGCGTTGCGTAACTGTGCCTCAGACTGTGTACCCCAACATCTTTATTTATGCCTGCTTTCAGCAATGCATCCTTGAAAACCCTGTATACACTCTCCGAAGAATACCTGCCTCCCGTCTGTCCTTCAAACAAGTACTCCCTCGGCTTATACGCCTTTGTATATTCCTCAACCTTTACCCAAACCTTGTCAGGTATAGGCACAAACCGGTCAACCATCCCCTTGCCCTCCCTGATGTGCAGGATGTTCCTCTCCCGGTCAAGATCAGTGAGCCTTATGTTGGTCACCTCCGACCTCCTTAACCCGCATGAGTATATTATCCATAACACCAGCTTGTGCTTCAGATTACCCGAAGAATTCAAGATAGCACTTACTTCTTCTTTCGAAAATACCTTCGGAAGCGACCTTCTTCTTCTCGGACGTTCAAGAAAATCAGGATCTACCTTCCCCTTACCGGCTATCGTGTAATAAATCTTTATGGCCGAAACCATCTGATTCTGATAGGTCGGCGAATACCCCAGCTTTATAATAAAATCATGAAGAAACTTCGAGATCTCTTCCTCAGTAATGTCAGCCGGTTCCCTGGGACTGAAATACCTGAAGAAAAATTCAAGCATAGCCATATACGACTCACGTGTTCGCGGACTATAACGGTTTTCATCAAGATACCAGGTTAGCATGTCGAGTCCGTCAAGGGCTTTCGTGCTGAGAGGCCGCGACCTGATCTCATCACCGGTCTCCTTTCTTTCTGTCCGTAACTTTTCATTAATTACCTGCTTCGTGACATTTACTTTTATCCGCCTGCCTGCAAAATAATCGGCAAGTGAATCAGTTGTCATCTTCGACCAGGGAAGAAGCCACTCCTTCCTTTTTTTATCAAAATTGCACCGGCCAAAACTTCTCAGCTCATCAATCCATTCGGGATCATACCGGCCAAGAAACTTTATCACCAGTAAACCTTCAGCTTCACTTATCCGGAACTCAACAGATCCGTATCTGCCACGGCTCACAGTTTCATTATTATCTTCATTATCCTCATCAACAACCACCCGTTGTGTTGTCTGAGGATGATGAATTGTTACAATATCTTCATCTTCAACGGGTTGATTATTCTGAGGTAGCTTCACCGAAACGACCTCCTCCTGATGATCAATACTCTTTTCAGCATCTCCGTTCTTTTTTGTAAGCGCAGAGATGTCAATATCAGCAATATCACGAAGCGTCTTCAGTATCAGCTTCAGATTCTCCTCGGAATCAGTCACATAAAAACACCTGTTCGTACTGCTGAAAACTGACCCGGGAATGGATTTGACAAGTTTCTTAAGTTCCTCATCATATTGGAAGAACATACCTATGCACCATTTATCATGGTGAAAGATCCTTTTCAGAATTACATTCTTTTTCATCTGTAAAAACTTAGTTAGCACGGGAAAACCGGTAATAAATATAGCAAAAATTCTGCAAAACCTCTATTAAAAAGTTGCGCTAATATCCACAGGTTTAGTAAAAAATAAAAGAGTCCGGAAACTTCAACCAGTACTCATTATTATAGTGGGGCCGGGAAATAGTTCTCATTTTGTAATTAATTTTTCGATCTGTTCAAGTGTCTTTCCTTTTGTCTCCGGAACCTTTTTCCAGACATAGATGACTGCCAGC
This sequence comes from Bacteroidales bacterium, assembly GCA_041303415.1. GTDB lineage: Bacteria > Bacteroidota > Bacteroidia > Bacteroidales > VadinHA17 > LD21. The sequence goes on from JBFYPG010000105.1 coordinate 2,453, forward strand.
ATACAGATCATGGCATATATCCAGTATGCAAAACCATGGTGGAACTTTTCGGTGAGCCAGGCATTATCATCAAGCACAGGAAAGGACCATGAGACAATAAGATCAGTTATCCAGACTGTTGCTGTGGCCAGGGACATTGCACTACGGATCGAATTCGGGAAGATCTCCGACAGCAAAACCCACATTACAGGGCCCCAGCTCATGGCAAATCCAGCAATATAAAGTAATATGAAAACAAGGGCACCTATTCCCATTTTACCACTATAAAAAGTAAACCCGATGGCAGCCATAGCAATTCCCATAATCAATCCACCGGAAATGAGCAATGGTTTTCTTCCAAGTTTATCGACGGTGAATATGGCTATGACAGTAAACAAAAGATTTACAGCACCCACCAGTATAGTCTGAAGCAGTGAGATATCAAGTTTTGTCCCTGTATTCTGGAATATCTTCGGCGCATAGTAGAGCACAACATTTATTCCGATTAATTGCTGAAACGCTGCAAGAAGTATACCTGTTACAATAACACCTGCTCCAAAAGTGAGCCAGGGAACAGATTTTTCAACAAGCGTGGAAGAGATTTCCTTGAGGTGCGCCTCCGCTTCATTTCCCACAGTTCTTCCGAGTACCTTAAGAGCCTGTTCATTCTTCTTTCTTAAGACAAGGAACCTGGGGGTCTCCGGTATAAAAAAAAGAAGGAAAAGAAGTAGAAATGAAGGTATTGACCCTGATAAAAACATATATCTCCATCCGGTAGTCATGTTCCATTGTTCATCTCCATGTCTTGCAATGAACCAGTTTACAAAATAGACAATAAGGATCCCCGACACAATGGCGAACTGATTCCATGATACCAGCTTGCCACGGATATCGGCCGGAGCGATCTCGGCAATGTACATGGGCGAAAGCATTGATGCAAGACCTATACCGATACCTCCGATAATACGGTAAAAAATAAAAGATACAAGTGGATTCATTCCTATGAAGGACATAATCTCCGGAAATGCTGCGCCAAATCCTGAAAGGAGGAACAGAATTGCGGCAACCATCAAACCTCCTTTCCTCCCGGCCTTTAAACTGACAAAACCTGCTGCTGCTCCGCCTAAGATGCAACCTATAAGAGCACTTGAAACCGTAAAGCCTGTTATGGAACTTACGCTGCCATTATTATTTCCTGCAAACGGGATGACAAGGGAATCGCGGATAGAATTGATCGCTCCCGACACTACAGCGGTATCGTAACCGAAAAGAAATCCCCCAAGCGTTGCAACAAGAGTCAGTCTGAAAACATACCAATTCCTCCCGGTATTCTGCATAATAAGAACGGATTATAAAGCCAGTTATTTCAATGAAATGGTATAAGTAGTAGTTCTTACCATTTATTTTAAATTTATTGGCTGTAATTCAAAATATTTCAATTCAGGTAGTTTCCCGACTTTAATATAGCGTCTTGATATTACAGGATCAATAGCGCCATCAGAAAGAAATTCAGCTATCAATAAATAACCTCCCGGCTTCTTTGGAAGAGAAATTTCGACTGAATCTGAAGTACGTTCAAAAGCAGAAAAAGCGACAGGCAGGCTGGTCGTTGAAACTGTTTTACCGGTACTGTCCAGGATTTTCAGAGTGACTTTACCGGTAACATCCTTATTAAGATCATTGATCTTTGCCAGTTTAATCGATAGCTTTTCCCCCGGCTGATGAGGATCTGTCAACTTCACATATCGTTCATCAGGTAAATTAACAAACACTGCAGTTGGTGCAAAGGCGTGTCTGAACCAGTTTAATGTCGGAATTGGTTTCAGATCTTTGATATTGTCCATGAACCAGTCGCCTGTATAGCCATAGTTGTTGGCAAGATAACAGAATGCAAGTACACCTGCCAGCCCGGGCTCACTTCTCAGCCATTCAGTTTCGAGCTGCATATAATAAGCCTGGAACTCACGGTTTTGCTCTGGTGTGGAATTAGGTCCGAGGTAATAATTGTATTCATTCACTGTGAGTTTGCCTGGCATGCCGTTGCGCCAAAGCCAGATCCATCCGTATTCATTTGCCAGCTGAGGTACGCCTGCTGCTTTTATCATCTGGATTGCTTCAGGTTTAAAATCAAGACTCCCGAGAGGGTAAAAGTCCTTTACCGGAACCTGGTTAACTGAAGCGCGGCCCTGGTAAGGATGGGGTTCATCCATTTCATCTGTTTTCATCAAGCCTTCTCTCATATACCCGGCATCCCATATTCTGGTCGGATCCAGTTTCTTTAGATCCGGAATGAGAGTGTTCCCGATGAATAAATCTGTATTTTCATTAATCGCATCCCATATTGCAATGCTCGGATGACTCCCGTCGCTCCACACCCAGTCGGTATATTCTTTTCTTATCTGCTCATCCCAGCCATGATTCTGCCAGTATAGCCATTCATTCTGCAGCAACAGACCGTTTTCATCAGCAATATCATACCAGAAATCAGGAACAATGCCAACACAAATCCTCATCGCATTCCAGTTCAGTTGTTTCGGATAGTCTGCAAGAAGCTTCTTCACCCACTCCTTATCCCACACAAGATTGCCGCAGTCGGGATCTTCAAAAAACCGCTGCAGTGTTATATTTGTACCCCGGAGAATATACTTTTCGCCATTCAGGTAAAAGAACTTACCCTTTGTGGTAAAATCGCGCATTCCAAACTGATGACAAAGTTCATCTGAAATACCTTCATTAACTATAAGTCTTGCGGTAGCAGTGTATAGAAATGGCTCATCAGGTGTCCACGAAGTAAAATCAGTAAACGGGATCTCCAGTTCCGTTTCAGTAAGATTGTCTCTTTTAGCTGAGAACCTTCCCTGCTCCGTGGCAACCTTTCTGCCTGAGATCTTCTCATTGATAACTACTTCAATTATTACCGAATCACTCATCGGATCTCCATAGAATATCTGTGCAGGCAGGAGACTTCTCACCTGAGTCTTAATGGTAATCTTTTTATCTGCAAGAGATGGAAGTACCAGCAACCGGTTAATCCTGATATTTCCTGAAAAGGAAAGATATACGTCATCCCATATTCCCGGAAGGTAATGTTCTTTCTCCTTGTCGGTTCCACCTGCCGCCTCAGCTGGCAGCCATATCCTCTCTCCAACCTTAATCAGTATTTCATTATCCGCACCAAACTTTACAGCTCTATTTACAGGAAATTCAATTGGAGTGTAACATGCCATCGATGTTCCCATATCTATACCGTTAATATATACCTGCGTTACATACTGGCTTTTTTTAATGGTTATCATCCCTTCTTTGTTTTCAAGTTGCTTCGGGATAAAAACTGTTTTCCTGTACCAGCTGTAGCGGGGTGTATAGTCGAGGTTATAGAGGTTGAATTGTTCTATAGATTCCGCTTTCCCCGGACGTTTAAAAAATTTATCATACTCCTCAATACGTGGTTCAGCCAGATGAATCAGTCCCGGAACCGGAATTATTCTGGTAAATTTCTCAGGTGGAAAGGCATTTGTTGTCTGATCGAATTCCCAGGTGCCATTGAGGCCTAAAACTGTTCGTGGATTTTGTGTCTGAGCAACCTGGACACTTAAAAGTAATACCAGAAATATTATGACTGAGTGTTTCATAATGAGATCTATTTATGCCACGAAGGTGCTAAGACGCTAAGGTTCACAAAGGGTATCTTTGCGCCTTCGCGTCTTAGTGGCAATTAATACTTTATTCTTTTTCATGTATCTCAAAAAGTTCTCCGGAATAAAGTCCTTCAAGAGTCACAATGAATCCCTTCTCAACTAACTCGTTGCCGGTTAATGTGGCAACTACTTTTCCGTCAATTGATTTCACCTGATATGTTTTTATGGGATCAAGCCAGTTAACCGTAACACTCCTTGCATTTTCAACCGACCCATGACGAAAAACACCAATTATTCCACCAGCTTTTGTTTCTGTATTGATGCGTTGAAAACCATCCCACATTCCTTCCATAGGCTCTCCGAATCCGGGCAGATCCTGACGGTAACTCATTATGCTGTATTTTCTTTCCATGAGCTGCAACC
>JBFYPG010000106.1:0-3147 GCA_041303415.1 Bacteroidales bacterium
CATATCTTTAGGTTTGAATTGATTAAAATTTCATACTCGTATCCAGGGATGAGGGACACCATGTTAAATACTCATATTGATAAAGTTAGGAAAGTCTGTGATACTATGCAAATAAAAGTAACCTGAATGGGGAAGGGGAGAATGGGTAAAGCTGCAGTGATACACTGCACCGTATTTTAATCCGGCTTATAATACGTTGATTTTTATTCGATGGTCTACGAACATCTTATATAATGATCCGAAATCGGAAACCAAGTACAAGGCGAGCTTGGCGAAGCCAATCCGAAATCCGAAATTTCCTTAAAGCTCTTCCCTTCTCCCCTTCTTTCCGGTGGTCCATGGCACCATAAGAAATTTCACATATCTTTATCAGGTTCAATTCAAAATGATATGCTGAAAGTACTTGAGCATCCGCTGATAACACATAAGCTGACCCAGCTTCGCCGAAAAGAAACTGATACAAAGGATTTCCGGTACAACCTGAGCGAAATCGCAGCCCTCATGGCTTACGAGATCACCCGAGACCTACCGATGAAAGATATCGAAGTTATAACTCCCATGGGCAAATGCAGGACAAAGGAGCTCACAGGAACTGTTGTTCTCATTCCAATCCTCAGAGCCGGACTGGGAATGGTAGATGGTATAACAAACCTTATCCCTGATGCCAAAGTAGGACACATCGGTATGTACCGTGATCATGAGACACTTAAACCTTTGACCTATTATTCAAAGCTTCCTGATAACCTTGAGGATGCTGTTGTTATGGTGCTTGATCCGATGCTGGCAACAGGTGGAAGCGCAACAGCTGCAATACAGGCACTCAAAGAGAGCGGGGCAAAAAAGATAAAGCTTGTCTGCATTATCGGAGCACCTGAAGGCGTCAAAAGAATTGAAACTGATCATCCGGATGTGCAGATATATCTTGCAGGACTGGATGAAAGACTTAATGAGATTGGTTATATAGTCCCAGGCCTTGGAGATGCCGGAGACAGGCTATTCGGAACAAAATAGACATAATACTGCTCTGTGGCACTCTGTGCATACCTCTGTGTCTCTCTGTGTAACAAAATAATTTTCAGGAACTTACACAGTCCCGAGTACTCGGGAACACTGAGAGGACACAGAAAGACACAGAGAATTTTATCAACTGATCCATAACTATTTCTAATTTTGCCTGTTTTCGTAATATGCCCACCCAAAATGTCATAGAAGTCCGGGATGTCTGGAAATCATTCAAGACGGTACAGGCAGTTAAGGGAATCAGTCTGAAAATTGCGAAAGGCCAATTTGTCGCTCTTCTCGGTCCAAATGGAGCAGGCAAGACCACACTCGTTGAGATGATCGAAGGAATTCAGAAGCCTGACAGGGGTGAGATCACAATAATGGGAAAGCACTGGAGAGGAAATGAGGATGAGCTTCGTCATGTGATCGGACTCGCTCTTCAGGAAACCAGGCTGATCGACAAACTCAGGGTAACTGAAACGCTTCAGCTTTTTGCCAGCCTCTTTAACCTCGACAGAAAAAGAGTTGACGAAATCATTCAGCTGGTCGGGCTTGAGGACAAGAGAAGATCTTATGTTGTCAACCTCTCCGGGGGACAGCGCCAGAGACTTGCAGTCGGCATTGCCCTTATCAATAATCCTGCAATACTACTCCTCGATGAGCCCACTACCGGACTTGATCCCAATGCACGCAGGGAAATGTGGGAGATCCTCAGAAAGCTGAAACAGATATCGGAGACCTCAATGATCCTGACTACTCATTATATGGAGGAGGCGGAGAAACTTTGCGACTACATAATAATTCTCGACAACGGCTTAATACTCCGCGAAGGAACCATTGATCAGCTGCTGACGGGAAGCAGGTCACTTGATGACCTTTTCGTTTCACTTACCGGAAGGAGGATCTATGAGTAAGATTCTCAGGATGAACCAGCTATGGCATCTTACCCTGGCATATTTCCGGGAACTGATCCGCGAACCGGGTGTGCTGATGTGGGGTGTCGTCTTCCCCATCCTTATGTCGCTGGGACTCGGACTGGCTTTTACCAAGAAGGCTGACGTTCTTCGTAAAGTGGCTGTAATAAAACAGGTTACTGCATCGCTTTCAGACAGTTCGGAGATATTCAGCTTCCTGAATAATAAGTGTAAAACTTACACTTATTCTGAGGAGCCTGGCGATGATTACAAATGGAGTTTTGAAATTAAAGATGACAAGCTGGGAAATACTGAATTCCTTTTTTATGAGCTTGCGTGGGATGAATCAATCGTTTTGCTTAAGAGAGGCACCGTAGCCCTGATCCTGTACGAAAATAACGGCAACACCGAATATCATTTCGATCCTGTAAACTCTGATGCGGAGCTGACTTATCTGAAACTCAGTCCCTATATAGGTTCCGGAAGAGTAATGGCTTCGGAGAGTTCCGGCGAAATAAGGCCTCTCACTGTTGCGGGAACGAGGTATATTGATTTCCTGATCCCGGGGATCATTACCCTGGGGGTGATGATGTCGTCAATGTGGGGAATAAGCTACGGTATAATTGAGAAGCGATCGAAAAAACTTCTGCGCCGCCTGGTTGCCACTCCGATGAAGAAGTCGCATTTTCTCATTTCGCTGATAACTGTCAGGGTGGTAATGAATTTCATTGAAGCTGCAATAATTGTACTTTTCGCGGTTCTGGTTTTTAAGATGACGATCCAGGGCAGCATAGCGGCAATGATAATCCTGTTTCTGGCAGGTAACTTTGCCTTCTCAGGGATCGCGGTCCTGGTTTCATCACATACTTCAAATACAGAAGTCGGAAACGGTCTTATAAATTTCATTGTGACACCTATGATGGTGCTCTCCGGCATCTTCTTCAGCTATGCCAATTTCCCCGGCTGGAGCGTAGCAGTGATCAAGCTTCTGCCGCTGACAATACTCACCGATGCCATGAGAAGCATCTTCAACGAAGGGGCAGGATTTGCACAGATAGCAATGCCTGTTATTGTGCTTACAATCACAGGTGTGGTTTTATTTGGCGCGGGTCTGAAGATATTCAAGTGGCATTAGGCAACACGTACCCACCCCCTCACTCCCCCTCCCTGCTGAAGCAAGGAGGGGGATGTTGCTGATATACAATGTGTTGCACCCCCTCCTTACGAAGTA
>JBFYPG010000107.1:0-29187 GCA_041303415.1 Bacteroidales bacterium
CACGGCTGACGGGTCGCATACCATTTATGTACCCGGAATGGATGAGCACTATCACTCGGTTAACGGTGCAGTGCAGGAATCAGACCATATCTTTATCAGAAACGGATTTGATTTCTGCAATGACGATCCGCTTCATGTTTTTGAAGTCGGTTTCGGCACGGGCCTCAACGCCCTGCTTACAGCAATAAGGAGCCTTCATGGCAGCCGGCAGGTCTTCTACACTTCTGTTGAAAAATATCCTCTTGAAGAAACTATTATCAGATCGCTTAATTATGAGCTTTTTACAGGCGATGAGGGCAAACAGCTGTTCAGCCTGATACATGAATGCGAGTGGGACAGGATGACAGTGATATGCAGGAATTTTTCGATAATGAAAGTACGTGCCGACCTTGTATCGGATGACATTCACGGGACTTATAACCTGATATACTTTGATGCATTCGGTCCGGATAAGCAGCCAGAAATATGGACTGCTGATGTGTTGAGGAAAATATCTAAAATCACGTCTCCCGGGGGAGTTTTCGTTACATACTCCTCAAAAGGTGATGTTAAAAGAAACCTGAGGCATTCTGGTTTTGAAGTGACCCTTCTGCCGGGACCTCCGGGAAAGAGGCACATCATAAGGGCGGTGAAAATTTAAAATTGTTAACAAAGGCTTTTTTACATGGCTCAAAGTATTAACTTTGCGAAAATTCTAATTAAAAAAATTCATTATGAAAATCAAGGGATTAGTAGTTATCTCACTGGCAGCGGCAGTGATTCTTGGCTCCTGTTCGAAGAGCGCAGTCAAATCGGTCAAGATGAAAAGCGATACGGACTCACTGGCTTATGCACTGGGCACTTTATATTACACTGGATTTATGGTCGACAGCCTCGATGTGAATCCTCTGCTGATTGCAAAAGCCATGCTTGAAAGCAAGGAAGGGAAGGCAGTGATGACGGAAGAGAGTGCCAGAAGTTATATTACGGTATTCGTTAATACGCGCGAGCGCAACAAGTATAAATACTACAAAGCAGAGAATGAAGCATTTCTGGCAAAGAACAAGGAGAGAGCAGAAATTACAGAAACTGCAAGCGGTCTTCAGTATGAAGTGATTAAAATGGGGGACGGTCCCAGGCCCACCCCTGAAAATGTCGTTAAAGTCCACTACGTTGGAACTCTTATTGACGGGACTGAATTCGATTCATCGGTAAGCAGAGGCGAACCGGCTGTATTCCCTATTTCGGGAGTGATAGCAGGATGGACCGAGGCGCTCCAGCTTATGCCCGTTGGTTCAAAATTCAGGATCTACCTGCCGCAGAGCATAGCTTATGGTGAAAACCAGGCAGGCGAGCAGGTCAAACCATATTCTACTCTGATCTTTGATGTTGAGCTTCTTGAAATAGTTGAATAGATGAGGAAAGCTGAGATACATACCGCGAAAGGCGTAATGAAGGTGAACTTCTACGAGAAGGATGCACCTGATACCGTTGAAAACTTTGTATCCCTGGCACAAAAAAGTTTCTATGACGGACTTGCCTTTCACAGGGTCATTCCGGATTTCGTGATCCAGGGAGGATGCCCCTTCTCAAAGGATATCAATGATCACAGGGTAGGCACAGGAGGCCCCGGCTACAAGATCAAATGCGAGCTCACCGGAGGGAACCAGTACCATGACCGCGGAGTTCTCTCGATGGCCCATGCCGGAAGAGACACCGGAGGCTCCCAGTTCTTCATCTGCCACAGCAGGACAAACACAAAGCACCTGGACAGGCAGCACACATGCTTTGGAAAAGTGTATGAAGGACTTGAGGTGATCGATATGATCCACCAGGGAGATAAGATTGAGAAGATAGTCATTAATGAAGAATAAGTCATATGGCATTTGAAACTACAGGCAGGATCATCGACATATCTCCTGTCAACCAGGTAAGCGACAAATTCAGGAAACGTGAGTTTGTAATCGAAAAAAAGGAGACCGGAGGTTCAGCAGTGTTCGTAGACTTTATCAAATTCCAGCTCACCCAGGACAAATGCGAACTCATAAACGAATCATTTCTTAATGAAGACGTAAAGATCTGGTTCAACCTGAGGGGAAACAAATGGGAAAGGGACGGGAAAGTAAACTATTTCACCAACCTGGATGTATGGAAGATTGAGAAATTATCACAGGCCGGCAGAGATCAGAATGCACCATCAGATGTCACACTAGAGGATCTGCCCCCTGAAAATGAAGAACTAAGCGACCTTCCATTCTGAATTGAGAATAAATATGAATCCGCTTCTTCGCGACTGGAACACACCTTATCAAACTCCACCCTTCCAGTTAATTGAGACGGCTCATTTCAAACCGGCTGTTGAGGAGGCCATAAGGACGGCAGCAGAAGAAATCAGGGCGATAGCAGAAAACAGCGAATCAGCGGATTTTGAAAATACCATTGTCGCGCTTGACAGATCGGGCAACAGGCTGGGAGATGTCACAGCTATCCTCTTCAACCTGAACAGCGCAGAGACCAGCAGCGGCCTCCAGGAGGTTGCCAGTGATGTTTCTCCCCTACTCGCACGCTTTTCAAACGACATAACCCTGAACCAGAAGCTCTTTGAAAGGGTTAAAAAGATTTATGATTCCAGGGAAAAGTCAGGTCTTACCACCGAACAGAAGATGCTGGTTGAAAAGAATTACAGGAATTTCATCCTCGGGGGAGCAGACCTTGGTGAAGAGAAGAAGAAACGGTTCAGGGAGATATCTGAAGAGCTATCCAGGCTCTCGGTAAAATTTGAAGAAAATATCCTTGAAGACACTAACTCATTCGAGCTTCATATAACTGACAGTAACGACCTTGCAGGGTTACCTGAAGGCGCAATGGAAATGGCAGCAATGGATGCGGCGGCCAGGAAAAAGGATGGATGGGTCTTCACACTCCAGTTCCCGAGCTATATCCCTTTCATGCAATACTGCGACAGCAGGGCTCTCAGGGAGAGAATGTTCAAAGCCTGGTCATCGAGGGCGTTCCATGGAGATAAGAACGATAACAGGAGACTTGTAAAAGAAATTGTAAATCTGCGGCTTGAATTATCCAATATGCTGGGATTCAGCAACTTCGCAGAACTGACCCTTGGCGACCGGATGGCTGACACCACAGTTAAGGTCGAAACTTTTCTGCAGGATCTGCATGCAGCTTCCAGGCCCGCTGCACACAGGGATCTTGAAAATATCAGGAAGTTCGCCATTGAGAACGGGCATACCGGAAAGCTTGAAAGGTGGGACTGGGCTTATTATTCCGAGAAGCTCAGAAAATCAAAATATGACATTGATGACGAAGTCCTGAAACCATATTTTGTGCTTGAAAACACCGAGAAAGCCATTTTCAGCCTTGCCGCTTCACTATACGGCATACGGTTCATAAAAAACGACTCAATCCCGGTTTACAATAAGGAGGTCAAAGTGTGGGAAGTGTTTGATGCTGACGGAACTTTCCTTGCAATATTGTATGCCGACTACTTCCCCCGCACGGGCAAGAACAGCGGCGCCTGGATGACATCCTACCGGGAGCAGCGAAAAGAAAACGGGAAAGATACAAGACCGCTGATCTCGATCGTAGCGAACTTCACCAGGCCCACTGATACAAAACCTTCCCTTCTTACATTCAATGAAGTAACAACATTCCTTCATGAATTCGGGCATGCCCTTCACGGAATGCTTACTAGGTGCACCTATGAAACTCTTTCAGGCACCAGCGTGGCCAGGGATTTCGTTGAGCTTCCCTCTCAGTTCATGGAGAATTTTGCCTATGAGAAAGAGTGGCTGTCAGCCTGGGCTGTTCATTATCAGACAGGTGAGAGGATACCGGCGTATATCATAGAAAAGATAAAGGAATCCTCCACGTTCAACGAGGGATATGCATGCAACAGGCAGCTCGGATTCGGATTCCTCGACATGGCATGGCACACCCTAACGGCTCCCGTGACCGATGACATTGTTGCTTTTGAGTCTGCGGCCATGAAGGATACCGAGCTTTTCCCTGCTGTGGAAGGCACAAGCACAAGCTCTTCGTTTGCCCACGTCTTCGCAGGAGGCTATGCAGCAGGATACTACGGGTATAAATGGGCAGAAGTGCTCGATGCAGATGCGTTTTATCATTTCAGGGAAAAAGGTATCTTCAATTCTGAAGTTGCAGCTTCATTCAGAAGGAACATCCTTGAAAAGGGAGGAACCGATAAGCCAATGAATCTGTATATTGGCTTCAGAGGAAAGGAGCCAACGATTAATGCGTTTCTTGAAAGAAGCGGACTTAAAACCCCCCAAGCCCCCAAATGTAATACTTCAGAATAAATGGAACTGATTTTTAAAGAAATAACCCCCTTTCTAATTTCCCCCAAGGGGGAAAAGTTAAGAGACTCCTGCCCCCTTGGGGGAAGGATGGGAAGGGGGTTGATATATTGAAAATACTCATGCAATATATAATCAACTATATTTCAATACATTAACATCAACTTAATGATCCTTTTCTTTAAAAGTTCAGCCAAAACAATCTTCGCAGTCGGAACAGAAAAGAGACTGCAGAAGAAAGATATTGACAAGCTTAAATGGCTTTTCGGAAATGCCGGAAAACTGGAAAAAGAAAAGCTGTCCGGCACCTTCATCGGACCAAGGAAGGAAATGATAACTCCATGGAGCACCAACGCTGTGGAGATCACACAGACAATGGGGATCAAAGGCATAAGCAGGATAGAGGAATTCCATCCTGCCGGAAAGAGGCCGCAATGGGATCCGATGCTGCAGTCGCGGTATAAAGGACTCGACCAGCATATTTTTATGATCGACAGGCAGCCGGAACCTGTTAAGTTAATCAATGACATCGGCGAGTACAATGAAAAGGAAGGTCTCGCGCTGAGCGCTGATGAAGTTGAATACCTGGAGAACCTGAGCAGAAAAATGGGCAGGAAGCTCACTGACAGCGAGATATTCGGATTCTCACAGGTCAATTCCGAACACTGCCGCCATAAGATATTTAACGGCACATTCATAATCGACGGCAGGGAAAAGGAGATTTCCCTGTTTCAGCTTATCAAACTCACCACAAAGATCAACATCAATAAAGTAGCCTCAGCTTACAAGGATAATTGTGCATTCCTGAGCGGGCCTGTTGTGGAGCAGTTTGCTCCGGCTGCACAGGATAAAGCAGATTATTTCAGAATAACAGGTTTTGAATCAGTCCTTTCCCTTAAAGCCGAAACCCATAATTTTCCAACCACTGTTGAGCCATTCAACGGAGCTTCCACAGGTACAGGAGGTGAGATAAGGGACAGGATAGCAGGCGGCAAAGGAGCTTTCCCGATAGCCGGCACAGCCGTTTACATGACCTCCTACCCTCGTTTGGATGGCGGCCGCAAATGGGAAAAGAAAACAAAGGAGAGGCCATGGCTCTACCAGACACCTGAAGATATCCTTATCAAGGCATCAAACGGAGCAAGTGATTTCGGGAACAAATTCGGACAGCCTCTTATATGCGGGTCCCTGCTTACATTTGAACATTTTGAAAACCTGAAGAAGTACGGCTATGACAAGGTGGTTATGCTTGCCGGCGGTATAGGCATTGGTAAAAAAACAGACAGTGAAAAAGATATCCCCGAAAAGGGAGATATAATTGTCATGCTTGGAGGAGATAATTACAGAATAGGCATGGGAGGAGGAGCTGTCTCTTCTGTTGAAACAGGGAAATACCACAGTTCAATTGAGCTCAACGCGGTTCAGAGGGCAAATCCTGAAATGCAGAAACGGGTCTACAATGCAATCAGGGCTCTCGGCGAATCAGGAAGAAACCCTGTCAAATCAATTCATGACCATGGGGCAGGCGGACATCTGAACTGTCTTTCTGAGCTGGTGGAAATGGCAGGCGGCAGCATTGATATAAGCAAGCTTCCGGTAGGTGATCCGACGCTTTCAGCCAGGGAGATAATAAGCAACGAATCCCAGGAGCGTATGGGCCTTGTCATGAACAGGGCTGCGATGGATACTCTGAGAAAGATAGCAGAGAGGGAAAGGGCTCCGATCTATTTCATCGGAGAAGTAACAGGGGATCATCATTTCACTTTTATAAACCCTGTCACAGGAGAAAAACCCATTGATATAAAACTTGAATCTCTCCTGGGGAAACCTCCGAAAACTATAATGACTGATATAACGGATAAAAGAGTTCGGGGGAAGCTCAGATATAATGCTGACAGGTTATATGAATATTCGGAGCTGGTAATGCAGATAGAGGAGGTAGCCTGCAAGGACTGGCTGACGAATAAAGTTGACAGGTCGGTGACCGGAAGGATCGCGAAACAGCAGTGCGCCGGAGAGCTGCAGCTTCCTCTCAACGATCTTGGTGCAATAGCCCTTGATTACAGGGGAAGGTCAGGAATGGCCACCTCGATCGGGCATGCACCTGCGGCCGGGCTGGTTGATGCAGAGGCAGGTTCGGTGCTGTCAATTGCCGAAGCACTTACAAACATTATCTGGGCACCTCTTACCTATGGGCTCAAAGGTGTCTCTCTCTCCGCCAACTGGACATGGTCCTGCCGGAACCCCGGTGAGGATTCAAGGCTATACAGCGCTGTAAAGGCAGCAAGCGATTTTGCCATCAGCCTCGGCATCAATATTCCAACCGGTAAAGACAGCCTGTCGATGACTCAGAAATACCGCGACCAGGTAGTTCTGTCGCCGGGGACTGTTATCATCTCTGCAACGGGTGAGGTGAAAGATATACGGAAAATTGTGGAGCCTGTCCTGGTCAATGACCCTTATACCAGCCTCATATACATTGATATGAGCCGCGATTCATTCAAACCCGGAGGAAGCAGTTTTGCACAGGTGCTGAACAGCCTGGGCGATGAGGTTCCTTCTGTTACGGACCCCGGCTATTTTGCTGAGGTATTTGAGACTGTCCAGGGATTGATAATAAAGAACAAGATCCTTGCCGGACATGATATCTCAGCCGGGGGTATGCTGACAACACTTCTTGAGATGTGCTTCTCAAATTCCGGGGGTGGATTATCAGTCAGCCTGACAGCCCTGAATGAGGAAGATACCGTAAAGATCCTCTTCAGCCAGAATCCCGGAATTATCATCCAGGTTAAGGATGAGGATGAAGTGTCAGAGATTCTTCTTGAAAATGGCATCTCCTATTACTCGATCGGGCATCCGGTTGCTGAGAGATCTGTTTTTGTAACTAACGGCAGCGACAAATTCGAGTTTGACATTGACGAAATGAGGGACAAGTGGTTCAGAACATCCTACCTGTTCGATCGCAGACAATCAGGCAATGAGCTTGCACTTGAAAGATACGGAACCTATAAACACAACAGTCTTAACATTGATCACGGCAGTTTCGCGGGTACTTTCAGCTCGCTGGGCATATCGCCCGACAGGAGAAAGAAGAGCGGGGTCAGGGCAGCAATAATAAGGGAGAAAGGCGTTAACGGCGACCGGGAGATGGCTTACGCTCTTTATCTTGCAGGCTTTGACGTGAAGGATGTTCATATGACCGACCTGATATCAGGAAGAGAAGAGCTCACCGACATCAGCATGATAGTTTTTGTAGGGGGATTTTCAAATTCCGATGTTCTTGGTTCGGCGAAAGGGTGGGCAGGTGCTTTCAGGTACAACCGGAAGGCAAAGAGCGCCCTTGAAAGATTCTACAGGCGTAATGATACCCTTTCTCTGGGAATATGCAACGGATGCCAGCTGATGGCTGAGCTCGGCCTCATATACCCTGATCACAAAAAGATGCCAAAACTGCTGGTAAACAAATCAGGAAAATTCGAATCGGCTTTCCTTGGAGTAAGCATACTGCCGAACAGATCGGTAATGCTCGGAAACATGGCAGGCATGGAGCTCGGGATATGGGTGGCCCACGGAGAGGGACAGTTCTCTCTCCCCTATCCTGAAAAGAAATACCATATACCGGTTAAATTCTCCGGGCATTCATATCCGGCCAACCCAAATGGTTCGGATCATGATATTGCCGGATTATGCTCTGATGACGGACGACACCTGGTGATGATGCCCCACCTCGAAAGAGCTTTCCTTCCGTGGCAATGCGGTTATTATCCTGCTGAAAGAAAGAATGATGAAGTGACGCCTTGGATCCAGGCATTTGTAAATGCCAGGAAATGGATAGAGTCAGCGGGTGACAGCAGGCGTAAATGAAACGGAGATCAGCCTGGTAATGTCTTCTGCAGAAGTTCCTGCTGCATTATAGTCTTTCGGGAGTATCATTTCGCTTGTGACC
Source organism: Bacteroidales bacterium (assembly GCA_041303415.1). Lineage (GTDB taxonomy): Bacteria > Bacteroidota > Bacteroidia > Bacteroidales > VadinHA17 > LD21. Next base: position 8,260 of record JBFYPG010000107.1, read on the forward strand.
TGGACATAAAACTGACCCGTATCCTGAAGGTAGAGCGAGCCGATGAATGAATCTGCCCTGAAATAAGGGGCCGTAACATCAGATGAATTCGCTACTATCTTGTCACATCCCGGCCGGGCCTGGATCATTTTGTCCTGTATATTCACCATCACGGGGTTTTTGTATTTAAGATCGGTAGTGTCGAGTGTGGCGCTTGTTATCCAGACATTATAACGGCCTGATCTTGAAACAACAACGTTCCATTCTGCTGTATTGTCCACCCGGTCTTCCGCATCTGCATAGAAACCGGCATTGTCGAGTTTAAGGGAAATTGTTCCGTCATCGTGCTGAAGTATCTTCTCAGCGACAGATGGGGTTTCCGTTGTTGTATTGTTACATGAATATAGGAGGCTGATACCTGCAATTGCCGTCAGTGCTAATAGTGTTTTTTTCATTCCTGTTTATCCCGCTTGTTTTTTGTTATGCTGCATAAAGAACGCTGCAAAAATTGTTCCATTGTTTTCAATCCGGATGAATCCGCAAAATAAAGTCAAATAATCCGGAATTAAAAGATAAAAATCGTGCAGGGGTTTTTTCTTTCAGGTCACCCTCTGGGGTTCCTTTATCCGGATCAGAGGATCATTTATGTTTTTTTTTGATACGGAAGGAGCAATTGCCTCTGCAACTATTTCAGCCAGATCGGCCACATGAGTTCCGGTTGCCGCAGCCAGGGTTTTCTTGCAGAGAGGGCAGGACGTTGCCAGCATATCAGGGTTTCCCCTGGTAAGTTCAGCAGCGGCATCCCTGGCTATCCTGATCTTATCGTGATAACTTATCTTCATATTGCCGAGGCTGCCGCCGCAGCACAATGAATTCTCATCCTCGAAATTTGTTTTCTGAAGACGGGCAACATGACTCAGGACATCCTTAGGCTCATCATAAACGCCCGAACCTCTTCCAAGGTCACAGGGAGTATGGTAGGCAACTTTTTTACGCAGGAAATTAAGCTTCAGGGAGCCGTCATCTATCAGCATCTTAATATACTGGGAATGATGGAGAACCTCTACATCAAGGTAATAGCTTTCCCTGAAAACCTTGTAGCATATAGGGCATGAGGTTACAAGCGTATGAGCTCCTGACTTCCAGATCAGCTGTGAATTGAAATTGATCAGCTCCCTTGCCTCCCTGTCCTGTCCTGCCAGCATCAGTGGCCGGCCGCAGCATACTCCGCCGCTGCTGTCGATGAAATTAAAATTTACACCTGCCGCATCAAGTATTTTCACCATAGAATTCTTTATAGCTGGTGTCAGATGAGTCATACAGCCTGCAAAGTATATAACATCAGCTTTTACAGGTTCTTCCCGGGGCAGAAATGAGTATGAAGTCTTGCCGTTAGCCTTTGCCGGTGCTAAGCCAAGCCTGTCGGGCAGATACTTTTTCCAGATTGTCGTCTTCACAGGTTCTGTCTCTCCTGTCCTTCTCCTTATCATCCTGATCGGAGTAAGCTCGATCCCGACCGGGCACTTGAAGTCGCATCTTCCGCACATAAGGCAGTTGAAAGCTATATCGCTGACATTCTCGTTGTTGCGGATGCCTTTCAGAAGGTAGGCCCCCTGTATGCTGGTTATGTCTGCAGAGAAATTCAGCTGGCATGCATCAATGCACATCCCGCATGAAGAACACGAGTATGTCTGCATTTCGGTGAATGCTCCCGCCTGATCGCCTGTTGAAATGCCTGAGTTCCGGGCAAAGATCAGGAAGAGTTCCGTGGGTATATGCATATATCGTGTTAATGGAAGCAGTATGAAGAATGTTCCCAGTGAAAGAGAATAGAGCCACCAGAACGGATATGCCATCTGCTGTGCAGGAAGGAATGATGCCAGCACGGAACCGAGTGATCCGGTGAGGAAGCTGCCTGTTCCGTATGCGCCGCTGGTAAAGCTTTCTGCCAGAAGACGGCTTGGAAAAATAAGCCACAGTGAGGTAAGCGCTATCTTGTCAAGCGGCTTCAGTTTCGTGGTCTTTTTCATTCCGACCACCCGTGATGCGAACCTTTTTATGACAGCTAGCAGGAGGCCTGAAAGAATGAAGGCAAGTACGAGATCCATCCAGAATGCATATGCTGCTTCAAATCCATACCTGCCGTGATCAGGATTGAAGAACTTGAAGAATATGGCTTTGTATGGAGGATTCAGATGTTTTTCACCAAAGAAGTCAGCTTCAATGGTTCCGAAAAGGATCAGCAGGAACCAGCCGAAAGCAAGGCTCATATGCATGTAACCCAGCCTGAAATTCGATTTGAGGATCTTCCTGTGGATCAGGCTCTCCATGAATATCTCCTTTATGCTCTGCCCGAATGCCTTCCCGAAGAATCCGCGCTGCAGCCTCAGCTTGTCAGGCCGCGAGAGATCGCTGAACCAGCGCACGCTCCTGACCACTGCATAGATCAGTATGAAGTAGAGCCCGATATTGAATGGTATGACAAACGGATCAAACTGCATTCTTCACATTTTTTTGAAAAGCCTCCCTGGCAAGCGTTACGACATTCCTGGTGTTAACGCCGCGCGGACATACAAGTATGCATTTGCCGCAAAGCATGCATTTCTTAATATTTTCGCGGACAAGATCATTTTCGCCGCGCTTGAGAAATATCTGTAATTCCCTGAGGCTGAACCGTGTATAATTACCTGTTGTGCATGTAGCAGCGCAGCCGCCGCACTCTATGCATAACCTGAAGCTTGGCTCGCGGCTATCAATATATTCAGCGATGCTCCTGTCGTTCGCGTCGTAGTTTATATGCCGCTCCTTCAATATGGTGAATCCGAATTTTTCCATATCACCGGTTTCCGTTTCTCAGGTAATCAATAACATCTGCCGCAGCAGCACGGGCATGAGATATTGTTTCGGTAATATTCATGGGCGCAGTGCATGTGCCGGCATAAAAAATACCTTTTATATTGCTTTTGTTGCTTCCGAAGTGATGGTCGGCAGGCGTGAAGAACCTGTTTTCGCCCGTTGCCATGCCTGACGAACAGGCTACCTCCGCACCGCTTTGCGACATTTCCATTCCGGCCATTAGGACCAGCATATCGAGCTCCATTCTGAGAGGTCTTCCGGCAAGCGTGTCTTCAACCTTTATAACAAGCTTGTTGTTAATATTTTCTGATACTTCTGACACCTTGCCGCGTATGTAGTTTATTCCATACTTCTCCTGTGACTCCCGGTATAGTTCCTCATACATCGCCCCTCCCATTCTCATGTCCATATAGAAGCAGAACACCCGGGCATCAGGATTGTGCTTCTTGATCTCCATTGCCTGCTTCACAGCGGTTACACAGCAAAGCTTTGAACAATAGACATTACCAACCTTTTCGTCGCGTGAGCCCACGCAATGGACCAACCCTACCTTTTCAGGGATTTTTCCGTCAACTCTCTTTACTTCGCCTTTGCGAAACATAGCTTCAAGGTCAGCAGAAGTAATTACATTATCATAGATCCCATAGCCATACTCTTCTTTCCGTTCGCTCCTGAAAAGATCGAATCCTGTTGCCATGACCACAGCGTCGGCATTTATCTCATCACCGTCAATTGTATTAACAATCAGGGTATTATGGTCCTTAACTATTTTATTTACGGTTTTTCCTGTAAGAAGCGTCACGTTTCCGTGACCTATCTGTTTTTCAAGATAACGAATCACTTCAATGCTGTCGCGCCGGTCAGGGAATAGATGGTACCAGTTGTTTACATGCCCTCCTGTTGTTGATCCCTTTTCGATAAGAGTAACGCTGAAGCCCGCTTTTGCCAACTGTCCGGCACACTCCATGCCTGCCGAACCTCCTCCGACCACAACTACCTTGCCGCTCATATCAGGCGTTTATCAGCTTTTCAGGCACAGGCATCTGCCTGCCGTCTTTTGTTTTGAATTTATCTTCAGGATTGAATTCCACACCCATTTTTCTCATCAGCGGTTCCGACTGAACCATGTGAAACTGCAGTCCGAGATCCCATGGATTGTAACCCATAACCAGACCTGCCAGCTCTTCGTATGTCAGGACAGGGACCGATTCACCATTATCGCCATAGACGGTTCCTTCCATCTCCTTCATCGTATATTGCCATTTGTCCATGAACATGTTGCAGCCCGGACAGTTGGTCAGAACAAAATCAGGTTTGAAAGGTTTCATTGATTCAAACTTCTTGACCGTATTTGATAGTGAGTATCCCCTGTTTGCCTGAACAAGATACTGTCTGAAACCGAATCCGCAGCAGTGCCTTCTCTCAGGATAATCAACGACATTTCCGCCCCATGCATCAATCATACCTCCGAGCACATTGGGAAATTCAGCACCACCGACTCCATATTTCGGAAACATCTTTGAGTAATGGCATCCGATATGCTCCACAACATTCAGTGGCTCCCCTGTTTGTTTATTTACAAGAGGGTATTTTACCTTTTCGGCTATCTCATTCCTGAATTTGTAAATTATGTCGCTTGTATGAGCCATCGACTCAGGAATGTCAAATTCGCGCTTTGTGGCCTTATAGAGGTATTCCCTTGTTTTCTCAAGCTCTTCCGGGAAATGCTTCCATGTCTCGATGATCTCGGTATAAATGCCAAATGATGTCACGCATGAAATGGCTATGTTCCTATATCCGTTTTCCTTCATAAGTGCAAAATGCCTGGCTACCACAGTCATAATGGTATTCAGAGGGACAACATCGCCGTGGTATCCGATACCGGTACATGTTGTATGTGAAGGATTCTCAAAGACATCCTTGCCCATGACGTTCCTCATAAAGTGCAGGAAGAATTGCTCCGAACCAGGGAAGAAACTCTGCCTTATACAAGACCGTACATAGAAAAAATGATCATCGGCTATCTCTTTCTGGTAGTCAGCCCATATCCTTTTTTTGCCTTCTGTCTTCATTCAGGTTATTTAATTATCTCAAATGTGATGTTTCTTGTTATTGGCAGTGAATACTTCAATAAAGTATTCGTTATCAAGGCCTTCCTTTTTGAACTCAAGTCCCATTTCAGCTGCTTTCTGCTTTGAATGCCTTTCAATATTCTCAAAGAACTCTGTCCCGCCTGTCACTTCAAAGATGTTTCTGAGTTCTTCCCTGGCATCGTCAGGTATCCTTCTAAGGGGGCCGGCACCGAGTTCATTCACCTGTCCGCCAAGCCTTTCATAGACTTCCTTCGTGTTTTCCAGAATGTACTCCCATATAGGGCCCTGTTCCTTGTGCATTTCCGGACTGACCGCATAGGATGCAACACAGTATCCGTACCTGAAGATATTTTCGCCCACAGTTCTCTTAATAGCAAATTGCTGACGTCCCTTTTCAGATTCGGTGAAGAATCCAAGCTTCTGCGACAGTGTTCTGAGCGCCATTACCACCAGGGCCGGAGTGTTGCCTCTCGGGCATCTTGTCTTGCACGACATACATTCGCCGCAATACCATATCGTTTCTGACTTAAGAAGGTTTTCGATCTCCTCATCGTTTTCCCCCTGAACCATGTCGACAATTTTTCTTGGATCGTAGTTGTAAAATTCAGCTGCCGGACAAATAGCTGTGCAGACACCGCAGTTCATGCAGGCATTAAGGCCTTCCCTGAACCTGACATCCTCCATAAGCATATCATAGTATTTAGCCATCTCTGAAAATCCGGATTATACTGTTAATTGATTAACAGCAAAAATACTTCTAACCCCAGGAACGGGTAAGACGATTAAAACCTATTTTGGGTGTGGTATTTATACTTATAACGATGCGACGGTGCGACGGTGCGACGGTGCGACGGTGCGACGGTGCGACGGTGCGACGGTACGACGGTACGACGGTACGACGGTGCGATGGTGCGACGGTGCGACGGTGCGATGGTACGACGGTACGACGGTGCGACGGTGCGACGGTGCGACGGTACGGGGGCTCTAAGGAATGAGGGCGGAAGGGTGAGAGGGCGGAATTGATTTTATCCTTTCCCCCCTGGGAAATAAGAAAGGGGGTTGTTTAAATAAAAATTACTGAATTACTGGTTTATTTATTTCCATCATTGTGGTTACGCTTCCGTATCGCCATGTTTTCAGAAGGATCTTAACGAAGAAAAGCAGCTGCGACACAATGAAGAGCAGGAACACACCTCCCCCGCTTTCAGGTTTCCAGATACCTATTATAGTTGATGCCAGCCAGCTGAAGATCAAAACAATAATCATTATTATCAACATCATCAGGAATGACTGGCCTATGTGGCTGAACGTTTCACTGAATCCATATCCCAGTGCCTTGAAGAGAGCCGGCTTCTCCGTTGCAATCAGCCATGCCCTGGCATAATCGGCAACCAGAGTGAATATAATCAGCAATCCAAGGTATAACAGACCGGCAATAATTGCCACAACCTGTAAAACACCCGGAGAAGGATTCTCTGACTGGGAGATCAGTCCCACCGGCAGGCCTATAATTAATAAACCTGATAAAAGTATCATCATGATAACAAAAAACCAGAGCCCAAGGAAATACCAGAAATATTTCGACGATGCCCGGAAAAAGCAGGGAACCGATAATACCTGCGACGGGTTGCTGACACTTTTGAAAAGCCCTCCCGCAAGGAACGAATAAAGCATTATCCCGAGAATCAGAAAAAAGAATAATCCGGATGAGAGGTATGACACTATACTGACAAAATATCTTTCAAGGTCGGAAAGGACTTCAACGTTGATTCCGCTTCGGAGCAGCCCGGTAATTGTACTGCTGCCAAAGCCTGCCCTCATAATGCTTTTTGCCGGCAATACAAACAGTGAAACCAGGAGCAGCATAACAAACCATACGATCAGTATTGCTTTCCATGATCTCAAAGCCTGCTGTGCGCCTGATCCCAGTGATTTAAGCATCTTCATAAATTCGTAAATTACAGAGTTAAAGCACTTATAAAAAACTGCATCAGCGAAATCAGCTTGTTGGCCATTCTCCGGATGGGAACACGGTCAGGATCATTGGTCATCGAGTTATTTATGAAGTTGATATCCATCCTTATCCTGTATTCCGGATCAATTTTCACCCATTCCATTTTGCCATGACCAAGGAATTCGAATTTTCTGTAACGGTCCCTGCCGTCCCATATTTCAAGAATCTCTTCACCGTTCTCAAAATGAACCAGCACCTCTACCGGGAGCATTACCTCCCACAGCCGCTGAAGCTTTACCACAGCTTTATAAAGAGAATCCTTTGACACTGGCTCTCCTGAAAGCGTATCTGAGTCTTTATTTCCCTCTGATTTCAGCCTGATATTATCGAATCCTGACACCTTGTAATCACAAATGCCGGTTCCGTAAAGGGTCTGTTCAAAGAACCAGTTCATGTCAGGTCCGTATTTGTCTCCATGCACCCGTGCGACGACCTCATTTACAACATTAATGAAATCTTTCCCGGCAGGGTGCTTAAATGCCCACTTCCTGTAATATTCCCTGAATACCTCATTCATGGTCTCCTCGCCGATGATACCCATCAGTGTGTAGAGCCATACCGTAACCTTGTTGTATGACATCATGTAGTATGTCCCGTCGGGATAATTCCAGGAATACTCGTCGTTGCTTACAATCTGTCTGTTTGGAGATCTTACGTAGCTTATCCTTGAGTATGACTTGTCGGCTATCTGAATACGCCTGTTGTCGAGGAAACCTGAGTTTTCACCCCAGTAGTGGTCGATTATCCTGGCTTCCCAGAAGGAATTCATCCCTTCATCCATCCAGGGTTCCTCGAATTCATTGGTTGCAAGCATACCCATGAAATAGGCATGTCCGAACTCGTGTACGGTTGTTACTTCAGGCAGATGACGCCATTCCGGCATCCAGTCGGCTGACATTGAAGTGAAGAGTGTCGTGTACTCCATCCCCCCTGCTCCAGCTCCTATAGTCGGCGGATCAACGAAAGTAAGATGCGGCCATGGATAAGCCCCGACATTTTTCGTGAGATATTCCAGGGCATTTTTCACAGCAGTAAACTGCCTTTCAACCTGTCTGTTCCTTGCTTCAGGCAGAAGGAGCGTAATATTCACGTGCTCCCATTTGTCGGTATGGACCTCGTATCCGGGCCAGGCTGTCCAGGCAAAGTCAACGATATCTTCAGCCCTGAGAGTTACGGTTTTAAGATTTGTTCCGGCATCAGATTCCTTAATAAGCATTCCTCCCGAGCCAAGCACATATCTCTTTGGCAGAGTGATCTTTACATCATAAACACTGTGATTGGCATAGAATTCAGAGTTGACATGGAACTGGTGGCAGTTCCAGCCGCCCTCTGCCCGGTAACGCATCCCGGCCGGTTCATAAACCCCGAATTTAGGGAACCACTGTGCAACAAAGAAGTATTCGCCCGAGAACCCCGTTCGTCTTATGCGTGAAGGAAGTTTAGTTACAAACTCAGCAGAAATAAAAACCGTATCTCCCGGCTTCGCAGGCTTAGGAAGAATTACCTGAAGGACGGTACTGTCTGAAGGATTTCCGTCATCTGGACTTATATACTTGATCAGAGGAATTAAATTGTTACCTTCCCTATCAGCCAGCGACTTCAGATTTATCCATCCCGGATCACTTTCCTTTATTCCCGGTGATCCGCCTGACTCTTTGTAGAGAGTTGAGTTCCTGCTTTTGAAGGCATTCATGTACATATGAAGCCTGATGTCAGGCACACTCTCCCGGGAATTATTTACCCAGAATGCTTCAATCATCCCGGAAACGGTTTTTGCTGCCGTGTCAAGCTTCACATCAATACTGTAACCGGTGACCCTGGGGCTCAGCGGCGCTTTGTTGATTACCTGGGAAAGCAGCGATACCGGAAAAACTATTAATGCAATAAGAGGAATTGCCTTCCTGAACATCTGATGCTGAAAAATAATTTATTATGATATCACTTTTGTTCTTCTTCTTTTGTAAGCGTAAGAGGAACCGTACCTTCGTAATGAACAGCATTGCCGGTCATTTTTGTCTTATCCTCTATTTTAAGGGCCACGCTCACATCGGTTCCTTCAATCCAGATATTGAAGAAAAGTGAATCATTCCTGATGGCGACCTTTTCAGCGTTAAATGAGTAGCCTGAAGTTGTGAACAACATGCTGGCAGTATATTTGTTGTCAGCGTATCCGACATCAATAGTGCCTGCAGTGAAACCCTCGGGAGCATACGGAGCTTCGAACTTCCATTTGCCCACAGGGTCTCTCTTCCCGTTTGCCGATTGGGCAGAAACAACTGAAATACAGAATATTAAAAGAGCCGCTATTGAAATATTTTTTTTCATAAGAACTGTTTTAAATAATAACTAAGATAATCAAACCAGATTGGTTGAAGTTACGAGATTTTTTTTAACTCTCTTTCACCTGATAAAAATTATATTATTTATATCCTAATTATCATATTAATGATTTCATGAATGAACAAAAGATAATATTACACTGTTAATTAATTAACAATAAAGCTTAATATGAAAAAACTTCTTATTCTGGGAGCCGGCACGGGAGGCACGATAATGGCTAATAAAATGCGGAAAGAGCTTTCCAGGGATGAATGGAAAATTACAGTTGTTGATCAGGTGAAGACTCACTATTATCAACCCGGTTTTCTTTTCATTCCATTTGGCTATTACAAGAGAGATGATGTTACCAAACCGAAACAAAACTTCCTTCCGGTTGGTGTTGATGCTATTTACCAGCAGATTGAAGGCATTGATCATGAGAATAATAAAGTAGTCCTGTCGAATGGTGAAGTTATCGGATATGATATCCTGATTATTGCCACAGGCACAAGAATAAATCCTGAAGAAACCAAAGGCCTCAGGGGAGATCTATGGTACAAGAACGTATTTGATTTTTATACGATAGAAGGTGCTGAAGCTCTTGCAAGGTTCTTTAAGACATGGGAAGGCGGCCACCTTGTTGTAAACATTGCGGATAATCCTATTAAATGTCCTGTTGCTCCCCTGGAATTTTCATTTTATGCAGATGCTTTCTTTACTGAGAGAGGCATGAGGGATAAGGTTAAGATCAGTTATGTTACGCCTCTTTCCGGTGCATTTACCAAACCTCGTTCCGCAAAACTGCTCGGGACTCTTCTAGAGGACAAGAATATAGAAATGATCACTGATTTTTTCCTTAGCGAGGTTGATAATAAGAATAAGATAATCAAAGATTTCGGTGGCAGGGAAATCTCTTTTGACTGCCTTATTACGATTCCTCTTCACAGCGGAGACCGTGTTATCCTGGAAAGCGGGCTGGGTGATGAGTTCGGATTTGTCAGGGCAGATAAGTTCACGCTGCAGTCAACATTAAAGAATAATGTATTTGTTCTGGGTGATGCCGGTAATTTTCCGACTTCAAAAGCAGGGTCAGTTGTTCATTTTCAGGCTGATATACTTACTGAGAATTTATTGTGCTATATCGAGGAAAGGCCATTTACCGGCAAATTTGACGGACATTCAAACTGCTATATAGAAACAGGACACGGAAAAGGAGCTCTTATTGATTTCAACTATGATACTGAACCCCTGCCGGGTTATTTTCCTTTCCCGGGTATCGGTCCTTTCAGCCTTCTCAAAGAGAGCAGGCTGAATCATTACGGAAAACTTTTATTCCGGTGGATATACTGGCATATTCTTCTGAAAGGCAAAGAGATGCCTATTGAAACACATATGACCATGGCCGGTAAAAAGACCGATTAAAACTAACACCTATTAATATGACGGAAATACCGGTACAAAAACAGATCGACGATATTAACCGGAAACTGGATTTAATCCTGGACGAAATTTCAGTTCAAAGGCAAAATCGTGAAGCTGTTAATGACCTGATGGATGATCTCGCCGTTATCGGGAAAGATGCTTTCAGGAATATGGTCAAAGAACTTGACCATGCAGGAATTGAAGTAGATAGTGAAGCTCTGAGATGTCTGATACTCCGTCTTATAAGGAATATTAACAGTCTTGGCATGGTTCTGGAAACTCTTGAAAGCCTTACTGATCTTGCCAGGGATCTTTCCCCTGTTATCAAACAGATCGGACTTGACGGAGTACAGAAGCTCCACGAACTTGAACAGAAGGGATATATAGAAGTCATCAGGCAGCTCGGGAAAACGGTGGATACTCTGCTCTCAAGATACAGTATTGAAGAGATTAAGAATCTTTCAGATAATCTTCTACCTGTTGCAGATACGCTATTCGCTATCGGAGACCCTGAAGTGTTGAACAAAATTAACACAGCTGTTGCTGCTCTTAAAGAAACCAGTCCGGAAGATATTGAAGAATATTCAGTCTGGCGGCTTTTAAAACAGCTGAATAAACCGGAGATAAGGAAAAGTATAGGGTTTGTTATGGCTTTCTTACAGAATATTACAAAACAAAAAGATTTAACTAATTAACAATTAAATATATATAGTATGGCACAAAAAACTTATGCAGGAGTCACAGTGGATGTTAATGAGGAAGGATACTTTACGGATCCATCTCAGTGGACAAAAGAAATAGCTGCTGAAATTGCAAAGGATGAGGGCATAACCCTTACCGATCAGCATTTTGCAATAATAGAATTTCTCCGGAACAGGCATCTCGGCGGTGAGGCTTTATCAATCAGGAGTATAAATCATTCAGGGATTATTGATGTCAAAACATTCTATCAGTTGTTTCCCGGAGCCCCTCTGAAAAAAGCCACCAAGATAGCGGGTATACCCAAACCGGCCAGTTGTATTTAAACCATAAATATCGATTAACATGGAACAGAAATATCCAATCAGGAAGGTCAACATCATCTGCGCCAAGGGTGCCATTGAAGATGTATATGCAACTCTCGTAATGGGCAACGGAGCTGTAATGGAAGGCATTGAGACAAACCTTTTCTTTACCTTTTTCGGCCTGGATGCAATCGTAAAGAGCAGGATGGATAAGCTGCATACAGGAGTAGTGGGCAATCCTGCCCTCAGGCTTCCAGGAGGGCTCAGAATGCCCACCTTGCTCGGGGTAATACCGGGAATGGAAGCTTTCACATCATGGATGATGAAAAAACAAATGGGACAGCTTGATATACCGCCTGTAAGCGAATTCCTTGACCTGATCACCGCAGGCGGAGGTAAGATATATGCCTGCAAGCTCGCAATGGATATGTTCAAATTCAAGAAAGAAGATCTTACTGAACATGTTAGCGGCGTGCTAACCGTTGGTGAGTTTTATGAAAAAGCCGGAGGAGAAGGATCACAGATCATTTTTACCTAGGCACTGATTTATAACGATCTCCATTTAATTTATAATCCTTACTTTTACCTTATGTAAGGATTATGTTTTTTTATGCCAGCCCTTGAAAAATACTTCAGCCGCTTCCGCAGGAACATTGTTGGCATTGACTCTGATATAGAGACTCCCTGTGGAATTAAGAAACTGGTTTATGCCGACTGGATAGCCAGCGGCAGGCTCTATGTCCCCATCGAGGAGAAGCTGTGCAGGGAGATAGGACCGATGGTCGGTAATACCCATTCGGAATCGTCGGCAACAGGCATCGCGATGACCACTGCATATCACCATGCACAGAAGATCGTGAAAAAACATGTAAATGCCGATGATAATGATGTCCTGCTATTTACCGGCACCGGTATGACCTCTGCCATCGCAAAACTGCAGCGCATCCTAGGTCTCAAGGTTCCGGAACAGGCTATCCATTACTGCGCTTTCACCAGGGACGACTTCACAAATTGCAAGGATATTCCCAACAAAAACAGACCGGTAGTTTTTCTGACACATACTGAACACCATTCAAACCATACATCATGGTATGAAACACTTGCGGAAGTGGTTCTGCTTGAACCTGCCGGAGATCTGACAGTAAATCCTGAAGCTCTCAGAAGAGAGATAGTGAAATACAAGGACCGCCCCCTGCTCATTGGCTCATTTACAGCATGTTCCAATGTCACAGGCTATTCTCCCCCCTATCACGAGATGGCAAGGATTATGCACGAGCATGGGGGATTCTGCTTTGTTGATTTTGCCGCATCGGCACCCTATGTTGACATTGACATGCATCCGGACGACAAGTCAGAACAGCTTGACGCAATTTTCTTTTCACCTCATAAATTCCTGGGGGGCCCCGGCAGTGCAGGTGTACTTGTCTTCAGTAAGAAACTTTACAAGAACCAGATACCCGACACACCCGGAGGAGGTACTGTAAAATGGACCAACCGGTGGGGAGGCCACAGCTATATCAGCGATATAGAGGTAAAGGAAGACGGTGGTACTCCGGGGTTCCTTCAGGGTATCAAGGCTGCTCTTGCAGTCAGGCTCAAGGAACAAATGGGAATTCACAAAATCCATGAGAGGGAGAAGGAACTCACGGCTATTGCGTTCAGTGAGCTGAAAAAGATAAGAGGTCTCCATATTCTGGCTGAAAATATCACTGAACGCCTCGGCATATTCTCTTTTTATGTCGACAATATCCACCATAATCTTTACACCAAACTCCTGAATGACCGGTTTGGTATACAGGTCAGGGGAGGATGTTCGTGCGCCGGCACCTACGGACATTTCCTGCTGAATGTCGATTTTAAGCTCTCCACGGAGATCACCGACAGGATCGAAGCCGGGGATCTGTCGCTCAAACCAGGGTGGATAAGATTGTCACTTCATCCAACGATGACTGATGCAGAACTCTGTTTTATTATCAAGGCTATTAAGGAAACTGCCGCCAGAGCAGATGAATGGGGGAAAGATTATATTTATGATAATCACACTAACGAGTATTATCATAAAACCTTCCGGGAAAAAGAGTGTTCAGGCTTTTCCCGGTGGTTCGATCTGAGCTGAGTATTCACTAAATCATCAGTATCCGGTAACCCAGGATGTTAACAAGTTTCTGACCCGGACAGAATATTTTATATGCAATAGGCCATACCCTGGAAAGGTTCTTATCCTGTTCCTGCCTGATAATGACGCTAAGCTCATCGAGTGCCGGAGAAGCACCGGGACCTGAGTATTTATAGCCCAGCGTTTTTATCAGCTGGGAAAGATCGTTGTATTTGCCCAGTCCCTGTGTGAGCGCATCAAGCTTCTTCTCAAGTGCTTTCACAACAGGTGGATTAAGCGGCCTGAAAAAATATAGCTGGTAGAGAAAATCCTTCGCCTTCTTCCTGAACTCATGAAGGTTTTCTGACTTAAGGTTGTCCCGGGCAGTAAGGTACTTGTCGGCGACGGTTTTGTATGTGCTATCGAGTTCGCCGAGCAGCTGCCTGGCATCGAGCTTATCGAGGCTCTGGAAGCGGATCCGGAAGCCAGCTTTGTTGAGGAGGTCATGAATTTGATCAAGATCCTTCTTGATTTCAGGTGTTGGTCCGGAGGGTGCCTCTGCCTTAAGCATCAGCAGTTCAATCTGTTTATTGCTTTCCAGGGCTGTAAAGACCTTCGGCTTTTTTTTCCTGAGGTCCTTAAGGGTTTTCCTGTGCACCGATGTCTCGCGCCAAAGGCACAATATACGTCCAACCTCCCTGAAAGTGCCGTAGTTTCGTTCATACGATTCCCTGCCGGTCTGACTGCCTATCAGCTTCATTACAGCCCTTGCTCTTTTCATCAGCACCCTGACATCATGAACAGCAACATCATCAGGGACCGGAGTCTTGCTGAGAAGTATCTGGGCATCCCTGATATAACCTGCGAGGGCAGGCTTTATATCCTTAAGTTTCACATAATCAGGCTCCATTGATATTCAGAGAATAATACAGTTAACGCGGCGACTAAAGTTACATATTTTAAATTATACCGTCAAAATATGGGAATATCACAACTAAAAAACTAAATTTGCTTACTCCAATCAAACCACTGAGAAAACATGAGTAAGAACAGCAGCGGCATGAAGATCGGCATTCTCACCGCGGGCGGCGACTGTCCTGGATTGAATGCTGCCATACGCGGGGTCGGGAAGACAGCGATCATAAAGTACGGGATGAAGATAGTTGGCATAAGCGATGGATTCACAGGGATGATCAATAAAGAATACAAGGATCTTTCGGAACGTGACCTGTCAGGCATTCTTACTCTTGGAGGTACGATACTGGGTACCTCCAGGGAAAAGCCTTTCAAGAGCAGCGGAAAGAAGAAAAGTGAGATCAGAAAATCCGACCTGATTGTGGAACATTACGGGCAGCTTGGCCTTGATTGTCTTGTATGTATCGGAGGCAACGGCACATTAAAGACCGCTCACTTGCTTGCAGAGGAGGGCCTTAATGTCATCGGGATCCCAAAAACAATAGATAATGATGTATGGGGAACCGACATCACTTTCGGCTTTGACTCTGCAGTCAATATAGCCACGGAAGCCATCGACAGGCTTCATTCAACAGCCAACTCCCACAAGAGGATAATGGTCATTGAAGTCATGGGGCATAATGCCGGATGGATAGCGCTCTATTCAGGAATTGCAGGCGGAGGCGATGTGATTCTCATCCCCGAAATTCCGTATAAGGAAGAGAAGATAGCTGAATACCTTGTCAGGAGGGCTGAGGAAAATAAGCCATATTCAATAGTGGTTGTGGCTGAAGGCGTCAACAATCCGGTCAAAGAACAGTCAGTGGCACAATATCTGTGTAAAAAGATCACTGAGATGACAGAACTCGAGACCAGGGAGACTGTCCTGGGCTATATACAGAGGGGCGGCACTCCCTCCCCTATGGACAGGGTGCTGGCAACCCGCTATGGCACTTCGGCGGCCGACATGATTGCCAGCTGCGATTTCGGGAAAATGGTAGCACTGAAAAACGATGAGATAGTATCCGTGCCCCTCGCCGATGTGGCAGGCAAACTTAAACTCATTAAGCCTGATGATCCGCGGGTGATACAGGCCCAGAACCTGGGAACAAGCTTCGGTATCTGAAAAATAAGTGTAATATTTACACGTAATAAAAAAATGAAAAAACTGATATTTGTCCGGCACGGAAAGGCTGAAGACCAGGAGACGGGAATAACGGATTTTGAAAGGTCGCTTACCATAAAGGGGAAAGTCATTACCAGGGAGATGGCAAAAAGACTGAAGCAGAAAGAGCCCGAACCAGGTCTGTTTATCTCAAGCCCGGCTTTCAGGGCTCTTGAAACAGCGTATATCTTTGCTGAAGAATATGGAATAAAATATGAGAAGATCAGGATCGAAAGCAGCATTTATTTCAAGTCGGGATTAAAGATCCTCATGGATATACTGGAATCGGTAAATGACGATACTGACACTATAACGCTCTTCGGGCATAATCCTTCATTTACGGAGATACCTGACCGCCTTTCAAAAAATGGCTGTGAATTCCTCACCAAGACCAGCGCTGCCTGTATTTCCTTCCCCGGAAAAACATGGACAGAGATAAAAAGCGGAACCGGGAACCTGGAGTATTTTCTTAAACCTGAAAAATAAACATGGGCAAATCTTTCATTCCCAAGGAGATAAGCTGGCTTTCGTTCAATGAACGGGTTCTGCAGGAAGCTGAAAATAAAGATATACCTCTGATTGAACGCTTCAAATTCCTTGGTATCTATTCAAACAATCTCGACGAATTTTTCAGGGTAAGGGTGGCTACTCTGAAACGACTCACACAATTCGGGGAAAAATCGAAGGAAATGCTCGGATACAGCCCCAAATCAACTCTTAAAAAGGTACATGAGATAGTTCTTGATCAGAATTCCAGGTTCGAAAAGATCTATTCATCGCTCATACAGGAGCTGCATAACCATAAGATACATATTATTAATGAGAAACAGCTCAATGAGGAACAGTCAGAATTCGTCAGGAAATATTTCATTTCGGAAATAAGGTCGCGTCTGATGCCTTTCCTTATCGAAGAGGATGGAGAGCTACCCAATCTTACTGACGATGCGATCTTCCTGGCAATAATCCTGAGGAAAAGAAGAACTGGCGAAAAACGGTATGCACTTATGGAGATACCCACTTCTATCCTGCCAAGATTCATTGTTCTGCCTGAGGTCAATGAGGAAAAATACATTATTTATCTTGATGATATTATAAGGTACGGGCTTAAGGACATCTTCTTCATTTTCGACTTTGACGAGATATCGGCGTATACTATCAAGCTAACCAAGGATGCTGAGCTTGAAATTGCCGACGATATTTCGGAGAGTTACATTGAAAAGCTGTCAAAGAGCCTTCACCAGAGAAAGCTCGGGAACCCTGTCAGGTTCATCTACGACCGTAAAATGCCTGATGATTTTCTTAAGCTTCTCAAGAAAAAGCTGAATTTCAGTCCCGATGACGTCGTCATCCCTGCCGACAGGTACCATAATTTCAAGGATTTCATGAAGTTCCCCTACCTGGGTAAAAAGAAGTTCTATTTTGAACCGATGCCTCCTATTTCCCATCGCGACATCCAGCCGGGAAAAAGCATCCTTTCGGCAATAAAGAAGAAAGATATCCTGCTTTATTTTCCCTATCATTCATTTGATCATTTAATCGACCTGCTGAGGGAAGCATCGATAGACCCGTATGTTACTTCCATTCAGATCACCCTTTACAGACTTGCCCGTAACTCAAGCGTCATCAACGCCCTGATGAACGCCGCAAGGAATGGCAAGAATGTAACAACAGTCGTTGAACTTCAGGCAAGGTTTGATGAGGAGGCCAATATCCTGTGGGGCAATAAGCTCATGGATGAAGGTGTAAAGGTAATATACGGAGTGCCCGGGCTTAAGGTCCATTCAAAGCTGCTGCTAATAACCAGGACCAAAGGTGATGTAACACAACGTTATGCAGCAATCGGCACAGGCAACTTCAATGAGGATACGGCGAGGGTTTATACTGACAGCCTTCTTCTTACGGCTGAACTCAAAATAACCAATGAGGTTCAGAAGGCATTCAATTTCTTCAACGTCAACTACAAGAAAGATAATTATTACCATCTCGTGCTATCTCCCTTCTCACTGAGGAATAAGATTAACCTGCTGATAGAGAATGAAATAAAGAATGTAAAAGCAGGAAAGAAGGCATCCATCCATCTTAAGCTGAACAATATCACCGATGCGGAAATTATTAACAACCTTTACGAAGCCAGCGCAGCAGGCGTCAATGTGAGGCTGATCGTCAGGGGAATGAATTCGCTTGTTCCCGGATTGAAAGATATCAGTGAGAACATTAAAGCAATCGGCATTGTCGACAGGTTCCTCGAGCACAGCAGATTCATGATATTCCGGAACGGCGGGAACGAAGAGGTTTTCATATCGTCGGCCGACCTGATGACCCGGAACCTTGATCACAGGATCGAGGTTACATGCCCCATATTTGACAAGATCCTGAAAAATGAACTGAAAGAAATATTCAGCATATTATGGAACGACAATGTAAAGGCGCGCAAGCTTGACGCATCGCTTTCAAACACTTTCGTAAAGCCGGGCAAGGAGGAATACCGCTCACAGGTGGAAGTTTACAGCTACTTGAAGAAAATACATGAGAAAAAAACTGATAATTAATGAATTACAATGTCCTCACCTGCGGCACGCTGCTGATTGCAGCATTTTCATGGTATTTTTCCATCAGGGATAAAAGGTATCACGGCATCTCTAGGTTCTTTTCTTTTGAAAACATTTTCATTCTTTTTCTCCTGAATTTTAAGATCAGGTTCGGTGACCAGTATACTAATTATATGAAGGAGACGAAAATGTTTATCCCCTTCATATTCTGACATGAGATCCCTGCCGAAATATTTTTCCTTTATCCTGATTGCTTTCCTGATTCAAAACACTTCCGCCGGAGGTCAGATACTGAGTGATACAGCAACCCTGCAGATGATCAAATCAGGGATTGATGATATCTACAGGCTCAGATTCGACGAAGCGCAGGAGATATTCAATAATATAGAGATACCCGGCAAGGAGCATCCTGTTGTTTATCTTCTGCAGGGACTGACGGTTTACTGGCAGAATTATCCGCTTCTGCCTGAGACGCCGGCAATGGATGAATTTGAGGGAAAAATGCGCCGGTGCATTGAACTGTGCGAGGAGGACTCTTATTCAGCGGAATATGAAGCGGAGGCACTGCTTGCCAACATCTGTGCCAGAGGCCTTCTCCTGGTATTTTATGCCGACAATCACATGAGCAGGAATGTCATACCTATGGCTTCCGGAACTTATAGGTATATAATGCGCTCATTTGATTTTAATGGTGTGTTCTCTGATCTTTATTACTTTACAGGTCTCTACAATTATTACCGTGATGCTTACCCTAAATTCCATCCTGTATACAAGCCTGTAGCAGTGCTTTTCCCGCCGGGCGATCTTGAAACAGGGCTCAGGGAGCTGAATATCTGCGCTGAGAATTCAATATTGCTGCGGGCAGAAGCCAATTCGATACTCTCATGGATCTATACCAATTATGAGAATGATTATGAAAAGGCTTTGAGTTATACCGAAGCACTTACAGGCTTTTATCCTGAAAACCTTTTCTTTAAGGGACTGCATATCAAGAACCTCCTTCTGCTCGGGAAATACGATGAAACTGAAAAGTACCTGGTTCTCTCGCCTGCCGAATCAGGACATCCCTATTATGCCGCGCAGATAAAAGTATTCAGCGCGGTAGTCCGGGAGAAAAAATACAGGGACCTGGATATGGCTGATAATCTCTACGAGAGAGCGCTCGAAGAGCTGGTCCCTTTCGGCAATTACGGAAATGAGTTTTCAGCCTACTGCTGCTTCGGACTCAGCCGCGTATGTGATGCCCGCGGAGATAAGACAGGTAAAAGAAATTATCACAGGAGAGCAATGAATCTCGCCAGCTTTAAGAAGATCAACTTCGATTGAATTCTGCTATTTCTCAGATAACCAGGCTAGTACTTTCTCTGATCCTGGTTTTTCCTTTGAGTAGAGCACATCAACGAGCCTGCCGTTCTCATCAATGAGGTATTTCTGGAAGTTCCACTTTACCTCAGAATCCATAACGCCGTTCCTCTCTTTTGAAGTGAGCCACTGGTACAGCGGATGTATATCATCACCTTTAACGGAAACTTTTTCCATAAGCTGAAATGTAACGTCATACTTTTCAGAGCAGAACTGCCTTATTTCAGATGCTGTTCCGGGTTCCTGGTTCATGAAATTGTTTGCAGGAAACCCTATGATGAACAGCTTATCGCCAAACTGCCTGTGGAGCGCCTCAATATCCTCATATTGAGGTGTATATCCGCATTTTGATGCAGTGTTCACTATCATTACCTTCTTCCCTTTAAGGGAGGCAAAATCAAATTCCGCTCCTTCAAGAGACTTGACTTTAAAGCTATAGAAGCCGTCTGACTGTGACATCACCGGCAATGAAATTACTAATAGAAAGAACAAGCTTAACTTTTTCATTGTTTTTATTATGGTTGTTTTTCTTAAAACAATTATCAGAGCAGAGTGTTCAACAGAATCAAAATACTAATTCAGATACCGGACACATTCCTTAACATTAACTGAAGAACTGGAAATCTCCCTTATCATCTCTTCAATTTCCTTCTCAGTCTTGTCGCAGTACTCTTCGGTTTTTATGACCTCCCCGGTTATTGTGGATATTATTTCACAGCGCCAGCAATACTCCTCTTCGCATGACCCGAGCAGGAGGCAGAATAATATCACCGGAAGCAGCTTTTTCATGGATATAAAGTTACAGTTATTTTCAATAATAAACTGTTATTCACTGAGCTCATTTGCAGGATTAGCTTCGCTGATCCTGGTATGGAAAATAACAAAAGACAAAGCCCTGTCATTCGCTTCGCTCATTTGCAGGGTTTTATATTTGTTCCGGGACTCAGACAAGGAGATTTGAGTGAGTGTCAGAGCGAGTGTGAGAAAAAAGAATAAGAGTGCTCGCTCCCGCTCACACTCTCACTCTTTTTTAAGTCGGGGTGGCAGGATTCGAACCTGCGACCCTCTGGTCCCAAACCAGATGCGCTAACCGGGCTGCGCTACACCCCGCTTTGT
>JBFYPG010000108.1:0-11336 GCA_041303415.1 Bacteroidales bacterium
AGGCATCCTCGGGATTAAGCGAGCTCCCGGCCGATCGTTTCAGAACATAGACGAACAGGGGATTTATGAAATTGATGTTTATTCCCAGGTACTGCGCAATTCCTACCCCCGGAACAGCATATGGCCTTCCGTTTTCAGCATAAAGAGCAAAATCACCGTCCCACATCGCGCTGTCGATATTTGTCACTCTGACATAGTTGTCATCCACCCCCTTTATGGTCGCAATATATTGCCGGTCGCCGTATTTCAGAAGCGCGTTCTCCTCAACAGTCAGTGAATAGCACGAGACTCCGCTGACATTTGAGAGCAGCTGCAGCTTTGCCGTGTCAGCAATGAAGGTTTTGCCTTCGGCAGCCGTGATCTTCAGGTCGGGATCGAAGGTGTTGAAAATGGATGTCACCAGCAATTCCAGTCCGTTAAACACCGAAAGGACTATAATGAGGGCCATAGTTCCGACAGTCACTCCAGCAACGGATACGGCAGAGATTATGTTTATCGCATTTCTCGATTTTTTTGCGAAGAGATACCGTTTTGCTATGTATAATGAAAGCTTCACCCGGATTATTTTCTTGCGGTTACCAGGAGTCCTGTTCCTGTTTTATGTTTTATCCTGAGATCAAAAATGTTGAGAATTAGAGATACCGGCATAATAACCAGGTAATAAAACGGTAAAATAATAAAGAAAATATATGAAATGTTCAGCATTTTCACCGGATATTTCATTGCCAGGCGCCAGGATATATTCCCCGGCCGACCGTATGTATAGCGGGCTTCAATGTCCCTGAATCCTGCCCGTGTCAGCTTTCCGGTTATCTCACCGATGCCGTAACCGTTCCTGACGTGCTCATCAATAAATGATACTTCTCCATCAGAATGTGCATCTGAGCCTCCCTGGTCGGATGGAGTTGAGATGATAAGATGCCCGCCGGGCTTAAGTGATTCCGAGAAATTCAGGAATACCTTTTCATCCTCCCTTATATGTTCCATCACGTCAACCGAAAGAATGAGATCATAAGCGCCGGGCTCCCTGAATTCTGAAAGGTCAGCCGCCCGGAAGGAGGTTTTCTTCCCAAGTCCTGCCTTCTGAAAGAAGTTCCTGCAATCCTCAACCTGTTCTTTATCGATATCCACGCCGGTAACGCTCCATCCTTTATTCATCCTGGCCATCCGCCAGGTATACTGCCCCAGGCCGCAGCCTGCATCGAGGATATTCGCATTACCCGGGAGATCCCGGCTTTTGTTTTTCAGAGCCCTCCTGACATGCCATGTGCGCAGAAGGAGGATATCAAGCAGGCTGTAAAATAGTTTCCTTATGAATAATGGTCCCGAAATGAACTTTCCCAGCGATCTTTTAATCGGCTCGTACTGCATGGAAATCAGGATTTGAGCAATTTGTTGATGTTATCGATATAATCAAGGCTGTCATCGATAAAGAATGCTATCTCGGGTACTATCCTCAGCTGTGAACGGACCTTATGCCCGAGGTCGAACCTGATCTTCGAAACATGGTCCTGCACTACCTTCAATATCCCGGTCTGGTTCCCTGACGGGTATATGCTCAGATACACTTTTGCAAATGAGAGATCGGGGCTTATCCTGACTTTTGTTATCGATATCATCTTTCCCGGAGCATATTCGCTTCCCTTGCGCAGAAATATATCTGCGATCTCCTTCTGAATAAGTCTTGATACTTTTTTCTGTCTTGTTGATTCCTGGGGTTCCACGGCTCTTTGAGTTTGATGGGGCAAAGGTAATAATAATTACCCCCCAACCCCCAACCCCCCTCCCTGGATCACACGTACCCACCCCCCAACCCCCTCCCATGGATCACACGTACCCACCCCCCAACCCCCTCCCTACTTCGTAAGGAGGGGGCGTAAAGAGCTGCAAATCAAACATTTCCCCCTCCTTGCGCCAGCAGGGAGGGGGACCAAGGGGGTGGGTACATGGAGTTAAGGAGGGACCAAGGGGGTGGGTACGTGAGATTTAGAGGTGGAATACAGGTTTACGCAATCCTAAAAAAACAATTAGCTTTGCATGATTTTATTAATCTGAACATGGAGACTGTAGTAAGCGGCATACGATCAACGGGCAACCTGCACCTTGGCAATTACTTTGGTGCGTTAAGCAACTTCCTGAAAATGCAGAGGGAGAACAACTGTTTTTTCTTTATTGCCGACTATCATGCGCTTACAACACATCCCAGGCCTGATGACCTGCAGGGAAACATCAGGCAGGTGCTGGCTGAATACCTGGCCTGCGGTATTGACCCGGAAACAGCAACTGTGTTTGTGCAAAGCGATGTGCCTGAGGTGACTGAACTTTATCTGCTTCTCAATATGAATGCCTATGTGGGCGAGCTTGAGAGAACAACTTCATTCAAGGAAAAGATAAGGAACCAGCCGGACAATATCAATGCAGGATTGCTGACATATCCCGTACTTATGGCTGCCGACATCATAATTCACAAAGCCCACAAGGTCCCCGTAGGCAAGGACCAGGAGCAGCATCTCGAGATGACCAGGCGTTTCGCGCGGCGCTTTAATACAATGTATGAAGTTGATTATTTTCCCGAACCTGATGCATATAATTTCGGCCATAAGCTGATCAAGATCCCCGGGCTTGACGGAACAGGCAAGATGGGAAAAAGCGAGGGCAACGGTATCTTCCTTGCCGACACTCCCGAAGAGATCCGCAAAAAAGTGATGAGGGCCGTAACTGATACCGGACCGAAAACACAGGGGGAAAAACCGACTGAACCGGTACAGAACCTGTTTACTTTAATGAAGGTTGTATCGGAACCCTCTACTGTTAAATATTTCACAGAAAAACATGCTTCATGCGAGATCCGCTACGGCGACATGAAAAAGCAGCTTGCTGAAGATATTATAAAGGTAACCGAACCTATCAGGGTAAGAATAAATGAGATCCTGGCCGACAGGAATTATATGGCAAAAGTCGTGAAGAAGGGGGCTGAAAAGGCACGGGCCAGCGCATCAAAGACAGTCAGGGAGGTGCGTGAGATCATTGGATACAAGCCCTTCTGAGGTATAAAAGATGAAAGCCCCGGGAGTACCCGGGGCTGAACTTGAAGGATCAAGTATATGATTGAGATTGCCTGTACAATCATAGAATCAAATAGTGTGCCAAAAAACATCCCGGGGGGCTGAATCGAGCCTTCTGAAATCTCTTTTTTCTGTTATATGCGAATCTGTGTAAATCGCTATATTTTCTTCTGTTTATCTATGCATTTTCCTGCTGAATTAAGGAGATTCCTCGCTTCGCTTCGGAATGACAACTTAATATTTTGTATGGAGGGGGAAAAGAAGTGGCGATTCGCTGAAATGTAACGAAGAGAGCCAAAACAGAGTTTTCGAATCGCCACTTCTTTTCCCCCTCTATTTCAGTCTCGCCGTGTCATTCCGAGCGCCAGCGAGGAATCTCCGACACCTTTGACCATTTGTCCAAAGTTATTTAGACAGAAAATCACGAATCAGCAGAGTAGTCAGAATTTTTTTTAAGCATTATTTCGTATATTTAATGTTCTGTATATTATATCCAAACCTGATCCGGGAATGAAAAAAATAACAAATGTTACAAGAAGGGGCTTTCTGGCCTCCTGTTCGGCATGCGCCGCCTGCATGGCCTTTAAACATGTTCCTTTTCCAGGATCATACGATGAACGACCCGGAAAAGCTGCCGGTTTGAAGATCAGGATCCTGTATTCACTTCACGCACCGGTTCAGTCTCAGCCCGACTGGCCGAATGTAGGTTTTGATTTCAATCCTGTTATGGAAAAAACCAATGATGCACTGAGGAGCCGCTTCCCTGATTATGAATTCATCCCGTCGCTGGCAACGGGTCCTGAAGATGCCGAAAAGATACTCCTTGCGGATTCCGGGGAAAATATTGACGGGTATATTGTGTACCAGATGAATTGCTGGAACCAGGTGGTTCAGACTATAGCTAAAACCGGCAAACCCGTTCTGTATGCCGATTTTCAGTTCGGAGGAAGCGGGGGATTTCTCGTTTATATGTCGAACTTCCTCAGCAGCAATACTTCCAATGTTGGATTTGTTGCCTCATCAAAGACCGATGACCTGCTCGCGGCAGTCTCCTGTTTCGAGATTACCAGGAACAACGGTTCTCCTGCTGATTTTGCTGAAGCTGTCAGAAATGCACGGATAAAATCGACTCCTGCCGCCGGCCATTTCAGCATAATACCCAACAAGATCAAAACCATTTCCGCCGAAGAGTGCACAAAGCGCCTGGCCGGTTCCAGGATACTTGCTGTAGATGACCAGAATTCATCCATTGCCGATCCGGTATTTGGAATACCGCTGGAATATATACCCTTTTCAGAAGTAAACGAAGCCTGGAGCAATGCCGACAAGGGTTATTCCGCAGAGATAGCTGGAAAATGGCAGAGATCGGCGCTGGAGGTCATCGGCGTTTCCCACGAGACTCTTCTTACATCTGCAGCCATGTACTTAGGAATGAAAGAGGTTCTTAAAAAGCATGATGCAAATGCGATAACCATTAATTGTCTTGGCGGATTTTACGGAGGACATATCCATGCATATCCGTGCCTCGGTTTTCACGAACTGTGCAATGAAGGCCTGGTGGGGGCCTGCGAGTGTGATATCAGCTCCACAGCCACTATGCTTGCGTTTTCAACTCTTACACAGGGACGGCCCGGATTTATCTCCGACCCGGTGATTGACACCTCAAAACGGCGGATAATATATGCCCATTGCGTTGCTCCGAACAGGATATTCGGCCCGGAAGGCAAGACCAATCCGTTCAGGATAATGACACATTCTGAAGACAGGGCAGGAGCCTCGGTACAGTCAATACTTCCGGTAAATTACATGACCACAACCCTTGAGATAAACAATTCCCGCAAAGAGATACTGATGCACCAGGCTGTCTCGCTTGACAATGATCCCGACGACAGGGCCTGCCGTACAAAACTCAGTGCAGAGCCTCTGGGCGACATTGAGAAGCTGTTCACAATGTGGGGAAAATGGGGCTGGCACAGGGTTACTTTCTACGGCGACCTTAAAGAACCTGTTTATGCCCTCGCTGACGCTAGAGGATGGAATGTGATCCGGGAGGCCTGATCCTTGTGTCCGTTAAATGATTACTTTTGGAGCAGGTCTGTTATTAAAATTCCGCAGGTGAGGAAGCGAGCGGCTATCATTTCTGTCATTGTACTTATCTCCGGCCTTGTTATCCTGGGATACTTTCTTTACCAGGGCCGAAAGACCTGGTTCACCGACCCTTATAAAGCCGTGAGCCCTACAGCTGCTTTTGTCATAGAAACAGCCGACTTTCAGAGCTTTATTAACACAATCACTTCCGGCAAAGGATTTATGGGAGAAGTATCCGGGGTAAAGGAGTTCAGCACATTCTTCCTGAAAGCAAAGTTCCTGTCGGACCAGCTTAACAATGCAGCATATAAGAGACTGATGACAGGCAATTCAGCAATTATTTCATTTTATAATACAGGTCAGGGTAAGCTTCAGCCTCTTCTTGCCATGGCAGTCCCTGCAGAGATAAGGCTCCGACAATTGAAGAGTGACCTTCGCATGGCAGGGATAAAAAAGATAAATGAATCAAACACGGGGGGCAACAGCGTTCTGGAGCTTCCGTTTACTCTTGAGAGCCTGCAGGGCAAAGCATATATTACCATTGTATCGGGATTGCTTATCTGCAGCCTGTCGGAAGAAATCATGACCAGGGCAATCAAACAGACCGGGGGGGAGGATGACATCAGAAGCATCCCCGGCTTTACCAGGGTGCTTGAAGCATCAGGCAAGAATGAAGACAGGTTTTTCGTGGTTTTCAGCAATCTTCCCGGGCTCTTCAGATCATTTTTCAACGAGGACAATTCTTCAGCCGCACAGAAAACGGGGATGCTGGCAGCCTGTGCCGAGGGTGATATTTTTCTTAACGACAACGGACTGGTGTTGAGCGGTTATACCGAAAGCACGGGGCCGGAGCAGATACTTTTCAGGTATAAAAATGCCAAGGTGGGCGTATTCAGTACATATAAGATACTCCCCTCATCCACGGTCCTTTTTGAATCGGTCTTCCTTGCTGAAAACGGTTCAGGACACGCTGAAAACAACACTCTCTTTGTAAAAGCAGCCGCCCTGGCATCAGCACTGAGGGAATATACCGGCGATGAGGTCACAAAAGCCTGTATAGATATCCGGGAGAGACCGGCAGAAGAGAACGTGGTGATCATCTATGAGCTGAAGAACAGGGCTTACGCCGAGAAATTATTCCTTGACGTATTCTCTGCAGAAACAGGAAAAACCAACACTCTTTATTTTCAGCCAGATGAACAGATAAAGATCCCGGTATACGTAACCCCCTACAAGGGATTTTCCGAGGCAGTGATCCCGGGGTTTGCCAGGAACTTCAGTGATTCTTATTTTACCTTTTATGATAATTACCTCATAACAGGCAGTTCATATATCACAGTCTCACGGCTGCTTTATGATAACCTGCTTAATAAAACACTGGCTAACGACCTTACCTACAGGGATTTTGAAACAACGCTTCCAACTGTTGCAGGTTATTTCTTCTATTGCGTCCCGTCACGTATCATTGATTACCTGAAGAGTTATCTCAGCGCTGAAGCGATCAGTTCCCTGCAATCAGGCAAAGCATCTCTCGAAAAGATCCGGGCTGCAGGTTACCAGTTCACGTCAAGCAACGATATGATATACAACAGCCTCTCTGTGCGTTTCATGGATGAGGCGCGTGAGGAATCGACAACAGAGTGGGAGACACTGCTTGACACAGTTGCCGCGATCAAGCCGTTCTTCTTTACAAACCATGTTACAGGCGCCAGGGAGATCTTCATCCAGGATCTCAGGAATAACGCTTACCTTATTAATGCAGCGGGGAGAGTGCTATGGAAAGTACCCCTGCAGGAAAGGATAACCGGATCGGTTTTCATGATAGATTATTTCAGGAACAGCAAATACCAGATCCTCTTCTCCGGGAAAAACTATCTTCATCTTCTTGACCGGAACGGCAATTATGTTGAGAGATACCCGGTGAAGCTGAGATCGCCGGCTTCAAATTCACTTGCTCTCTTTGATTATGACAATAACCTCAATTACAGGCTTCTGATAGCAGGCGAGGACAGGATGATCTATGCCTACGACAAAAGCGGCAGCGCTGTCAGGGGATGGAACCCTTTCAGAACCGCGGGTCCTGTGAATGGCGGGATCAGCTGGTGCCGCGTGTCGGGAAAGGACTATATTGTGGTTTCGGACAATTCAACTGTGTACCTGCTCGACAGGACAGGAAATATAAGGCTCCGCCTGAAAGAGCCTGTTACAAAAGCAGAAGAGTCATCGCTCAGATTATCGTCGGGATCAAACCCCTCGCTGGTCTGTTCATCACCTGAAGGGACCATTCAGCATATATATTTTGACGGAAGTGTGAAAAAATCCGGTTTAAAGGCCTTTTCCGTTGACCATGCCTTTGATTTTTTTGACGTGGACGGAGATGGTTTTGGCGAATATATTTTTATTGATAAAGGTATATTGTATCTTTATGACCATGACAGGACAGAGATGTTCACCAGGGATTTCAGCTCATCAGAACTCGGAGGCCCGATCAGCTTCACCTTTTCGGCTTCCGACAGGAAAATCGGTGTTTTTGACATAACCAGAAATCTGATCTACCTGATCGACAAAAACGGAAAGACAATGAGCGGATTCCCCCTGCGCGGAGCTTCGATGTTCTCGATCGGGAAGCTGTCGGACAAAAGCGGCTGGCACCTTATAGTGGGCGGCACCGACAGATTCCTTTATAATTACAGGCTTGACACAGAGAATAAATGATTCCTGATATGGAAAGAAAATTATCCGTTCTTATTCTGGCGGCGATCCTGGTGTTCATTGCAGGCTGCGTCAAGGAGACTTATAACATCGATAAGCTCTCCACGCAAGGCCACTTTGCACCGGGACTGGGCGTTTCGGTATTGAAAGGAAAGATCACCCTCAGCGATGTCATTGAGAAGAATGACACCATCATCTTTGACAATGACACTGCATACATCTACGATGACAATGTTGTGACATTCATCTTCAGGAAGGATTCAATACTAAGCTTCAACCTGACGGATTACTATGACCTTGAGGATATGATCTCCCACAGCGATACTTTCGAGGTAGGCGAACTGGAGCTTGCCCCTTTCCAGAGTACGATAAGCTATACGCTGGGGCAGATCAGCAATTCTTTCAGCCCGGCGCTCAAGGCTCAGTTTAGTGCTCTTGACGGGGCCACGGCACTCTTCCCTCCCTTCCCCCCAACGAGCCTGGATGATATTGATTTTAATGCATTTTCAAATTTTGAAAATGCCACCTTCTCGGAAGGTTTTCTTGATATAAAGGTCACAAACAACCTGCCGGCACCGCTGAGCGGAGCAATAATCAGACTCTATAATACCGCCGACGATTCGCAGATCAATGGCGATGTGGCAATTCCGACTGTGAATCCCGGAGAGTCAGTGACTGAAAGCATCAACCTGGCAGGACTTACTGTCACAAACCGCCTTACGGCAGCTATTGTGCTTAACGGCAGTCCGGGAACATTGACCGCCGTGCCGATCGACCTTGACGCAAACAATATCGAGGTGAAAGTTTCAGGCAGGGACCTGATGGTGGAATCGGGAAGGGTGATCATACCTGTACAGGATATCCTCTCTCTTGATGAACAGGACACAATATCAGTTGATCCCGGCGAAGATATCCAGATAAGCATGATCAAAACCCTCACCGGGAGCATTTCATATAATGTAAATGCAATGTCGCCCGTAACAGCTTCATTATCATTAACTCTGCCCACATCATCAAGGGACGGCGTTCCAATCACTGAAACCATAACCGTCAATCCGAATTCGGTCATTTCGGGCAATATATCAATTGCAAATTCAACAATAGACCTTGGCACCGTGGCTGCACAGCCTTACAACAAGCTGCCGATCGAATACAGCATTGAGGTAAGCTCAACCGGACAAATGGTTGACTTCAACAGTGCCGACGAGGTGCGGCTTGACCTTGAGATACTTGATCCGGAACTTGATTATGTTAAAGGATATTTCGGAAAGTATGGCGATACGATTGATGCAGATACCATTGACCTTGAAATAGAGGAGATCCTGGGTAATCTCTCCGGAAGCTTCCTGATATCAAGCCCTTCAGTGAAGCTTAACTATTCAAACTCATTTGCAATTCCTGTTAAAATAGATATTGATGCTGTTGGATATAAGAGAGAGGACAGTGTAGATATTGATCTTGATCCTGTCACACTTCTCTATCCTTCCGCTCCCGCCGAACGCGATAAAAATGGCGTCTTTACAATTGACAAAATCAATTCCGATTTCCCGGAACTCATATCAATGCCTCCCGAAAAGATACGTTTCGGAGGATCAGCCGTTATGAACCCCGACGGGAATACCGGAACAAGGGATAATTATATTTTCGGCGACAGCCGTTTTCTCGGAGACCTGGAAATAGAGGTCCCTGTGGAACTTAGGCTTAACAACCTTCAGTTTGCAGATACGGTCGATAATCCGCTGGAGGAAGATGACTTCAGCGACAGCCCGCTGGACCCGCAGGATATTGAAGAGTTAAAGATCCTTCTAAACATTGAAAACGGATTTCCGCTGGGTATATCACTCTCCATAAGCCTGTTTGATTCAGCAACAAACTCTGTCTTAAAAACTATCAGCGCACCGGGAATTCTGGAACCCGCTCCCGTTGATGCTTCAGGAAAGGTTTCGGGCCCTGCACAGTGCGAGACTGAGATCAGGCTCACCAGTGACTTCTGGAATTCAATATATGATGCTGACAAGATGATCTTCAGCATCACCCTTGTCACTACCGACGGAGGCACTAAAGACGTAAAGATCTATTCCGACTATTACCTTGACTATAAAGCCGCCCTCTTTATAAAACCCGATCTTAAATTTAGTTTTGACTGAACCCAATAACCCGGAAATATGACCAGGAGATTCAAATATATAATGGCAATAATGCTGGCAGCGCTGGTTTATAATTCCTCTGCGCAGAACAGCCAGACACTCTATTACATGAACCTGCCCCAGCGGCATCTGCTCAATCCTGCGCTCCGGCCAACCAATTCGGTTTACATCGGGCTTCCGGTTCTGTCGGGCATCAACCTGAACATCAATAATAACTTCTTCAATTTCTCCGATGTCCTTTCGCAGAGCGGCGACTCGCTCATAACGATCTTTCACCCTGATTATGATATAAACGACTTCATTGCAAAGATCAAGGACGTAAATGCCATTGAGCCCCAGGTTCTCGTTCAGCTCTTCGGCCTTGGCTTCAATGCAGGTAAAGATCTTTATATATTCCTTGACATCAATGAGCGCGTAGAGGCAAATATTGCACTCCCCGGAGATCTCCTGAGGCTTGCCTTCCAGGGCAACGAACCATTCACAGGCAGTAAGGTTGATCTCTCCTCCCTGAGGACAGATGTCATGTGGTACAGGGAAGCAGGAATAGGTTTTTCGAAGAATTTTACCAGCAACCTCAGGATCGGGGTAAAGGGCAAGCTGCTCTTCGGGATGGCTACAGCCTCAACCGACATCCGGTCGTTCGGGATAACCGTGAACGATGACTACAGCCATGTTTTTGACGCCGACATGACAGTCAACTTCAGCGCCCCTTTATCGGTCGATCTGGATCCGGATGGTTTTATTGATGATTTCACATTCGATGACTCAAGGTTTGATGAAACCAGCGAAACAGTCAGATATATCCTGAACCCGGGGAATATAGGACTCGGACTGGATGCAGGAGTTGAATACAGCTTCACCAACCGGCTGAGAGCCTCAGCAGCTATTACTGACCTTGGTTTTATCAAATGGAAGAAAGATATTACCAACCTTAAAGCAAACAGCCATTTCGATTTTACCGGAATTGACATTACCGACATATATGAGAGGGAGATCACATTTGACTCCCTTATGATTGAGCTTGCTGATTCTGTTATGCATTCCTTCTCATCATCAACTGACGATACTCCCTTCACCACATATCTTCCGTTCGGCCTTTCGGTCGGAGGCAGCTTTGACCTTACAAAGAGTATTTCACTGGGAGTGCTTTCATATACAAGGTTCATCGGGAAGCAGGTAAAGGAAGCTCTTACCCTTTCTGCAAATGTCAATATAGGCAATGCCTTCTCCACCACGCTCGCTTATACTGCCGCCAATCACAGGTATGATAACCTCGGCCTCGGACTGGCATTCAGACCGGGATGTTTCCAGTTCTACTTCCTGG